>CAIQON010000352.1 GCA_903873475.1 uncultured bacterium
AATGCGTGTCTGACCCGGGTTTTCCTTGCAGGCGTCAGTCCAGGGTGACGCCGAGCTTGCGGCCGAGGGCACCCCACTTCTTCGCTTCGGCGCGCACCAGCGCGGTGAACTCCGCAGGCGTATTGCCCACCGTTTCGTTACCGCCATCGACGATGATCTTCGCCACGTCGGGCTTGCGCAGGACCGCGACGATCTCCTTGTGCAGGGTCTCGACGACCGGCCGCGGCGTCTTCGCCGGCGCAAAGAACCCGTACCAGACCACCGAGTCGTAGCCCGGCACTCCGGCCTCGGCAATGGTGGGCACGTCGGGGGCGATCGGCGAGCGCTTGACGCCGCCGGTGGCGAGCAGCTTCATCCGGCCCGCCTTCACATGCGGCATGGTCGTGAAGATGTTGGCCAGCGCGAACTGCAGCTCGCCCTGGATCAGCGCGGTGGTGAGCGGTGCCACGCCCTTGTAGGCGATGTGCGTGGTCTGGATGCCGGCCATCGCGTTCAGCTGCTCGGTCATCAGGTGCGGCGCGCTGCCCGGGCCGGACGAGCCGTAGTTCAGCTTGCCCGGGTTCGCCTTCGCATACGCGATGAACTCTTTCAGGTTGTTCACCGGCAGGTTAGCGTTGACCAGCAGCACCAGCGGCGACTGGGTCGCCAGGGTGATAGGCGCGAAGTCGTTCACCGGATCGTAGGGCAGCTTGGCGAACAGCTCGGCGCTCATCGCGTGGGTGGAGAACACCGTGAGCAGCGTGTAGCCGTCGGCCGGGGCCTTCGCGACCAGGTCGGTGCCGACGATGCCGGAGGCCGCCGGACGGTTGTCGACGATGAATTGCTGGCCGAAGCGCTCGGTGAGGTTGGCGCTGACCAGGCGGGCGATCGCATCCGAGCCGCCGCCGGGGGCGAGCGGCACGATCATGCGAACGGGGCGCGCCGGGTAGGGGGCGGCCGAAAAGGCAGTGCCTGCGGGCGACACGAGTGCCGACGAACCCATTGCCTGGACGAAACGACGCCGCGTGACCATCTGACTCTCCTCCGATGTCATTCTTGTGGGCAGGGATGCAGGCAGGGGGTGCCGCCTGCATCCATACGCTGGAAGAAGAAGTCTCGCCGATGGGTGGCGGTGCGTCAAACGGCGCAGGCGCAGACATCTTCCGCGGGCCGCGCGTCGATCGATGACGATGTTTGTGCCGCCAGAATGCCCTGTCGGACCGGGTTGACTGGCGTCGGACGTTGCACGATCGACGGATCAACCTCCTGCACGGAGGGCGGGCGGCAGGCAAGTGATAAGACGATTGCAGGACCTGTTTTGCGTATATACAATAATTCTGATGGCCTGTCTTACGATCCAGCCAAGCGCGACTGGACCCTGGCCCACAGAGGGCTGGACTTCGAGGACGCCTGGCTGGTGTTCAGCGGCCGTACTGCAGAGGTGGAAGACATCAGGAGGAATTACGGTGAACTCCGGATCCTCTGTTTCGGGATGCTGATGGGCCGCATGGTCGTGATCGGCTATACCCCGAGAGGTGCTGTGCGCCACGTGTTCAGCATGAGAAAAGCGAATGAACGTGAAAAAGCACGCTATGCGCCGTACCTTGGGCTCTGATCTCGAGCGCGTCGACGCTCATGTCATCCAGCCCGAAGAGTACGAGGAGCTTCCTGAACTGACCGACGAGATGTTTGCCCGTACCGTCTACAGGAAGGCGGGAAGGCCTCGGTCTGCCAACCCCAGGCAGATGATCAGCTTGCGCTTGCCGCCTGAAGTCATCGCACGCTGGAAGGCAACGGGTCCTGGGTGGCAGAGTCGAATGGCGAAACGCCTGGAAAAGTTGCCGCTTCCCCGCGCGACGGGCGATACCTGAGGGGCGGACGCTTGGCCGGAATCAGCGCAGTAGCAGCCGGGCGACCGCCGCCGTGACGCCCAGGTTCACGGAACCGCAGGCACTTTCGACGCGACCATTCACAGTGCGATCGATGATGCGTCGTCATTCATATCAGGCGTTCGATGCTCAGCCGGCGAAAGTCAGCGTTACGGATACGCGAAAAATCGGCGGCATCGACCCCAGTCAGGCGCTGGGCCTCGCGGGCCGTGAGCCCATCGCGATCCATCAGTGAAACGACTGCAGTGGCAAGGATCGCCTTCAGTTGCAGCGCCTCGGGTACGGTCGCTGCCTCGGCACATTCATCGGCAAGACCCGCAGCGACGGCGCGACAGGTCACTTCACGGAGGACCGCGTGGCCCCCGCCGCGCCAGCGCCTCGATCACCTTGCGCGCATAGCGCTCCCGCAGCACCGCACTGCCCGCGTTGTAGGCGCCGACAGCGGTCCAGGTGTTACCGTGCGCCCGCATCTTCTGCGCGAGCACCCATGCGCCGACATGCACCGACACGCACGGGTCGAGCAGGTCGCGCGGAACGATCCCGTGCCGCCGCAGTTCCGGCAGCCACAGGCTGTTGATCTGCATGAGGCCGATGTCGATCGAACCATTCGTGTTCCGACCGATCGCGTCCGGACGCATGCCGCTCTCGACCTCGGCGATGGCCACCAGCAGGTGCGGATTCACCTGATGCCTTCGCGCCGCCTGCTCCCAGCAGGTAGCAGGCGCCGCAGGCTCATTGATGCCACCCCCATCCGCGGCGAAAGCGCTCGCCGGGACGAGCGCCAGCAGAAGCGCGGAAGCAATGACGCGGGACAGGTGTCCAGCCATGCCGCGGCTCAGGGCAGTGCATCCGCCGCAGGCGCGACAGGCCCTGGCGGGGCGAAGGGCAGCGCGAGCGGGCGCGGCGACACGGCTGCAAACGGCGCAGGCTGCGGGCCGATCGCGCTGAGCGGATTGCGCGGATCGATGGGGCCGATCACCGGCAGAGAGGGCAGCGGCGGCAATGCCTGCGGCTGGGCTGGGGCTGGGCGCGGCGCTGCGGCGGTCGGCAACCGGGAGAAGGCTGCTGGCGATGGCGCATTGGCCGGCTGCGGCTGACCCGGAGGCGGCCGCTGGTCGATTGCCGCGATCACGGCGGGGTTGCGCGAGAGTTCGATCACGGTGCCGTCCATGGTCACCGAGCCGTCGGTGATCGCTCCGATCCGGCGCCCCATCCATTCGTCCCCTTCCGATACGGTGGCCGTTGCGGGGCCGGCCTGGACGATCGCGCGGCGCCGGTCGCCATTGCGCAGGATCGCCAGCACATGCGGCCCCTGCGAGGGAAGGAACGTGGCTGGGGCGGTGGGCATGGCGGGCGCGGCCAGCGCAGGCGGGTGCACGGACGGAGCCTGCACGCGTCCGGGACGGGCTGCCAGAGGCGCGACGGGTGCAGTCCCTGGCCCTCGCGCCGCCGGCACGGGCAACACGCCAGCGGCTGCGGGGCCGAACATCTCGGCCTGCAGGCGGCGCTCTTCGCTGCTGCGCCGGATCGGTGCGAGCGACATGTTGTTGCGTATCGCAGCCTGCTTCGCCTCTTCTTCGAGCAGTTGGGTCTCCAGGCGCATCTGCTCGAGCCGGCGCTGCGTGGTCTCGAATGCCAGGGGCTGCCCGGTGAGTGGATTCACGGCAGGCGCGGGGGTTGCAGCCTGGATTCCAGAGCCGGCAACAGACAGCAGCGCCAACAGTACGGCAAGACGTTTTTTCATCGGTGTCTCCAGCGTCTGGAACGGCATTCGGGAAAGGTTCAAAGGGCACCGACCGCGTTCACGCGCAGTACGGTGCCACCGGGCAGCGTCGTCACGATCGACGCGGTATACGGGGGCAACTGCTGCGCGGCATCGGCGTTCTGGGGGCTGCGGACCTGGTTGCTGCAGTTGTCGTACTGCATGACCTGGCCATAGTGGTCGGTCACATCGATACTCGACAGGCCAAGCGTGGTCGACGGCCCGGTGCCACCAGCCACCAGCAGGGGAGAGGGCGCACTGCACGCGGACAGCGGTATCGGTCCGCCGACGTCCCAGCGTTCGGCGGGTGTGCCGCCGCTCGCGAAATAGTTGATCGACGCGTCGCGGCTCGGATCGGCCTGTGCGCGCGACTGGAAGTAGACCTGGTAGGCGGTTGCCGCCATTTGCATGCGCACAAGCGTCTGGCGCAGGAGATCTGCCGCGATATTGAAGCCATCGACCATCACACCCTCGTCATCGCCACACAAGGTGAGTTCGCCAGCAGCCGAGAGCGCGGTCGCGCATGCACCGATCGTATCGAGACGGCCATTCGGTCCGGGCGCCACGACTGCGACCACCCGGTAGAAGGTGTCGACGCCACCGATCGCGCGCGACAGTCGTGCCGTCATCAGTATGCACATCGGTGCCGCGAAGCCGTCCCTGAAGGCCGTCGATGCCGATTGGGACAGGTAGCGCGCCAGCGGGGCGAGCGTTGCCGGCCCACTGCCACAGCGGCCAGTCGTGGCATCCGGACCGACGGCCTCGATGGTGCCGCCCGGCAGCACGAAGCGGGCGCCCGCCTCCGAGTCGACCGTGACCGGGTTGTCCCGGTAGGCTGCGGTGAACGCCTGCCGGACTTCGGCGAGCTGGCGTCGATTGTCGAGCCCCCCCTGGAAGGCCAGCATCGGCCCGAGGACATCGAGCACGAACAGCACGAGCGGAACCATCACGGCGAGGACGATCGCCAGTTCGGTCAGCGTGAAGCCGCGGCAGCCCGGACCCGTGGCGCAGCGGCCGTCGACACTGGTCATGCGCCCTGCCCTCCGGGTGCCGACTGCATCAGCCAGGCAAACTCTTCCGCGGGGTGGGCGACATAGCGCGCGTCGTCTTCCGCGATCTCGCCCCGCCGCACCCGGTCGACCAGTTGCGCGGTCATCTGTACGTGGCCGTCGCGCCTGCCCTGGGCCATGATGCCGCGCAACTGCCCGGTGGTTCCCTGCAGGATCTGCTGGCGCACGGCCGGGGTGCTGACCATCAGTTCGCAGACCATCGCCTGTGCCGCCTCGTCACGCCGCTGCACCAGCGCCTGCGACAGCACGGCTGCCAGCACGTTCGCGAACACGCTGCGCGCCCATGTCATCTCTTCCGGTGCGAAGAACGAAAGCACGCGCTCGACGGCCTCGGACGCGTTCGGCGCATGCAGCGTCGCCAGAACGAGATGCCCGGTCTCCGCCGCGGACAGCGCCGCATGCATGGTCGCGCGATCCCGGATCTCGCCGATCACGATCACGTCGGGATCCTGCCGCATCGCGGCGCGCACGGCGCTGGCGAAGTCTGGCGCGTCGGTGCCGACCTCCCGGGATGTCACATGACCGAGCACACAGGCGCCCCCGGGGCAGGTGGTCCGATCGAGCCGGTATTCGATCGGATCTTCGATGGTCAGTGCATGCAGCGCCCGGCTGCAGACGAGGTGCCGCACCAGCGCGGCCAGCGTGGTGCTCTTGCCTGTGCCAGTGGGCCCGGTCACCAGCAGCAGGCCCCGCGACCGGTCCACCAGGCGCCGCAGCAGCACCGGCAGCCCGAGCGCATCGAGGTCGGGTACCGTATCGCGCAACCGGCGCAGCACCAGCCCCAGGCTGCCGCCGGTACGCAGGTGCAGATTGCCGCGCAGCCGGTGGCTGCCCAGCTCGGCCGAGAAGTCGAGCGCGCCACCGTCACGCAGGCGCAGCGCGCGTCTCAGGGCCTCCGCATGGCCCCCCGCTGCACCCTCGAGCGCGACCAGGCCGCGCAGGAGGCTGAATAGCGCCGACTCGTCGACGATCGCATCCTCGACCACCGACAACGTGCCGCAGCGCCGGCTGCGCATCGGCTCGCCAGCCGCGAGATGAAGGTCGGTCAGGAATTCATCGACCGACAGCAAACCGATGATCGTGTCTTCGAGTGCGGGCGGCATCGCGTCCTCGCCTCAGGGGGCCGAGACGGCGAACATCGACAGCGCGCCGCCCCACGGCATTGCCGTTCGCAGCGCCATCGAGAACGGAATCACCAGGGATGCATCGATGCCGTTGCTGACCTCGATCGGTGCGCCCCAGGCGTTCGCCGCAAGCAGTGGGTCGAGGCCGGCGGCGCGCACCAGCCCCGAAACATCGATCGCCACGTATTCATCAATGCACGGCAGTTCCCCCGGAGACGGATCCGAACAGCGTACCGCCCTGAAACGGTTCACGGTCGCATCGCGCGACGGGTCGGAAAACAGCCGCACGCGATACGCCGCTTCGAGCTGACGTGCCAGCCGGTCGAGCCGTGCGCGGGTCTCGGCCAGCGCAGCGGCCTGCAGGTCGAAGCCCGACACCACGATCCAGCGTGCGCTGGCGGACGGCGTGAACCGGCCCGTTGCGGGCTCCAGCATCGAGGCGTCGCCTTCGCCCGGCAACCAGGCGGCGACTACCCGATAGGCGATGCTTTCGCGTGTCAGACGTTCGCTCACCGCCACCCGCAGGCCCCAGCGCACCGCCACGCCTGACCCGCGAAGCACGGTTGCCGGGTCAGGCGGTACGGCGCTGCGGTCGAGCTGCGCGAGCTCGCGTGCGTACCAGCCCAGGATCGACACGCGCACCTCATCGAGATACTGCTGCTGCGCCTGCGCGAGGCCGTCGGTCTGGACACGCGCAGCGAGCGTGGCCCAGCCGACCACGACCGCAGCGGCGATGGTCACCATCGTGGCCACCACCGCGAGCACTGCATACCCCGAAGCCCTGCGCCGCATCGGCTCGTACCTCAACCCTGTGCGCTGTGGAACAGCATGTCGAAGGTGCCCGTCGCGGCCGCTCCTCCCCCGGGGGCACCCCTGCAACGGAAGCGGTCGAACCCGACCGTGGTGTCGTTGTTGCCGTTGCACTCCTGCAGCATCTCCAGGATCTGCGCATTCGGGACGCCGGCCGAACGCGTGAAGTACCGTTGCCCGATGCCGCCGGCCTCGCGCTGGATCGAAACGACCACGCCCGACATGATGTTGTTGACCACGGCATCGCCGCCGGCGTTGAAGTCGGTCGGCTGCATGTAGGGTTGCTTCCAGGTACCTACCGGCACCTCGATGCCGCAGAAGGTGTTCGCCGCCTGGTTCGCGGCATTGTCGAACAGCCCGCGTACCTGGCGCGGGATGCAGTTCGTGTTGGCGTTCATCCGCAGGGCCGCATCGCCCAACGTGCGCTGGAAGGCGAGCAGCGCGGCGTTCCGGCTCTGCCCGCCGACGCCGAAGAAATAGCCGACGCCGACCGCCAGCACGAGCAGCACCGCGACCACGATGCCCAGCTCGACCAGGGTGAAGCCGCCACAATGTCGCTTGAGTCTTGTCTGTCTGCTCACATTACCCTCCGTTCTGACTGCGGTTGAAGGCGCCGGTGGCGCCATGGAGCGTGATCCGCGACGGATCACACGTTGCGCAGCCCGATCGCCATGATCGGACCGTACGACAGGAAGAAGGCGACCACGATCCCGGCGGCCAGCACCAGCATCGATGTGAAGAAAAGCAGGTCGGCCAGCCGTGCCGACAACCCGATGACGTCCTCCTCGAACTCGCGCACCATGCGTTCGAGCTCGTCCGGGACGCGTCCGGATTCGTCGGCAGCCGCGACATCGGCTGCAACCAGTGGCGGGAAGCCTGCCCGTGCGGCCGCCTCTCGCATGAACACGCCGGTCTCGAGCAGGTGGCCGAAGCGTCCGAACCAGCCCCGGGTGTCGGAGCGCCGCGCGGCATCGCGCACGACGATCGCAGCGGTCGCCGGCGGGATCCGGGCGCGCAGCAGCTGCGCGAAACCGTTCCAGAGGCCCGCCAGTTCGGCCTTCACCGAGATGTTGTGTACCAGCGGAATCGCCTCGATGAGCCGGCGGCAGGCCGCAGTGCGCGTGAATGCCAGCAGCAGCACGGGCAATGCGACGAAGACCGCGATAGCCGCAGTGATGTGCTCGTTGACTGCGCGCGTGAACTCGAAATAGTTCACCGCGAACGGCGGCATCCGTGCACCGGTCTTGGAGAAGAACTCGAGCGTCTTCGGCGCGGCGACGGTCAGGACCACGAACAGGAACACGTAAAGGAAGGCGATCGTCGCCACCGGGATCGCGAGCACGCGTGAAAGCGATGCCTTCAGGGTGCGCTGGGTACGGACGTCGTCGGCCAGCCGCTTCAGGGTGTCCGGGGTGTTTCCAGAGACCTCTGCCGCACGCACCAGCATGCAGTCGCGGCGCGCGAATCCGGCAAAGCCCATTGCTGCGTGCAGCTCCGACCCGCCGAGGCACTGTTGTTGCATGGCCAGCGTTGCCTGCCTCAGCTTCGGATCGCGCAGGATGCTGCGGCAGCTCTCGAGCGCCTTCGGTGCAGGCGTGCCGTTGCCGATGCGTTGTCCGAAGGAGCGGTAGAACCGCTCGAGGTCGCGCTGGTCGAAGCCGCTGGCGATCCAGTTGCGCAACGTGGCCGCTGCATCGAGCCGCAGCCGCGTGGTCCTGACACGGTTCGTCTTCAGCCGGGAATACGCAAAATCACGGTTGGTTGCGTAGACGACGCCGCGGACCGGGACGTTGCCGGTGTCGTAACCGCTGTACTGGAAGGCAAGGACCATGATCGAAAGGATCTTCGACGAATTTCAGGGGAGGGACGCTTTCGGAACAGAGGGTTTGCAGCACGAAACTTTGCGGGCGCACGACCGCGACAGCATCAGGACGGCGGATCGGCCACGCGCCGCAGTTCATCGATGGACGTCACGCCGCGCGCGACCAGGCGCAGCCCGCAGGCCCAGATCGAGCGCCCGGGCGGCACGCCGGCGCGTGCGAGCTCGCGCGCGGTCGCACCGCGCTCGACGAGATCACGTACGTCGCGATCGATGTCGAGCAACTCGTAGATGATGCGGCGCCCTCGGAAGCCGCTCCAGCCGCAGCGCAAGCAGCCGACACCGCGCATCGGATTCCACTCGATGTCGGACAGCCAGGCCGAGCGCCGGCGCTCGGCCTGGGTTTCCTCGCGGGCGTCGACGGCGCGGCAGTCGGGGCACAGCACCTGCACCAACCGCTGCGCGAGCACGCCGCGCAGCGCGGCCGCGAGGTTTTCCGAGGTGACGCCTATATGGCGCAACCGGGTGATCGCCAGCGCCGCCTCGGTCACGTGCAGCGTGGTGTAGACAAGATGACCGGTGAACGCGGCCGAGATCACACGGTTGGCGACGTCGAGATCCTCGCGGATTTCGCCCATCAGGATCACGTGCGGCGCCATGCGCAGCGTGGCGTTGAGCATGATGCGCACGCCCTCGCCTTCGGAAACATCGGCCGGGACTTCCATCTGATGCCACATGGAGTGCCGGTATTCGATGGGTTTCTCGATCGTCCGTATCGAGCGCTCGATCGGATCGATCTTCTTCATCATCGCGTAGAGCGACGTCGTCTTGCCGGAGCCCGTAGGGCCGCAGACGACGACCAGTCCGGTACTCGAGCGACTGTACTGCAGCAACTGGCGCTCGACCTGCTCGTCGAAGCCCAGCGCGTGGAAGTCGGCCTGCTCGGCTTGCCTGTCGAGGATGCGGACCACGGCCTCGCGCTCGGAATGGGTGCGACCCTGGTTCAACTGGAGGCGGAAGCTGTAGCGGTCGGTGATGTCCGAGAACGCCTCTTTCAATCCACCGATGATCCCGACGTTGGCCTCCTGCGGCGCGCGGGCGAGCGCGTCCGCATTCGAGTTCTCGGACACGAGCTTGTTCAGTACCTTGTCGAAGAGGTCTTCCTTGATCGCGGCGAACAGGTGCCCGACACCATTGACATGCAGCTTGACCTTGCCGACGCCCGCCAGCGTCTTGTGCAGGAATATGTCGTTCGCGCCGACATAGCACGCATGCCGGATCAGCCGGCCGTAGATCCACTCGACCTCGTTACCGTCCTGCGCGTCGGCGCCGCGCACCAGGCGCTGGCGTTCCTCCCACTGCAGCACCGACTGGCGGAACGCCTGTTCGGTGCGCGCAAAATGCCGTCGGTAGATCGTCTCGATCGTGCGCGGGGAGGCGATCACGACTTCGACGCGATAGGTCTGCCAGCGCGTCTGCGCCTCGAGGATCTTCTCCGGCTCGGCGACGGCTACCAGCAGGCGCCCTTCCATGCGTCCAGCCGGCACATAGCCGCTGAACTCGGCCACGGACAGCATGTCCAGTTGCGACGGATCGATCCGGTCGACGCGTTCCTGCGGGAAATACTGCCGGTTGTTCTCGTCGGCCAGCGCCTGCGCCATCGTTTCCGCGCTGATGAGGCCGAGATCGAGCACGACCCGGGTGAGAGAGGTGCCAGTCGCGGCCGCGAACTGCAGGGCCGCGCGAATATGCGACTCCTTCACGCCGAGCTTGCGCAAGCGCTGGTCCATCCCGACCTGCGCGGTCACCAGTCGTTCCGACTCGCTCCGTGTCGCGCCGTCGCGCTGGCGGCAGAGGGCTGCCTCGATCTCGCCGCGGCTGCAGAAACCCAGGCTGACGAGCAGGTCTCCGAGGGGCGCATGCGAACGAGCCTGGGCGGCGAGCGCGCCCTGCAGGGCCGCCCGGGTGATGGCGGCATCGGCGACCAGCAACTGGCCGAGGAGCCGATGTGCAACCGGCCCTTCCCCAGCATCGCCAGTCGGCCTCGAAGACGGATCAGGCTTGCTGGGCTCAGCCACGGCCAGGCTCTCGCCACTGCCGAACCAGCGTCCGCGCAGGTCCATCTCAGCCTCCGAAAACAGTCAGCGTCAGTTCGAAACTGCGCTCGGACGCAGCGAAACCGGTCACCGCCACGGGAAGCGCGCGGACACTCGCGAGGAAGTCGCGTAATCCCTGGTAATGCTGGTAGGCGCCCTTGATCCGCAGCGTCACAGCACGCAGTTGACCACCGGAATACGGCACTGGCCGCGCCATCTCGGCGAGCGGCGACGCGCGGGTGACGCCGGTGCCGGTCGTGACCGAGAGCGATTCGATGCTGATCGCGTCGTTGACCCGCCGCTCCATCACAGCGGAGACCGCCTCCGCCAGTGCGCGATCGAGCCGCTTTCCGGCGTGCGGGTCACGGTCAGTAGCGCCGGCGATGGCGCGCACGCGCGACGACAGTGCGTCCAGCGCCTGCCTGTTGGCCTGCGCCCGCGCAGCGTCCGCCTCGGCCGCGGCGAGCTTCGGCTTCTGACCACGAACGACCAGCACGCTAGCGAGGCAGCATGCCAGAAAGAGCGGAATCAGGACGGTCGCAACGGACGATGAGCGTGATCTCATTGAGTGCTCCGGTGGCGTTCAGGCCGCTGCGAACGCAGCCAGCGGGCGGATCGATCGACAGGACGGACGCAATGCGCGCCCGCTCGGTAACCGAGTGCACGCTCGGTCGGTTCTGGAATGTCATGCGCGGCTGACTGAACGGAACGGTGATGGTGTATTCGGCGACACGGCCATGCGCATCGATGGCCACCCTGGAGCCGGCACGCCACAGGTCACCTGCCCGATCGAGCAGTTCGGCTGGGTCCATGCCCAGTTCACGCGCGAGCGCCGTGGGCTGTCCGAGCATCAGGCCGCCGAGTTCACGCTGCACCTGGTCGATGCCCTGCCGTGCCTGGACGGTGCGCGATTCCGCATCACGGATGCGCCACAGGGTTTCGGACAGGCTCGCCGCCCCACCTGCGGCCAGCAGCACGCTCGCGGCAAGCATGCCGTGACGGATGTGACGAAGCGCCACGCCCGACCACTCCGGCTCGGACGGATAGCACTCGACATCGGCGGCTGCGGCCAGCACGTCGGCAGCGGTGAACAGGATCCACGGGGCATCCTCGGGAAGCTTCTGCTCATAGAGAACCAGGCGTGCGACATCTCGTACCGGCTCGTCCGTCACGCTGCACACCACCGCCGGCTGCAACAGCGGATCCGTCATCACGACGCCGATCACCAACCGCTCGCGCGACAGACGGGTGGCGGAGGCCTCGTCCGCAATCGTGCACAGGTCGATCAGCACCGCGAACGCCCGGCCGCTGCGTGCCGCAGGTCCTTGCCCTGCACGATCGAGCAGGCGGTCGACCAGCATCAGACCGGGCGCCACCGCACGGATCGCCGGCGCACCTGTCCGGCCCTCTTCGGCCGACGTCAGAGGGCGCGCCGTATCCTCACCGCAAAGCGAGTCGAGGTAGCCCAGCGGCGCGGCGTAGATCAGGCCATCCTGCTTCGACCGGTTCACCACACGCACTCGTTCGATCGACAGGCCTTCGCGCACGACATGCGATTTCGCCGCTTCGATCGAGCGTGGGCTGCTGATGACGCGCCGTTCTTCGGGATGGAAGGCGATCGTGCGCACCGGTGCCGATCGCGGCAGGGGTCCGGCACCCTCGACCGTCACCTGCCAGTGCGCGAGCGTACGGCTGGTGAGGAAGGTGGTCAGGCAGACTGATTCGCCGCTGGCCATCGGATCACAGTGCCTCGGAAAACAGGGCGTCGTATGCTCCGCCCGGGATTACCGTCGCCCGCAGCAGGAGGACGACTTCCCTTGCGACCGTCCGCTGGTTGCGCCGGCTCAGCGCGTCGCCTGCGACTGGGACATCGATGAGCCCCGGTACGCCCGCGCGGGTCTCGTCGCCCACGGAACTCCGGATACCGCCAAGGATGAGGGTGTTGCCGGACTGCGCGACGACCTGCATCAGCGACTGGTTCGTGCGCTGCACCGGTGCCGTGACCCGGGTACCGGCGCCGATATCGAAGGTCTGGAATTCCTGGACGCGATTCAACACCGGCACGATGGTCAGTTGCACCTCCTGGTCGGACAGGATGTCCGGCTGCAGCGACAGCGTGACGCCATCGACGGCGAATGCGGCGGCAGCACTGGTAGTGGTGGTGCCGCCGCCGGCACCAGCGACGATCGTCGACGCGACGCTGGGCACGTATGGCAACTGCTGCCCGTCGAAGATCACCGAAGGCGTGTTGTTCATGGCAAGCACCCTGGGCTGCGAGATCACGCGCACGCTGGTGTACTGCTGCAGCGCCCGCAGAACGACCGAAATCGACCCGCGAGTGACATTGGCGCTCAACGCAGGGCTGAACCCTGGTGCGGTGATCGCACTGGTGCCGAGCAGCGAGATCGAGCCACTGGTGGATCCAGACAGCACGCGCGTCCAGTCGATGCCATAGCGGAACTCGTCGGTGAGCGTGACCTCGACGATGGAGGCCTCGATGTCGACCCGGCGCATCGCCACCGCCGAAAAGCGATTCAGGAACTGCGACACCCTGCCCAGCGCTGCACCGTTCGAGCGCACGGTGATGAAGCCCATCTCCTGCATCACCTGGACTTCCGCGTTGGCCCCGGCGAGGTCGCGCAGGAACTGGGCCAGCCCGCCGGCATCGGTCTGGAACCGTCCGGTCACGGTGAACTGGGCCTGCAGCCCGGAGGCGGCCGATGGTGCGCCCTGACCCGCACCGGCGGCAGCGCCGCCACCGATGCTGCCAGCGGCACCCGCGCCACCGCCAGACAGCGACGCTGCACCGCCACCGCCCTGGACCGTCGGCGAGCCACCGACCGAGTACTGCGCGACCAGCCGCTGCATCACATGCAGTGGCAGCCGAAAGGTGTAGGAGGCCACGTCGGTGACGGTCACCGTCCGGCCAGTACGATCGACGATCAGCGCGAATCCGGCGGCCAGGGCAAGCCTGCGCATCGCCGCTTCCGCAGTGAGGTCGCGCAGGTTGACCGTGACCGGGCGGTTCACCTGCACGCCCTCCATGAACATCACGCTGTACTGGTGGTCGCGCGCTACGTTGGCGAGCAGTGCGCCGAACGGCACACCAGCGGCGGCGACCGACACCTCGCCGGACTCCGGCGTGGCGACGATGGCACGCACGCGGATGGGATCGTCCGGCCGCTCGGTCAGTACCGGGCGCATGTCTTCACCGGGTTCGATCGCCTCGGCCACCAGCCGGCGCGACTCACCGGCAGCGTCGACACGGCGCTGCGAGAACGAGTTCGCGCATCCGGCAAGCATCGAGGCGATGATGAGCGCCACCCCCGGAGTGGCAACGTAGCGTTTCGTTCGATCGAGCATCTGCAGTCCGTTCCTCATGTCTCGTTCATCGGGCCGGTTCCACCACCAGCAATCGGTTTCCCTGGATCTCGCCGCGCAACCCAAGGCGGGACAGCGCCCGACGCAGGACGTCGCGCACGTCACTGCCACCGACCTCGGCCAGCGCCTCGACCATCAGGACCGGCATCGCCCTGAATTCGACCTCCATGCCGTGCGCCTTCAGGTAATCGCGCAGAGCGGCCTGGACGCTGCGGTCGGGCCGGAAGACGAGCCGGAGGCCTGGCGCTGCCGGCTCGGTCGGGCGAGCAGCGGCCTCCGTGGCAGCTTCGGCGGTGACCGTGGGTGGCATGGGCTCCGAAACCGGCAGCGGGTCTGGCGCCGTGCCGGCAGGTTGCACGGCGGGCTCGACCGCACGCACCGGCAAAGCAGTGCTGGCAGCGGCCACAGGCTGCTCGCAGGGCACCGCCTCGCGCAGCGCGATCACATGCACCGAGGAGGCTGCCGGCGTCTGGACCTGTTCCACGATCGAGGCTGGCTCCACGCCGGCAGCGACCAGCAGTTCGCGCACCTGGGCAGCCCGCCGGCGTGCAATCGGCGAGTTCGAGCGATCGCCCTGCGAGACGATCGTGACGCGCCGGGCACCGCGTGCGATCGCAACCATGCGGGCGATGTGCTCGAGCCCCCCAGGTTCGGTCTGCAGTACGCCCGTTCCGAAGGGAACCGTCACACGCCGCTCGTCGGCGGCGATGTCAGTGCAGTGCACGTGGTTGTCCGGCTGACCAGTCCGCCTCCGGCCACGGTACTCGATGATCGTACGGTCGCCCGCCAGCCCCGTGCCCTCTACCTCGATCCGGTCGATCAGTCCGCGGACGACAAGGTAGGGACCCTGCACACGGAACGGTCGATCGATGATCCGCAGCGCTGGAACCAGTGCCCGGTCGACCGGTTGCATGAACACATCGCGCCCGTCGTCGAACACGACACCGATCGCCGGGCCGCTCCCGTGGACCCGGTAGGCGAAGTCCATCGGTGCAGTGCGCGCATCGGCTGCGGGCGGGGCTGCGGCAACCGGCACCAACGGGGCAGGCGGGACGGGCGCCGTTGAGTGGGCAGCACCCGGGATCATCGCCGCAGCGAGCAGCCATCCATACGGCACGATGAAGGCGCACGACACCCGCGCGAAGCCCCGAAAGCCCACGTTCGGATGGAGGCTCATCGATGGAGTCTCGCTTCGCATTCAGCGGGAGAATGGTCTGTTCGTGCCATCGTCTGGAGATGCGAGCGAAAAGGTTTTCTGGACGGTGAGCGAGAAACGATGCCCCTGTCCGATGAGCAATGTCGGCGCCATGTTTCTGGACCGGCCGAGAATGGCGCGCGATGTCTCGACGAGGACAGTCCCCGCCGCAGACGAGACGGCCGAAGCGGCGGTGCCAGCACCGCCTGGCACGACGATCACCGTCGAGGGCAAGGCTTCGCGCCGCTGCACGAATGAAGCGATCGCCGCGACGATGAAGCTGGAGCCGAACATCGTCCAGAAGTGGCGGTCGACCCGATCCTGCAAACCGCTTCTTCCCTGGGCATCGGTGGCCTGCGTGCCCATCAGGTCGATGCTGGATCCGTCGGGCAGGATCAGGCGCCGGAACGCGGCGAGTACACGCTCCTGCCCGGGACGAACGTCCGAGTTGTAATCACCGACCAGCCGGGACCCCTTCGGAACCAGCAGGGTACGGCCGTGGACCGAGTCCCAGATGTCCTGCGTGACCTGTGCGACGAGGGTCCCCGGCAGGTCGCTGTTGATCTCGGTGAGCAGTACCGCGGGAATGACGGTCCCCTCGAGCACTGCCGGACCGGCGGGTGCGGGGCGCCAGGTACCACCCGGCCCGGGTTCGTCCGACCGCCGCGCCCGCACCTGCTCGAGCCAGGCGCTGTCCGAGCGTGCATCGCCTGAGGTCATCCCGCGCGACGCAAGTGCCTCGATCGGCATCGTCGGGATACCCACCGTCGCCAGGCGATCGGCCGACCCCGGCGCAGCATCGCGCACCAATGCGCCCAGCGCCGCAGCCGACGCACCGATGACAGCCGGCGCAACCGGGCCACCGGTGGCGCTGCCGATAGCCAGCATCGGGCTGGCACGTGCCTCCGCGACCCGACGTTCCTGTTCGGCGGCGAGCGCATCCCTCCGGGACGAGAGCGGATCGACCGCGTCCGGCACTGCCGGTAACGTCGCGGACCGGTCTGCACCTGCCGCCAGGGGCATGCCCGGCGCGATCGCACCCGTGCCCGGCGCCCTTTGCAGCGCCGGCCGGCTGGCAGCCAGTGGCATGGTCGACAATGGCGGCAGCGCGGGCAGGGACCCGAGCCGCGCCTGGTCATCAATGGTGCGCTCGAGCGCGCTGGTCGATTCGGGCGGCCGAACCCGGTCGCTCCCGGTCGCGGCGCCCGCCGCGCCAGCGCGGTGCTGAACGCCGCCACCGTTCTCCTCGCTGCCGACAGCCTGCCACACGAGCACGGGCAACGCGAGCAACAGCAGTGCGCCGCCAAGCCACCAGTGCAGATCCCGGCGCAGCGCCCGCCCGGGATGCAGGCCGTCCTGCCTCGGCTGTGAGTACCCTGGCGCGGGCGATGTCGCGGCTGGCCCATCGACATCCACCAGCGCCTCGATGCCGAAGCAAGGCGGGGGCTCGTCCCCGCGCACCCTGCTCATTGCGAAGCCTCGTCAGGACCCTGCAACGTACTCGCGGTGCGGACGGACGCCTCCGGGTCCAGCGGCTGCGTCCGCTCCGCGCTCACCTGCATGCGGCCAAGGCGCAGCAGGAAGCGGTCGGCCAGTCGCTGCACGACCATGAACCGGCCACGCACGAGGTAGTTGACCCGTTCGCCTTCTCCCGAATCCCCGGCGACGAACAGCGCTGGCATCTCCTGCAGCGAAGCCGGCATCTGGATGTAGGTGAAGCGGCCGTCATCGAGCACCTGCACCGGGCGGAAGGGCGCGCGGCCACTGATGCGATAGTCGAAGTTCAGGCGCTCGACCGGCACGCCGTCGGGCGCCATGCGTTCACGCTCGGGCCGCGCCACCACTGCTGCGGCGCGTGCCGGGGTTTCGCGCGCAATCGCCAGCAGTTCCGGGTACGTCCAGCTCACGCGCTGGTACCAGGCGCCCCCTTCGGGCGAGCTGCGCAGGCCGAGCTGGTAGGTACGGCGATTGGTCACCAGCGTGCCGCTTGTGTACAGGTCTGCGCGGATCGGTTTCAGGAACACGTTCGGCCCCTTGTCCTGCACGATCCACTGCACCGTGTCACCGAGTGCCAGCGCCACCACCGTCTCATCGGGCTCGAGCGCGAGGTGGGTCACCGCCCCGGGCCGGGTCAGCAACAGGTACGACTCGTTGACGTCATAGCGGAACACGACCAGCCGCGTGTCCTGTGGCATCGCCAGCGGCAACCGCTGCGCAAGGGCAGTCCGTGCACCTGCTGCGCCAATCAGGACCGTGACGCAGGCCATTGCAGCGGCAAGGCGGTGCCACGCTCGCCCGATCACGACAGTTCCTCCGCCACGTTGAAGCGGGTCACGTACAGGCCGATCGGGTTCTGGATGATCTCGGCCTCGGTCTTCGGCGGCACGATCGCGTAGTGCACCGTCACCTGCAGCGTCTTCGACTGGGCAGCAGAGCCGAGCGAGCGCGTCTCGGCGCGCACGCGCACCTGCATCACCGCTTCATCGAGCGGCGCGACCGTGACGATGGCTACCGACCGGCTGAGCCCCGGGTCCTTGTGCAGGCGCTCGATCGGGCGATCGGCCTTCATCCAGTCGAGCATCTGCTGCGTGGCCAGGCCCGAGGTCATGCGGTAGGCCTCGGCCAGCTGTCGCTCGGTGAGGTAGGGATCGACGGTGAGCAGCTGCTGCACCCAGCGCGACACGAAATAGGTGCGCTCGGCCCGGCCCGGGCGGTAGGTCTGCGCGGCCGCCCGGTCGGCGATCGCCAGCCCGTTGTCGGCGACCCGCACCACGTACGGCTCGACCGTCTTCAACGGCATCAGCACCGCCAGTGCAAGGCAGGCGGCCAGCAGCGCAACGGTCGTCAGCACCCAGCCGACGAACAGACGGTTGCGGTCGACGACCGCGCAGCCATAGCGCTCGAACCACTCGACGCGCGCCCGCTCGTAGGCGTTCAGCGGCGCCGACGCAGCCGGCTCGCTCGACCGGCGCCATCGACGCAGGATGGCCTTCCACATGCATCACCCCATCGGACTCGCACCGCAGGAAGCGGCGACGGGGTGATGATGGAAGGGGTGGCTGCTCGGGTCGCCCCCGGGAACCAGCCCTTCCGATGCGAAACCGCTACTCCGGCTTGATCCCCGCCGCCTTCACCGTCTTCTGCGCACCGGCCAGATCCGCCTTCATCCGCGCGCCCAGTGTCTCCGGCGTGCCGCCGTAGACCTCCAGCCCGAGTTGGGCGAAGCGCTCGCGCGTGGCCGGCTGCGCCAGGTAGCCGTTCACCACGGTGTTGATGCGGTCGACGATCGGCCGCGGCAGGTTCGCCGGCCCGAGGATGCCCAGCCAGATGCTGGTCTCGAACGCCGGGAAGCCGACCTCGACCATGTTCGGCACGTCGGGCAGCAGCGGATGGCGCTTGGGCGAGGTGATCGCCAGTGCGCGCACCTTGCCGGCCTTGATGTTCTGCGCGGCGGTCGACAGCTGGTCGAACATGATCGGCACATGGCCGCCGATCACGTCCATGCCGGCCGCCGGGTTCGACTTGTACGGCACATGGTTGAGCTTGATGCCGACCAGCGACGAGAAGTACTCGCCAGCCAGGTGTCCCGTGGAACCGATGCCGGCAGTGGCCCAGCCGAGCTGGCCGGGCCGGGCCTTGGCGAAGGCCACCAGTTCCTTCACCGTCTTCACCGGCACCGACGGATGCACTACCAGAACCTGCGGTGCATTCGAGGTGCCGATCACCGGCGTGAAGTCGCGGAAGATGTCGTAGGGCAGCTTGGTGGTGAGCGCCGGGGCCATCGAGAACGCGCCCGAGGTCAGCAGCAGGGTGTAGCCGTCCGGTGGCTGGCGCGCGACGAAGTCGGCGCCGATCGAGCCGGTGGCGCCAGCGCGGATCTCGATGACGATCGGCTGGCCGAAGGCCTCCTGCATGCTGGGCGCGACCAGCCGAGCCATGGTGTCGGCCGAGCCGCCGGCACCGAAGTTCACGATCATCCGCACCGGCTTCGAGGGCCAGGCCGGCTGGGCCTGCGCGCTGCCGGCAGCCGCCATCAGTGCGGTCGTTGCCAGGGCCGCCATGGCGAGGGCCGGGGCGGTGCTGCGTTCAGGTGCTGCGTGCGATCCGTTGCGCTGTTTCATGTGATTCACCTTGCTTCATCACTCCGCTCTGATGCCGGCCGCCTTTATCGTGCGCGACGCCCAGGCATGGTCCCGTTTCATCTCGGCAGCGAACGCCTCGGGCGTGCCGCCGATCACTTCCAGGCCGAGGCCGCCGAGACGCTCGCGCACCTCTGCGAGCTTCAGCACCCGGTTCACCTCGGTGTTGATCCGGGCCAGCACGTCTTTCTGCAGGCTGCCCGGCCCCATCAGGCCATGCCAGACGGTGGTCTCGAAATCCTTGTAGCCGCTCTCGATCATCGTCGGCACCCCGGGCAGCGAGGCCACCCGCTTGCCCGAAGTCACGGCCAGCGCGTGCACCTTGCCCGCCTTCACATGCGGCACGGCGGTCGACAGCTGGTCGAACATGATCGGCACATGGCCGGCGATCACGTCGATCGTGCCCAGCCCGTTCGACTTGTAGGGTACGTGGATCAGCTGCAGTCCGCTCGCGATACCCAGGCTCGCGCCCGACAGGTGCGCGACCGAGCCGATGCCGGAGCTGGCGTAGCCGAGTTCGCCTGGCCGCTTCAGCGCGAACGCGACGAGGTCTTTCACCGTCTTCACCGGCAGCGACGGGTGCACGTACAGCACCTGCGGGCCGGCGGTGGTCTGCACGATCGCGCTCAGGTCGCGCTGCCAGTCGAACGGCAGCGTCGGGTACAGCGCCGCGGCGGTCGACAGCGCCGAGGTGAACAGCAGCGTATGGCCATCGCCGGCCGCGCGTGCGACCACGTCGGCCGCGATGGTGCCGGTGGCGCCGGAGCGGTTCTCGACCAGCACCGGCTGGCCGATGCCCTCGGCCAGCTTCTGCGCGACGGTGCGCGCGACGGTGTCGGAAGAGCCGCCGGCACCGAAGGCGACCAGCAGCCGCACCGGACGCTCTGGCCAGGCCTTCTGTGCGACGGCCGGCGCGCTCGCCGCGAGCAGCACGGCTACGGCAGCGCCGGCTGCGAGGCGCGCGGCGCGTGTACCGCCGGCCACGCGGCGCGCGGCCGGGGTCATCGCACAACCACCGTACGCGGTGCCCGGGTCATTGCCTTGCGTGTGCATGCCGCGCTCACTGCTCGAGCGTGATCTTCGCGTCCTTGACCACCTTCTGCCACTTCAGGAAGTCGTTTCGGTGCAGGGTCGCGAATGCCTCGGGCGTGCCGCCGGCCGGCTCGACGCCCAGCTCATTGAAGCGCTTGACGATCTCGGGCAGCTTCACGATGCGGTTCACCTCGGTGTTCAGCCGCGTGACGATGTCGCGCGGCAGGTTCGCCGGGCCCATCATGCCCAGCCAGACGTTCGCATCGAAGGTCGGCAGCCCGGCCTCGGTGACCGTCGGCACGTCGGGCAGCAGCGGCAAGCGCTGGGCTGCGGTGACCGCGAGCGCGCGCAGCTTGCCCGAGCGCACATGCGGTGCCCCGGTGAGCACCAGGTCGAACATCACCGGCACGTTGCCGGAGATCACGTCGATCACCGCGATCGGGTTGGCCTTGTACGGCACATGGACCATCTTCGTGCCGGTCATCGCGAGGAACAGTTCGGTCGCCAGGTGCCCGGTGCTGCCGATGCCGGCGGTGGCGTAGCTGATCTGGTCGGGCCGCTTCTTCGCGAAGGCGACCAGTTCCTTGATGCTCTTCACCGGCAGCGACGGATGCACGTTGATGATCGTCGCCGTGTTCGAGATGTTCACTACCGGGGTAAAGTCCTTGAACACGTCGATCGACAGCTTCGTGTTCAGCGCGGGGGTGGACGAAAACGCGCCCGAGGTGACCATCAGCGTGTAGCCGTCGGGCTGGGCGCGCGCGACGGCCTCGGCGCCGATCATGCCAGCGGCACCCGTACGGTTCTCGACCAGCACCGACTGGCCCCAGCTCTCGGTGAAGCGCTGGCCGACCAGCCGCGCCATGGTGTCGGCAGAGCCGCCGGCGCCGAACGGCACGATGATGCGGATCGGCTTGGCCGGGAACTGCTGGGCGGCGGCCGGCAGCGCGGCCAGCGGCAGGAGGGCGGCCAGCGTGGCCAGGCTTGCGAACGGCTTCACGTCCATCGGGATGCTCCAGTCGGGTTACGGTATGGGTTGCTGCGCGGACCGCAGCGCCAGGCGATAAGCCAGGTGAGTTGGCAGGTGAGTCGGCAGGTGAGTCGCCAGGTCAGTAGCGAGGTGAGCAGCGAGGTCAGCGCCCGGCGTCGCGGATCATGTTCTTCGCGATCACCAGCTGCTGGATCTGGCTGGTGCCCTCGAAGATGCGGAACAGGCGCACGTCGCGGTACAGCCGTTCGATCGGGTACTCCTGCATGTAGCCGGCGCCACCGTGCACCTGCACGCAGCGGTCGGCCACGCGCGAGCACATCTCGGAGGCGAACAGCTTCGCGCAGGACGCCTCGGTGGCGATGTTCGCGCCGTCGTCGGCCAGGCGGGCGGCATCGAGCGTCATGCAGCGCGCCGCGTAGATCTCGGTCTTCGAGTCGGCAAGCATCGCCTGCACCAGCTGGAAGCCGGCGATCGGCTGGCCGAACTGTTCGCGCTGCATCGCATAGGCGAGCGTCTCGTCGAGCATGCGCTGCGCGATGCCCACGCACACCGCCGCGATGTTGAGCCGCGCCCGGTCGAGCACCTTCATCGCGGTCTTGAAGCCCTGCCCCTCGACGTCGCCGATCAGCGCGCTGGCCGGCACGCGCACGTCCTGCAGGATCACGTCGGAGGTATGCGAGCCGCGCTGGCCCATCTTGCGGTCGGGCGGCGCGGTCGTGAGGCCCGGCGTGTCGCGCTCGACGATGAATGCACTCACCCCGGCCGCGCCCTTCTTCGAGGCATCGGTGCGCGCCATCAGCGTGAAGATAGACGCCTCGGGCGCATTGGTGATGTAGCGCTTGGTGCCGTTGATCACGTAGTGGTCGCCGTCGCGCCGCGCGAAGGTCTTCAGCCCGCCGGCATCCGAGCCGTTGTCGGGCTCGGTCAGCGCGAAGCTGCCGATGATCTCGCCGGCCGCGAGGCGGCGCAGGTAACGCTCTTTCTGCGCTGGCGTGCCGTCGATCACGATGCCCATGCCGCCGATGCCGTTGTTGGTGCCGACATACGAACGGAACACCGGCGAGGCGTAGCAGAGCTCGAACGACACGTGCATCTGCTCTTCGGTGGTCAGGCCCAGCCCGCCGTACTCCCTCGGCAGCGCATAGCCGAACAGGCCCATCTCGCGCATCTCGCGCACGATGGCCTCAGGCATCGCGTCGGCCTCGGTGACCTCGACCTCGGCCGGAATCAGCCGCTCGCGCACGAAGCGGCGGATCGAGTCGAGCAGCAGCCCGAGGGTTTCGGCGTCCTGGATCATCGGCGGTCAGTCGGCGTTGGCACCGGACTTGCGGACGACTTCGCCCCAGCGCTTCAGTTCAGCGTCGATCAGCCGGTTGAAGTCGGCCGCGGATCCTCCCATGGCATCGATGGCCAGATCGGCCAGGCGCGCCTGCGTCGCCGGCAGCGCCAGCAGCTTGTTGGTCTCGGCATTGACCTTGTCGATCACCGCCTTCGGGGTGCCGCGCGGGGTGACCAGGCCGAACCACGCATAGGCGAGGTAGCCAGGCAGGCCGGCCTCTTCGACGGTCGGGACATCGGGCAGGATGCTGGTGCGCTTCGGCGTGCCCATCGCCAGCGCACGCAGCTTGCCGGACTTGATCTGCGGCACGTAGGGCGGCAGGTTGTCGATCGCGATATTGATGCCGCTGGAGGTCATCAGGTCGGACAGAACCATCGCGCTGCCCTTGAACGCGGCAAACGTGAGGTCGACGCCGGCCATGGTCTTGAACAGCTCGCCCGACAGGTGCCCGGTGGTGCCGATGCCGGGCGCGCCGAACACCAGCTTGCCCGGGTTGGCCCGCGCCGCGGCAATGAACTCCTTCAGGGTCTTCTGCGGCGCGCTGGCGTTGACCACGAAGGCGTTCGGCGTCTGGCCGACCGCGACGACCGCCTCGAAGTTCTTAGGGCTCCAGGAGAGCTTGCGGTAGAGCGTCGGGTTGATGCCCGAGACGCCCGCCGTGGTCATCATCATCGTGTGGCCGTCCGGATTGGCACGCGCGGCCAGTTCGGCGCCGATGTTGCCCCCGGCACCGGGCCGGTTGTCGATCACGAAGGTCTGGCCCCAGCGGTCGCCCAGGTGCTGGGCGACGACGCGGGCGAGGATGTCGGTGGTGCCGGCCGGCGGAAAGCCGACGATGAAGCGCACCGATCGATTGGGAAAGTCGGCCGCTGCATCCCGGGCCTGCCCCTGCGCCAGCGCCGATGCGCTCCAGGGCGCCGACACGGCGGAGCCAACCAGGAAAGCCACTGCGAGTCCTGCCCTGCGGTTGCGCATCATACGGTTCCTCCTCGACGGCGTTATGCTTCCACCCGGTGATTTGTTGGGTTCCAGCCTGTTCCCGGCTTTGGCGGATTGTAACGGTGGCGAAACCCTTGCGGCTACGATGAGCACACCTGACGTACTCCGGGCCCTGGGCTGCTGGCTCTGGCAGATCGATCCTGCGACGGAACGGGTCGTCACGATCGGTGGCTGCAGCCCGTTCGGCGCGACCACCGCATCCTGGCGGACGCTGCTTCGGCAGTGTGCGGCAGAAGACCGCCATGCCCTGCTCGACGCGGTGCGCCGGCTCGGGTCTTCCGGCGAGGACGGTACGCTGCGCGTGGAGAACCTCGCGATACCGGCTGCTGGCGGACACGGCCATCACATCGATCTGCTGATCGGTCACCAGCGGGATGGCACGGGCGCGCGGCAATGGTCAGGCATGGTGTCGAGGCGCTGGCCTTCGGCCCGCCGGCCCGTGCCGGCGGTGGAATCACCCGAGACCCTGGTAGCCGGAGAGCTCGACGCCGCCGGCCTGGGCTGGTGGTCGATGGAGAACGTGGAAGAGGGCCTGTCCCTGTCGCGCACCGCGGCGCGCCTGATGGGTTTCGGCGACAGCGCGTGCACGGTCCCGCTCGACGCCTGGCTCGCCGCCGCACCGCCGCAGGACTACCCGCGGCTGACGCGGCAGATGTACCGCATCCTCGACGGCAAGAGCGACCGCTTCGAAATCGACCTGCGCGGCCGCAATCCGGCACGACCGCAGGCGGGGCTCAGGCTCACCGCCTTTCGCGCGCACGCGCCCGGCAACGAACTGGTCGGGGTGATCGAAGCACTCTCCGGCATCCCGGCCCATCCGCCACAGTGGTCCGCGGCCCCGGCTGGCGCGGAACCCTCGACCGACACCGGGCTCGACCGCGACTCGCTGGTGCGCGAGATCCACCACCGGATCAAGAACCACCTGCAGGGGATGACCGGCCTGATCGAGCGCTACCGCAGCGACTATCCGGGCCTGGGCGAAGCGCTGGACGCCATCGGCGGGCAGTTGCATTCGATCGGCACCGTCTACGGCCTTCTCGCCCGGTCCGGCCGCAGCGATCTGGCGCTCGACGAGATCGCCCAGGCGGTGACCGACGGCCTCGCCGGCATTGCGGTCAACGGCGTGCAGAGGCGCTTCGCCGACGGCATCGGGCGCTGGCGCATCGCCGAGCAGCATTGCGTGGCCATCGCGCTGGTGGTCAACGAGCTGCTGATGAATGCCATCAAGCACGGCGGCTCGAAGCCCGGCATGCCCCCGGTGACCGCCGAGTGCGAACTCGTCGCGCAGGGCTGCAGGCTTCGCATCTGCAATGACGGCGCCCTGCCGCCGGGGTTCGACTTCGACGCCGGTACGGGCGCGCGCACCGGCCTGCAGCTGGTGCGCGCGATGCTGCCGGGCCGCGGCGCGAAGCTCTCCATCCGCGCGGTGGAAGGCAAGGTGGAGGTGTCGCTGCTGCTGGAGCCGCCCGTCCTCTCCGCGGCGCCCCGCCCGCCGGGTGCGATTTCCGATGCCGAAGGGCCGCGTATTCGATCCTGAGTAGGTAGAATGATCCGGAGGAGTCCTTCTTGACAACCGACCCACAGTCCCTGCCTATGACCGCGCCCACCGAGATCGAAGCGGCAGACGTTCCTGCGCAGAAGACGGTGATGGTCGTCGACGACGATCCCCTGATCCTCACCACGATGCGAGACGGGCTGCAACGCGCCGGTTACGACGTCTGGGCGGCCGCCTCCGCCGAAGAGGCGCTCGAACTCACGCGCGACGCAATGCCCGATGCTGCACTGATCGACATGCGGATGCCCGGCATGAGCGGGCTCGATCTTGCCGAGGCCCTGCTCGACCGCGCACCGCTGGCGATCGTCTTCCTGTCCGCCTATGACGACCTCGAGCTCGTGCGCGAAGCGGCCACCCAGGGCGCCTATGGCTACCTCGTGAAGCCCGCGCTGATCCGCCACATCGTTCCGGCGATCGAATCGGCGATGGTGCGTGCCCGCGACGTCGCCCAGATCGAAGACGAACAGGAGCGTTTGCGCGGTGCGCTCGAAGGGCAGCAGGAGATCAGCGTCGCGGTCGGCATCATGATGGAACGGCGGCGCCTTTCTCGCAATGCAGCATTCAATTACCTGCGCAGCGAGGCGCGCAGCGGACGGCGCAAGCTGCGCGACGTGGCAAACGAATACATTGCAGCCGAAGAACGGCTGAACCGCGCCGACGACTGACCGCGCGGGGGCATTGCCGCTCGGGCGCCCCGAGTCCGCGCCGAGTCCGCGCCGACCGGCTGCACGCGCTGCCGGTGATCGTGCGCGGACGTCCCCGAGCGCGCCCCGGACGCCTTCAGCCGCGCACAGGGCAACGATCGGCCTAAAGGAATCGCCGCGGGCGCCGTTACCTGAACTGTCGCTGCAAGGCGACCCCATTTTCCAGGATCGGCCCATTCCGCCGCCCCTGAGCCCCGCGCCGCTGCAGGCGCCACCCGAGAACCCGATCGAGGATCCGTTCGATGGCTGACTCCCTGCCTTCGACCCAACCGCCGGTTGCCGTGCGCATGGCAATTGCAGTGGGTACCTGTAGTGCCGGAGCGGCATCCGCCGCCGCCGCCTGGGGCACATGGCCGGCGCTTGCCGCCGCCGGTGGCGCGGCGCTCGGCTGCGCTGCCGGTATCCTGGCGGCCTTCCACTGGCTGGAACGCAGCGAGGCCGCCCGCCTCGCGCTCGTCCGCGAAACCGAAGCCGGCGAGGCGCGAACCGCCGCCAGCCTGTCGGCGGTGCAGGCGAAAGCGATCGATGCCACCTGCGCGGCCGCGCCGATCCTGGCCCGCCACGTCGCCACTGCGCGCGACCAGACCCGCGAGGCGACCGAATCGCTGACCGGCAGCCTGTCCTCGCTGGTCGAGCGACTGGAAGCCAGGGGCGCGGTCGATGATGAAAGCGAAGCGACCTCGGCGATCCATGCATCGGAGAGCACGCTGCGCCCGGTCGTCACGACGCTCGAATCGTTCGTGGACTCGCGCGATGCGCTGGTCGGCGAGGTCGCCACGCTCGCGGCCTTCTCCAGCGAACTGAAGTCGCTCGCGGCCGACGTCGCCGACATCGCCAGCCAGACCAACCTGCTGGCACTGAACGCGGCGATCGAAGCGGCGCGCGCCGGCGAGCATGGCCGCGGCTTCGCAGTGGTGGCCGACCAGGTGCGCAAACTGTCGACGCAATCCGGCGAAACCGGCAAGCGGATCACCGCGAAGCTGGACACCGTCAGCGCCAGGATGATCGCGCTGCTCGAATCCGCCCGCCAGAACGCGGACGCCGACCGGCAGTCGGTCACCGAAACGCGTGCATCGATCGAATCCGCGCTGGGCCGACTGTCGCAGGCCGTCGGCAGCCTCACCCGGAGTTCGTCGCAGCTGCGCGCCGACCGCGGTGAAATCGGCATGCGTATCTCGGAACTGCTGGTGGGCTTCCAGTTCCAGGATCGCACGAACCAGATGCTGACCAAGGTCACCGAGGACCTGGACGAGCTCACCCGCGCGATCGCACCGGGCTCCAGCCACACGATCGACCCGGTGCGCTGGCTGGAGTCGATGCGTGCCGGCTATGCGATGAGCGAGCAGCACGCGAACCACGACGCGGCGGCCGGCGGTGCCGCGGGCGGGCGGGTCGCCGCCGGCGGCAGCAGCCTCACCTTCTTCTGACAGCCACGGAGAACCTATCTTGGCCAAGACAATCATGGTCGTCGATGATTCCGCCAGCATGCGGCAGGTCGTCGGCATCGCACTCAGGGCCGCTGGCTACGAGGTGCTCGAAGGCTGCGACGGCAAGGATGCGCTGGCCAGGCTCGACGGGCGCAAGGTGCACCTGATCATCAGCGACGTGAACATGCCGAACATGGATGGCATCGCCTTCCTCAAGGAGGTGAAGAAACACCCCGGCTACAGGTTCACGCCGGTGATCATGCTGACCACCGAAAGCCAGGCGTCGAAGATGGACGAAGGACGCGCCGCTGGTGCCAAGGCCTGGATGGTCAAGCCGTTCCAGCCGGCGCAGATCCTCGATGCGGTGTCGAAGCTGGTGCTGCCGTGAACGCGATCGCGCTTCCGGAAGAACTCACGATCTACAACGCCGCCGCGACCCGCGCGCGGTTCGATGCGCGCCTGGCCGAAGGCGGGGGCCTCGAACTCGACGCCGCCGCCGTGGCCGAGGTCGATGGCGCTGGAATCCAGCTTCTGGTGGCGGGACGCCGCCATGCCGCCGTCCTGGGCCGCAGCTTTTCGCTGTCCAACGTACCGGCCGCGCTGCAGTCCACGCTGGCGCTGCTCGAGCTGACGTTCGAAGGACCGCGGGAGGCAGGCGCATGAATATCCTGGACCAGGCGGCGGGCACCTTCTTCGCGGAATCGCGCGAGATGCTCGCGCAGATGGAAGATTGCCTGCTGCGCCTCGAGGTGGAACCCGCCGATCGCGACACGCTGGACGCCCTGTTCCGATCGGCGCACACGATCAAGGGATCGGCCGGTCTGTTCGGCTTCGACCACGTCGTGTCCTTCACTCACGAGGTCGAGACGGTACTCGACCAGGTGCGCGACGGCACGGTCGCGCTGTCAGCGCCGCTGGTCGCGCTGCTGCTTCGCTGCGCCGACACGGTCGGCCACCTGATCGGGCAGGTCGAGTCACCCTCGAACCAGGGCGACGACAGGGCGCGCACGGAGGAAGCGCGGACACTCGTCGCCGAGCTCAAGGCCGTCACCGGAACCCGGCCTGCGGCCGCGGTGGCGCCTGCGCGGGCAGGCGCCAGCACAGGCAACGCCGCCGGCGCCGAAGAAGCCGGTGCGCAACCGCCCTCCGGCGCATGGCACATCTCGGTGCGCTTCGGGCGCGACATGTTCCGCAACGGCATGGATCCGCTCGCGTTCATCCGCTACCTCGAGACGCTGGGCGAACTCGAGCATGTGTTCACCATCGAGGATGCGATCCCCGGCCAGCAGGACTACGACGCCGAGAGCTGCTACCTCGGATTCGAGATGCGGCTTGCCACCGCTGCCAGCCGCACGACGATCGAGGAAGCGTTCTCTTTCGTGCGCGACGACTGCGAACTTCGCCTGGTGCCGCCGGGCAGCCGCATCGACGCCTACCTGGCGCTGATCGATGCACTCCCCGAGGCGCATGAACGCATCGGCGAGATCCTGGTCGCCTGCGGCGCGGTGACGCGCGCCGAACTCGACCGCGCACTCGACCAGCAGTCGCGCATCACCGAAGGTGAGCGCGCGGCAGAGCCGATCGGCGCCCTGCTGGCACGCGAGACGGGCGTGCCCGAGCGGGTGGTCGAGGCGGCGGCCGGCAAGCAGGGGAAGGCACGCGAGGCACGCGCCGAAGAGTCCCGGCTGCTGCGCATCAGTGCCGACAAGCTCGACGGCCTGATCAACCTGGTGGGCGAACTGGTGATCGCCGGGGCTGGGGCCAACCTGCTGGCACGTCGTGCCAGGGACAGGCCGCTCACCGAAGCGACGCAGACGGTACTGCGGCTGGTCGAGGACATCCGCAACAGCGCGCTGCAACTGCGCATGGTGCAGATCAATGAAACATTCACACGGTTCCGGCGGGTCGTGCACGACGTCTCGCGATCGCTCGGCAAGCATATCGAGCTGTCGATCTCGGGCGCCGATACGGAACTCGACAAGTCCGTCGTGGAGCGCATCGGCGACCCGCTGATGCACCTAGTGCGCAACGCGCTCGACCATGGCATCGAGACGCCGGCGCAACGGCTGGCCGCCGGCAAGCCGGAAATGGCCCGGGTCACGCTCAACGCGTTCCACGACTCGGGCAGCATCGTGATCGAGGTGATCGATGACGGCCGGGGTCTCGACCGCGAGCGCATCCTGCGCAAGGCGGTGGAACGTGGCCTGGTCGAGGCTGGTGCCACCCTGGGCGACTCGGAAGTGATGAACCTGGTGTTCGAAGCCGGGTTCTCGACCGCAGAGCAGGTCACCGACCTGTCCGGGCGCGGCGTCGGCATGGATGTCGTCCGGCGCAACATCGAGGCGCTGCGCGGCAGCGTGTCGCTGTCGAGCCGGATCGGTGAAGGCACCCGCGTGACGATCCGGCTGCCCCTCACGCTGGCGATCATCGACGGCTTCCTGGTCGACGTCGCGGGCGGGTCGTACGTGCTGCCGCTCGACCTGGTCCGCGAATGCGTCGACCTGCGCCCCGAATGCGCGGCGCAGATCGGTGACGCCGCCGTCGGCTGCATCGACCTGCATGGCGAAGTGCTGCCGGTGGTGCACCTCGCAGCCTGGTTCGGCCAGCCTGCGGTGCGATCGAACCGGCGCAGCGTGGTGGTGGTGCGCTTCGGCGAGCAGCGCGCCGGCCTGATCGTCGACCGCCTGCTGGGCGAGTTCCAGACGGTGATCAAGCCGCTCGGGAGGCTGTTTGCCCATCTCAAGGGCATCGGTGGCTCGACCATCCTGGGCAGCGGCGAAGTCGCGCTGATCCTCGACGTACCAGCGCTGATCGCCTCCGCCGAGCACGGCCGCACCGCCCCGCGCCGCATCGGAGGATCGGGTGCGACGCAGGACGCCGTCGACCTGCAGCAGATACAGGAAGCGCAGCACGAACCGGCCGCGCTGCCCACGGCTGCACACTGAGCCCCAACCCGCGGTCCAACCCAGCAGCAGGAGCCCCACCGTGCCAGCCAACCTCGGATTCGCCTGGAAACTCGCCATCGGCTTCGCGCTGCTGCTGTCGCTGATGCTCGCGCTGGTGTCCATCGGACTGTCGCAATTGACGGCGGCGGACGAGGCGATCGAGCTCATCGTGCACGACCGTGTGGTCAAGCTGCGGGAGGCCTACTCGATGCGCGCCCAGTACAACCAGCGCGCGATCACGATTCGCGACGCCACCCTCGCCACCACAGAGGACGACATGCGCGCGGCCATCGGCGCCGTCGAGTCCAGCCGTGCGGACACGGCCGCGCTGTTCCAGAAGCTGGCGACGACGGTGCACTCCGACGCCGGGAAAGCGTCGCTTGCGCGGCTCACCGAGCTGCAGGCAAAGCTCATGCCGGTCACCGACGCGGTGATCGGCGAGGTTCGCGCGAACCGGCGCAGGGAGGCACAGGCACTGATCCACACGCAGATCAAGCCGCTGCTCATCGAGATCAACGCTGAAGTGGAGCGCTTCGTCGAGGTGCAGGCCTCGCTGATGGAAAGCGCCAATACGGCTGCGAGCGCCCAGTACCAGTCGGCGCGCCGGATGATGCTGGGTGCCACGCTCGCAGCGATCCTGCTGGCGATCGCGATCGGAACGCTGATCGTGCGCAGCATAAACCGGCCGCTGGCGCAGGCGGTCGCGTTGGCACAGGCGCTGGCCCGCGGCGAGGTCGGCGCCCCGGTCGAGGTACGAACTACCGAGGAAACCGGCCAACTGCTGCAGGCGATGAACGCCATGCAGCGGCAATTCCGGGCCTTCGTGGATGCACAGGCCGAGATGGCGCGCCAGCATGAAGCCGGCATGATCGACCAGTTCATGCCAGCCGCCAGCTTCCCCGGCACCTACGGGCAGATGGCCAGCTCGCTCAACACCCTGGTCGCCAGCCATATCGCGGTCAAGATGCGCGTGGTCGACGTGGTCAGCCGCTACGCGATCGGCGACCTGTCGCCCGACATGGACCGCCTGCCGGGGCAGAAGGCGAAGATCACCAAGGCGGTCGACGACGTGAAGGCAAGCCTGCAGGCCGTCAACGCCGACCTGGCCAGCCTCGTGTCCGCGGCCTCCGGGGGCGATTTCAGCCAGCGCGGCGACCCGTCGCGCTACCAGTACAGCTTCCGCACGATGATCGAGTCGCTCAACACGTTGATGGAAACCGCCGACACCGGCCTGGCCGACGTCTCGCGCGTGCTCGGTGCACTGGCATCGGGCGACCTCGACCAGAAGATAACCGCCACGTACCGCGGCACCTTCGATCGCCTCAAGCACGACTCGAACACGACGGTGGACCGCCTGCGGGGCATCATCGGCGAGGTGCGCTCGGCTGCCGACTCGCTGTCCTCCGCCTCGTCGCAGATCAGCTCGACCGCACAGTCGATCAGCCAGGCGGCGACCGAACAGGCCTCGAGCGTCGAGCAGACCAGTTCGGCGATGGAGCAGATGGCCGCCTCGATCGCGCAGAATGCCGACAACGCGAAAGTCACCGAAACGATCGCCTCGACCGCCTCGACCGAGGCCGTAGAAGGTGGCGCTGCCGTGGGCAAGACCGTCGATGCGATGAAGAGCATCGCCGGACGCATCGGCATCATCGACGACATCGCCTACCAGACCAACCTGCTCGCCCTCAACGCAGCCATCGAGGCGGCGCGCGCGGGCGAACACGGAAAGGGTTTCGCCGTGGTCGCCGCCGAAGTGCGCAAGCTGGCCGAGCGCAGCCAGGTGGCGGCGCAGGAGATCGGTGAACTCGCCAGCGGCAGCGTCGCACTGGCCGAGCGTGCGGGTTCCCTGTTGTCCACGATGGTGCCTTCGATCCGCCGCACATCGGACCTGGTGCAGGAGATCACCGCCGCATCCAAGGAGCAGACCGGCGGCGTCGTGCAGATAAACGCAGCCCTCGGCCAGCTCTCGCAGGTCACCCAGCAGAATGCATCCGGCTCCGAGGAACTGGCGGCGACGGCCGAGGAGATGTCCGCGCAGGCCTCGAGCCTGCAGGAACTGATGGGCTTCTTCCGCATGACCGGCCAGCCGGGCCGGGCTGCATGACCCGGCCGCACACCCTTCCCCGATCCCAGGCCCTTCCTCGTTTCCCGGAAAGTCGACCATGAACGCGAGTGCATCTTCCCAGGCAGTCTCCGCACGCAGGCAACCGACCCGGGCGATCGATCCGGGCGGCGACGACCAGGACACCCAGGCCGCGGGCGAGCCAACGCAGTTCCTCACCTTCTCGCTCAACGGCGAGATGTTCGCGGTGGGCATCGACAACATCAAGGAGATCATCGAGTTCGGCCAGCCCACGGAGGTACCGATGATGCCCGGCTTCATCCGCGGCGTGATCAACCTGCGCGGCGCGGTCGTGCCGGTGATCGACCTGAACGCGCGGTTCGGGCGGACGGCCTCGGCCGTGTCACGGCGCAGTTGCATCGTGATCGTCGAAGTCCCCTCGGAGGACGGCGCGCAGGATATCGGCATCATGGTCGATGCGGTATCGGCGGTGCTCGAGATACCGGCGGCGGAGATCGAGCCGCCCCCTTCGTTCGGCTCACGCATCCGCAGCGAGTTCCTGCAGGGGATGGGCAAGGTCGATGGCCGGTTCGTGATGATCCTGAGCATCGCCCACGTGTTGTCGGTCGATGAACTCGCACAACTCGGCGAAGCGGTTGATGCCAGCGCTGCAGCCTGACCACGATTGCACCGGAGCGGAAGGGAAGCGTCCTTGAACGACACCGTGCGGAAGGTCCGGGTTCTGATCGTCGACGACTCCGCCGTCGTGCGCGAGGTGATGACGCGCGCGCTGTCGCTGGATCCGCAGATCGAGGTCATCGGCGCCGCCGCCGATCCCATCTTCGCGCGCCAGCGGATGGACCGTGAATGGCCCGACGTGATCCTGCTCGATGTCGAGATGCCGCGCATGGACGGCATCTCCTTCCTCCGGCAACTGATGGGCGAGCGGCCCACGCCGGTCGTCATCTGCTCGACGCTCACCGAGAAGGGCGCGGCCACGACGATGGCGGCGCTCTCCGCCGGGGCGGTCAGCTTCGTCACCAAGCCGAAGATCGGCCTGAAGGATTTCCTCGGCAGCGCGGCACGCGAGATCGCCACCGCGCTGAAGACCGCGGCGGCCAGCCATCCGCGCCGGGCAGCCGCCGCGGGGGCGCCAGCCCGGCAGCCGCTGACCGGCGCCGTCGCGAAGCTGCTCGCCGACGGGGCTGCCTCGCGCACGGAGGCTGGCGGCGCGATGGCCAGGACCACGCACAGGGTGGTCGCGATCGGCGCCTCGACCGGCGGCACGCAGGCGATCGAGGCCGTGCTCACGCGCCTGCCCAGGGTGATGCCGGGCATCGTGATCGTGCAGCACATGCCGGAGCGCTTCACCGCCTCGCTCGCAGAGCGGCTCGACCAGTTGTGCGAGGTGAACGTGCGCGAGGCACGAACCGGCGACCGGGTCGCCCCCGGCGTCGCGCTGATCGCGCCTGGCGGCAGGCACATGACGATCCGCCGGTCCGGCGCGTACTACGAAGCGTGCGTGATGGACGGGCCGCTGGTGAACCGGCACCGGCCATCGGTGGACGTGCTGTTTCGCAGCGTCGCACAGGTCGCGGGCTCGAACGCGATCGGCATGATCATGACCGGCATGGGCGACGACGGCGCCCGCGGGCTGCGCGAGATGCACGATGCCGGCGCGCGGACGTTCGCGCAGGACGAGGCGAGCTGCGTCGTCTACGGCATGCCCAGGGAGGCAGTGCGCATGGGCGGCGTCGACGAAGTGATCCCCCTGGACCGGTTCGCCGGCATACTCTCGACTGCCGCGCGAAACATGGACAGATAAGCGAGCAGCAATCCCGGACGGCCCTACCCCTGCCGCCCGCGGAACCCCACCCGAGGAGAAGACTCGATGCGCCTGGTGAGACTCATCTATGCAAGCCGTTCCGTGCGCATGCTGCCCATGGGCGAAATGGTGTCCCTGCTGGAACAGTGCCGGCAGAAAAACCAGGAACTGGACATCACCGGGATGCTGGCCTTCAGCCGGGACGGCTTCCTGCAGGTACTCGAAGGCGGCTCGGAAAACGTCAATGCCCTCTACCACCGCATCGCGGCCGACCCGCGACATCACCAGCTCGCGCTGCTCGGCTTCGGCGAAGTGGTGGAGCGGGAGTTCCCCGACTGGAGCATGGCGGGGCTTGACGTGGTCGGCCTGGAGGCCAGCCGCCGGGCGGCCACGCTGCTGCGGCATGGCACGTCGGCCGTGTTCAATCCGTTTACCATGAGCGCGTCCGCAGCCCTGCGGCTGCTGGTGGCCTGGCGCAGCGAATTGATGCCGTGCGCGGGCCGCGAGCCGCGGATACCGGAAGACGCCCTCGAGGAGGCCTGAAGCGCAGGCCTCGATGACGCCCGCCAGACGCGCACGTCTGGTCTTCAATCGAACATGATTACCCGAGAGTCCGGGAAGCTCGGATGCCCAACAGCAATGGACAGGATCGGTTGATCGGGATCGATCGCGGTACCCACGTGGCCGCAGGAGAGGCCCTGCCCGGATGGCCTGCGGCGGAAGCATCCGCGGCCCGGCTGGACGCCCTCTGCGAGCTCATGCCATCCGCGCTGATGGACCTCGATCCGGCCACCCTGCGTATCCTGCGTGTCAACCAGCGGATGCGCGAGCTGCTCGACGCGCCGATCGACGCGCCACTCGCCGGCACGCTGTTCGACCTGCTGCCCCCGCAGGAGCACGGTACACTGCGGGATGTCATCGCCGCCTTCGCCGAGGGTTCCGACATCCCCGTCGTCTTCGCCGCGGACTTGGGCCTGGAGACCGGCCCGGGGCAGCGAGCGCCGGACGCGCGGCCGCGTCTCGCTGACGCTGAAGGCCGTACGCACTGCGGCTGCCAGCCTGGTCTGCATTCTCGCTTCGGCCGCGCCGGCAATCGCGAACGAGGTCGATGGCGACGATCTCGCGCGCGCCTGCGAAATCGCGTCGATAGCGGTCGCCGAGCGCGACCTGGCATCGGGGCGCCTGACCCGGGTGAACGCATCTTTCTGCCGGCTCGTCGGCTATTCCGAAGCGCAGTTGCTGACGATGACGATCGAGGACCTGACCCCCCCTGAGGAACTGGACACGATCCGTCGCCGCCTCGCACCCCTCGCCTCCGGCTCGGTGACCGAGTACACGGCGATGAAGGAGCTGCTCTGCTCGAACGGCAGCCGCTGCTGGGTACTCGGCAGCATCTCGCGGCTGCCAGGCACGGGCGGTACGCCAGACCGCCTGATCACCGTCTACATCAACGTCAACGAGGTCGTTTCCGCGCGGACCGCGCTGATGCTGAGCGAGGCGCGCTACCGCACGCTCGTCGACACCATGCCGGACGCCGTCAGCATCGTGGACCGGGAGGGCAACACCACGTTCGTGAACCGCGCGATGGTGTCGCTGCTGGGATTCCCGGCCCGCCACTGGATCGAGGGCGGCGAGTACGCAATCTCCAGGAGTCTCGACGCCAGAGGCGTTGAACAGCAGCGCCAGTTCTGGGCATACCTCGAGTCGCATGACGAGTTCGACACACGGCCCCTGGAACGGAGCTGGACGCGGCGCGACGGGCGTACGGTCATAGTGGAGCAGCGCGCGGCCAGCCTGCGCAACGATCGCGGCGAGGTCATCGGTGCGCTGTTCGTGCTGCGCGACGTGACCGAAGACAGGCGGTCCAGGCTGGAGCGCGAGCGGATGGCGGCGATCGTCGAAGCCTCCGAGGACGCGATCTTCAGCGTCTCGCGTACGCATGTGGTCGAAAGCTGGAACAGCGGCTGCGTGCGGCTGTTCGACCTGCAGCCGTGGCTGGCCGTTCTGCGACCGCTGGACGGTCTGTTTCCGGCGCCCTTCGGCGGCCTGCTCGGGCAGATGATCGACCAGGCCGCCGCTGGCCATCCGGTACGCAATGCCGACTGGCCGGCTTTCACCGAGGGCCGGGCGCGCTGGGTCGTCTCGATGCGCGCGGTACGCGCACGCGATGGCGACGCCAGTTCGGTCTCGGTGATCGTGCGCGACATCTCGGCGGAGATCGCCGCGACGCAGGCGCTCGACGACGAGCGCCGCTTCATCCGGACCGTGCTCGACACGATGCCCATCGCCGTCTCGGTGCGCGATGCGCTGGGCTGCGTGCTGCTCGCCAACCACCGGTTCGACGCCCTGTTCGGGAAGGACGGCGGTTCGACGATAGGTACCCGCTATGAAGACCGGATACCCGACGCCGCCGAGATCGAACGCATGATGCACAGGGACGCCGAGGTGCTGCGCACCGGGCTTCCGATCACCTACGAACGCAGGATGCATGCCGCAGGCGGCGGGGATGTCGACCTGCATACGGTCAAGGTGCCACTGCTGCAGTCGGGGGAGACGCGGATACTCACCGCCTCGGTCGACGTATCCGACCGCATCCGCGCACAGGACGACCTGCGGCGCGAACGTGCGTTCATGCGCACGGTGATCGACACCGACCCGACGCTGATCAGCGTGAAGGACGCGCGCGGCCGCTTCCTGCTCGCCAATCGCGCGGCCGCCGAGGCGCTGGGCTGCACGGTCGAGGCGCTCGAAGGCCACTGCCTCTCCGAGGCGCTGCCCGGCGCGAACATCGATGCGGTCATCGCGCGCCACGACGCGGAGGCCCTGCGGCTGCAGCGGCCGGTCACGCACGAGGAATGCCAGCGCGTCGCCGGCGGCAAGGAACGCTGGTTCAGCAGCATCCGCCTGCCGCTGGCCGGTGCCGATGGCGAACCCGTGGTGCTGGGGGTATCGACCGACATCACCGAGATGCGGCTGCAGGCGCGCCGGATCCACGAGCTGAAGAACTTCGATCCGCTGACCGGCCTTCCCAACCGCATGCTGATCGAAGACCGCCTGCAGATGGCACTGGCCACGGCGGAACGCGACCGCAGCCGCGTGGCGGTGATGTTCGTGGACCTCGACCACTTCAAGACCGTCAACGATTCCCTCGGGCACCCGGCCGGCGACCGCCTGCTGGTAGGGGTCGCGAAACGCATCCGCGCGGTGCTGCGCGACTCCGATTCCGTCGGCCGCCTCGGTGGCGACGAGTTCCTCCTGGTCCTGCCGCAGGTCGACGGACCGGAAGATGCCGCGCTGATCGCGAACAAGCTGCTGGCAGCGCTGGAGGGGGCCTTCGACATCATGGATCACTCGCTGACCGTGAATGCCAGCATCGGCATCGCCTTCTACCCCGAGGACGGCGCCACGCCGCACCTGCTCGTGCAGAACGCCGATGCGGCGATGTACCACGCGAAGGAACAGGGCCGCAGCTGCTACCGCTTCTTCACCCGCGCGCTCAATGCCCGCGCGGCTCGCTCGCTGGCAATGGAGCACGGCATGCGACGGGGCCTGCACGACGGCGAGTTCGAACTCTGGTACCAGCCGGTCTACGCCCTGGCCGACGGCAGCGTCGCCGGCATGGAAGCGCTGGTCCGCTGGCGCCGTTCGACTGGCGAACTCCTGATGCCGGGCGACTTCATCGGCGTGGCGGAAGAGCGCGGCCTGATCAGCCATCTCGGGCGCTGGGTGCTGGAGGCCGCATGCGCGTTCGCCGCCACGCGCAGCCGCGCCGGGCTACCCGCAATACCGATCGCAGTCAACCTGTCGCCGATCCAGCTGCGCCAGCAGGGGCTTGCCGCGATGATCGACGGCACGCTGCGCGCGACCGGCGTTGACCCGTCGCTGATCGAACTGGAGTTGACCGAGAGTTCGATCATGCATGACATCGACGCGGCCATCGACGTGCTGCAGCAGATCCGTGCGCTGGGCGTGCGCATCGCGGTGGACGATTTCGGCACCGGCCATTCGAGCCTGGCCTGGCTGCGCCAACTGCCGATCGACAAGCTGAAGATCGACCGCGCCTTCGTCGCGAACGTCCCGGCCAACGCGGTGGACACGGTGATCTTCCGGACGATCGTCGCCATGGCAAGCGCAATGGGAATCCGAACAGTCGCCGAGGGCGTCGAGACGCGCGAGCAGCTCGACTGCGTGCGTGCGCTCGGCTGCGATCTCGTGCAGGGTTACCTGCTGGCGAAGCCCATGCCCGAAGGCGACATCGCGCGTGTCACCGGCATGCGGGTCGATCTGTCCCGGAAGCCTGCAGCGTCGGCAGGATAGCCGGGCGCTTCCGGCGATACACTATCGCCAGGAGCCTTACCCGACGGACCGCCATGACCTCCACGAACCACCCGCCGCGCACCGGCGGCCAGATCCTCGCCGACCAGTTGCGCATACATGGGGTGGACCTCGCATTCGGCGTCCCCGGCGAGAGCTACCTTGCACTGCTCGACGCGATGCATGACCACCGGGAAGCGATGCGCTTCGTGATCTGCCGGCAGGAAGGGGGCGCGGCGAACATGGCCGACGCCTACGGCAAGCTGACCGGCCGGCCCGGCATCTGCATGGTCACGCGCGGCCCGGGCGCGACCAACGCCTCGATCGGCGTGCATACTGCCTTCCAGGATTCGACGCCGATGATCCTGTTCATCGGGCAGGTGGCGCGCGACTACATCGACCGCGAGTCGTTCCAGGAAATCGACTACCGCCGCGTCTACGGCCCGTTCATGAGCAAGTGGACGGCGCAGGTCGACTCGGCCGCGCGCCTGCCCGAGTACGTCAGCCGTGCCTTCCAGGTCGCCACGTCCGGCAGGCCGGGTCCGGTCGTGCTTGCACTGCCGGAAGACATGCTGACCGAGACTGCCTGCGTGGCAGATGCCTCGCCCTACCAGCGCGTGCAGGCCAGCCCGTCCGTGGCGGACCTGCAGTCGCTGCATGCGCGGCTCGCGGCAACCAGGCGGCCGTTCATGATCATCGGCGGCAGCGGCTGGACCGCGCAGGCCATCGAGGACATCGCGTCATTCGCCCAGGCCAACCGGCTGCCGGTGGGCTGCTCGTTCCGCTGCCAGGACCTGATGGACAACCGGTCGCCGAACTACGCGGGCGATGTCGGTGTCGGCATCAATCCGGCGCTCGCCGAGCGCATCCGCAGCGCCGACCTGCTGCTGGTGGTCGGGCCCCGCCTGGGCGAGATGGCTACCCAGGGCTACACGCTGCTCGATGTGCCCCGGATGAAGCCCGCGCTGGTGCACGTGCATGCTGGCGCCGAGGAGCTCGGACGCGTCTACCAGGGCGAACTGCTGATCAACGCCGGCATGCCGGAGATGGCCGCCGCCCTGCGTGCACTGCCGCCGGTACCCGGCGCGGCCGCAGCCGGCTGGAGCGACTGGACGGCGAGCGCCCACGCGGACTACCTGAAGACGCTCGAACCGGTGGCGCCTCCGGGCGAGGTGAACCTGTCGATCGTCCTGCGCCAGCTCCGGCAGCGGCTGCCCGATGACGCGATCGTCACCAACGGCGCCGGCAACTATGCCGCCTGGCTGCACCGCTTCTTCGATTACCGCAGCTACCGCACTCAGCTTGCGCCCACCAGCGGCGCGATGGGCTATGGCGTGCCCTCTGCGGTGGCCGCAGCGCTGGTCCATCCCGGCCGGGTGGTCGTGTCGTGGAACGGCGACGGCTGCTTCATGATGAACGGTCAGGAAATGGCCACCGCCGCGCAGTTCGGCGCGAAGGTCGTGTTCTGCGTGGTCAACAACGGCATGTTCGGCACCATCCGCATGCACCAGGAGCGCGAGTACCCGGCGCGCGTCTCCGGCACCGAACTGAAGAACCCCGACTTCGTCGCGCTCGGCCGCGCCTACGGCGCACATGCCGAACTCGTCACACGCACCGACGAGTTCGCGGCGGCACTCGAGCGCTGCCTCGCGCATGACGGCCCGTCGCTGATCGAGATCCGTACCGACCCTGAGGCGATCACCCCGCGCACCACCCTGACCGCGCTGCGCAACGCGAAACGCTGATGCGGCTCCAGCGCCTGCCGGGGTGGAGACCGGGGCAGGCATGATGCCAGACCCGGCGACGCTGGCCGTATGCCTGGTCGCGATCTTCGCGATCGCGTTCATGAAGGGCGCGTTCGGCGGCGGCCTGGCGGCACTGGGCATCCCCCTGATGTCGCTGGTGCTCGACCCGATCTCGGCCGGCGCGCTGATGGCGCCGCTGTTCATCGTGATGGACGTGGTCGCCTTCCGCTACTGGAAGCCGTCCACCTGGTCGCGGCAGGACCTCGCCTGGCTGGTGCCGCCGATGGTGGTCGGCATCGGGGTCGGCTGGTGGTTCATGAGCCTGATGAACCCGTACTGGGTAGCCATCGTGGTCGCGGTGGTCACGCTCGGCTTCGCGGCGCAGTGGTTCGCCGGGGGCAGCCGCATCGTCGTGCGACCGCGTTCGAAGTGGCGGGCGCTGCTGGCTGGCAGCGCCTCGGGCGTCACCACGATGGTGGCGCACAGCGGAGGCCCGCCGGCGGCGATGTACCTGCTGTCGATCGGCCTGTCCAAGTCGATGTACGCCGGCACGACCAGCATGTACTTCACCGTCGCCAACGCGGTGAAGGCCGGTCCCTGGCTGCTGCTCGGCCAGCCGGACGCGAAGCTCTGGATCCTCATCGCCGCCTGCACCAGCGTGGTCCCCGCGGGCGTGTGGGTCGGCTGGCGGCTGCACCAGCGGCTCGACCAGCGACAGCTCTATTCGCTCTGCTACGTGCTGCTGGTCCTGACTTCGCTCAAGCTGCTGTGGGACGGCATCCGCGGCCTTTCCGGCTGAGGACGAAGGCTGGCGGCGGCGGCGAACACGTTTCGTGCGGCTGTCCGGCCGAAGCGGGATAATCCACCGAACTCGACAAGAAATCCGGAGCGACCATGCGGCGTGTCACCTTGACCCAGTACCTCGTCGAACAGGAGCGCAAGCGCAGGACGGTCCCCGCGGAGCTGCGGCTGCTGCTGGAAGTGATCGCCCGCGCATGCAAGGCGATCAGCCATGCGGTGGGCAAGGGTGAACTGGCCGACGTACTCGGCGCCGCCGGCACCGACAACGTGCAGGGCGAGGCGCAGAAGAAGCTCGACGTCATCTCCAACGAGGTGCTGGTCGAGGCCAATTCATGGGGCGGCAGCCTGGCCGCCATGGCCTCCGAGGAGATGGAAGAGCCGTACCAGATCCCGAACGAGTACCCGAAGGGCCGCTACCTGCTGCTGTTCGATCCGCTCGACGGTTCGTCCAACATCGACGTCAACGTCTCGATCGGCACCATCTTCTCCATCCTAGAGTGCCCGCCCGACGTGACCGACCCGGACGAATCGAGCTTCCTGCAGCCGGGCGCGAAGCAGGTCGCCGCCGGCTTCGCCGTGTACGGCCCGTCCACCCTGATGGTACTCACGGTCGGCCACGGCACGGTCGGCTTCACCCTCGACCGTGAGGTAGGCACCTGGGTGCTGACCCAGCCACGTATCGAGATCCCGGTGTCCACGAAGGAGTTCGCGATCAACATGTCGAACGCGCGCAACTGGCCGGCCCCGGTCACGCGCTACATCGACGAGTGCGTCGCTGGCAAGGACGGGCCGCGCGGCAAGGATTTCAACATGCGCTGGGTCGCGTCGATGGTGGCCGACGTCTACCGCATCCTGACCCGCGGCGGCATCTTCATGTACCCCGCCGACACACGGCACAAGGAAGGCCGACTGCGGCTGCTGTACGAAGCCAACCCGATGGCCTTCATCGTCGAGCAGGCGGGCGGTGCGGCCAGCACCGGCACCCAGCGCATCATGGACGTACAGCCCGGCAAGCTGCACCAGCGCATCGGCGTCGTGCTCGGGTCGACGGAAGAGGTGGAGCGGGTCGAGCGCTACTTCGCGGAAGCGGGTTGAACGCACCGCCACAGGGGGCGCAGCAGCCTGGCCCGGAAGCGGGTACGGGTACGGGTGCGCCAGGCGACGCGGCCGCCGGCGCGCGGCACGACCCGCGTGTCCAGGCGCTGGCCCTTGCCGCGCTGGGCGTCGTCTTCGGCGACATCGGCACCAGCCCGCTGTATGCGATGAAGGAAGTGTTCTCGGAGGCCTACGCGGTCACCGCGACCCACGACCATGTGCTGGGCGCGGTGTCGCTGGTGCTCTGGTCGTTGATGCTGGTGGTGTCGGTGAAGTACGTGATGTTCATCATGCGCGCCGACAACCGCGGCGAGGGCGGCATCATGGCGCTCATCGCGCTGGTGCTGCGCGGCACCGAAGCGCCGGGCGACGCCGTCAAGCGCCGGCTGCTGATGATCCTCGGCATCTTCGGCGCCGCGCTGTTCTACGGTGATGGCGCCATCACGCCGGCCATATCGGTGCTGTCGGCGGTCGAGGGGCTGAACGTGATCGCGCCGTCGCTCTCGTCCTGGGTGCTGCCGATCACCCTGGGCGTGCTGATCGGGCTGTTCCTGATCCAGCGCAAGGGCACAGGCACCGTGGGCCGACTGTTCGGGCCGATCACCCTCGCGTGGTTCCTCGCGCTGGGCATCGGCGGCATCGCCAGCATCGTGCAGACCCCCGAAGTGCTGGCAGCGGTGCATCCGGGCTACGGCCTTGCATTCCTGGTCGAGCAGCGCTTCTCTGCGGTATTCGTCCTCGGCGCGGTCGTGCTGGCGGTGACCGGGGCCGAAGCGCTGTATGCCGACATGGGCCACTTCGGGCGCAGGCCGATCCGCCTCGCCTGGTTCGGGCTGGTGCTGCCGGCACTGATGCTCACCTACTTCGGGCAGGCCGCAGTGATGCTGCGCGACCCGACCGCCATCCGCAATCCGTTCTACCTGATGTTCCCCGACTGGGCGCAGGCACCGATGCTCCTGCTTGCAACGGCAGCCACGGTGATCGCCTCGCAGGCGGTGATCTCGGGCGCGTTCTCGATGACCCGGCAGGCGATCCAGCTCGGCTACTGCCCGCGGCTGGCGATCGTGCACACCTCGGAGAACGAGATCGGACAGGTCTACATCCCGTGGGTCAACTGGATGCTGCTTGCCGCAGTGATCGCGCTGGTGCTGGGCTTCCAGTCGTCGGGCGCGCTGGCCTCGGCCTACGGCATCGCGGTCACCGGCACCATGGCCATCGATACGGTGCTGGCAGCGGTCGTGTTCCGCCGGATCTGGGGCTGGAGCTACCTGCGTACAGGCGCATTCCTCACCGTGTTCCTGGCTATCGACCTTGCCTTCTTCGGCGCCAACACGCTCAAGGTGCTCGATGGCGGCTGGTTCCCCCTGGCCCTGGGCCTGATCGGGTTCACGCTGCTCACCACCTGGAAGCGCGGCCGCGAACTGCTGATGGGCAGCCTGCGCGAATCGGCCATCGACCTCAAGCCGTTCATCGAAGGGCTGATCCGCCATCCGCCGTCGCGTGTCGAAGGCACGGCCGTGTTCCTCACCGCCGATCGCGACGGCGTGCCGCATGCGATGCTGCACAATCTGCTGCACAACAAGGTACTGCACGAGCGGGTATTCCTGCTCACGGTGGTCATCGCCGACGTGCCCTACGTTGCCCATGAACAACGCATCGCCGTCGAACCGCTGGGCAACGGCTTCTACCGCGTGCTGATCCACTTCGGCTTCCGGGACATCCCGGACGTGCCGGCCGCCATGGCGCACCTGCCCGCCCTGGGCCAGCCGTTCGAGATGATGGCGACTTCTTTCTTCCTGTCGCGCGAGACCGTGGTGCCGACAGTCAGGGCGGGCATGGCGCTCTGGCGGGAGCGGCTGTTCGCGACCATGGCCCGCAATGCCGGCAGCGCTGCAGCCTACTTCCGGCTGCCGCCGAACCGCGTGATCGAGCTGGGCACGCAGGTGGAGATCTGACGGCTCAGCGTACGCTGCCTCCGCGCAGGCGCTGCGCCGTGGCGGACGGCAACTCGCCGAACATCTGCCGGTAGTCGGCGGCGAACTGGCCGAGGTGCCAGAAGCCCCAGTCGAGCGCTGCATCGGTGACGGCGGAGCCGCCCAGCAGCGCCCTGCGTGCACCGTTGAAGCGCAGCGCACGCAGGTATGCGATCGGGCTCAGTCCGAGGACGTCCTGGAAACAATACTGCAGCGTGCGCCGGCTGACCTCGAGCGCGGCGCACAGGCGGGCGACGTTCATCGGCTCGTGGGGCGCTGCATCGATCAGTTCACGCGCGCGGGCAACGAGGGACCAGCGGGCGCGCAACTGCATCGGCATGGCGGCTGGCGAACCGGCGCCCTCGAGCAGTTCGCACACGTTCGCGACGATCGCGTCTTTCAGCGCGGCACGTGCATGGCGGTTCTCCACGAGTTCCGGCGTGGACGAGAAAGCCTCGACCACGCCGCACACCAGACGGCGCATCGATTCCAGTGCATGCGGGTGGGCGGCACGTACATGGGCGCGGTCGCCCAGGCGCGCTAGCAGGTCGGCGCGGGAAGGGATCGCACCTGGCGCGGACATGAACTCCGGCGAAAGCGCGACACCGGCCACCTGGTGGTCGGCGGGAGAACAGAACTCGAAGCCGTCGCGGCCCGAATACAGGTAGGCCTGGTCGAGCGTGCAGGCGCTGCCGCAGAACCGCGCAGCGCCGTCGAGCCGCAACGGTACCGCCACGGCCAGCGAGCCATGTGCGAGGTGCCCCCGCTGCAGCAGCGCGCGGTTCGCCGATTCGATGAACACATAGATAGTGTCGAATGTGACTGCACGGACGGTCCCTTCGAAAGCCCCGCGCGACAGTTGCCAGTAGGCCTGGTTCCATCCGGGCAGGACGGCGGCCTGTTCCTGTGCGTCTGCGCAATGGAAAGCGGCGACGGGCGCTTCCACGCATTGCACGTGCTGGGACATCGGTGCCTCCAGAGGAACGGTCGGGGAGCGAGCGGAGACGTTCGGCGAGGCGGGCGCAACGGCGCGAACGACGGCAGACCCGCTGATCGTAGTACTCGTTTGTTGCCGGAATTCGATGCTGCGGATGTCGGTGGCGGTTGCCGAATTCCGATAGCGACCGCCCGGGCCATCGCCTACTTTCTGGCCTCCGCCGGTACACCGTGCGGCCTGATCGAGTTGCGACCGGCCGCGCGCGGCGGCGCCCCTCCCCTTACCGCCCGGCGCGACCGCTCGCCGGGTAGATGTCGAATCCCCTGAACCGGAGACAGTCCATGAGCTACAGTCTGGTGTCGCTCGTCCGTCCGATGGCCATTGCATGCACCCTCGGGGTGTCGGCGATGATCGCCGCCCCGGATGCCGCCGCAGCACAGGCCTTCCCTGCAACACTGGTCGGGCAGGCCATCCTGCCGGCCGCGTCGTTCACCAAGCCACCGGCCGACGCCCCGGCCTCGATGGCAGTATCCGGGCGCTACACCCATCCCGACACCCGCCGCCGCGAGCAGATCGGCTCGATCCCGGGCATCTCGTTCCTGTCCGATCCCAAGGCGCCGCGCTTCACCGGCGTAGACACGCCGTTCAAGGGCCAGCCGATCCAGGGGTTCTCCGGCATCAAGTGGATGAAGGACGGCACTGCCTGGGTGACCGGCGACAACGGCTTCGGCACGCGCGCCAACTCCCCCGACGCGATGCTGATGTTCTACCACGTGCGCTTCGACTGGAAGACGCACCAGATCGTCATCCTGCGTACGGTATTCCTGCACGACCCGGACGGCGTCCTGCCGTTCAATATCGTCAACTCGGCTAGCAAGACCCGCTACCTGACCGGCGCCGATCTCGACATCGAGTCGATCCAGATCATCGGCGACAACTTCTGGTTCGGAGACGAACTCGGCCCGTACCTGATCCGCACCGACCGCAACGGCAAGGTCACCGGGATGTTCGAGACGGTGATCGACGGCCGTGTCGTACGCTCGCCCGACCACTTCGCCGTCACCACGCCGAACGTGCCGGGCCAGTTCAACACGGTAGTGCGCCGTTCGCGCGGTTTCGAGGGCATGGCAGCCTCGCCCGACGGCCGGTTCCTGTATCCCCTGCTCGAAGGCCCGATCTGGAACGAGGCCACCAAGGGCTGGGAGATGGCTGACGGCCGCGAGGCGCTGCGCATCCTCGAGTTCGACGTGCAGAAGGCGGCCTACACCGGCCGCTCCTGGCGCTACCAGCTCGAAGTCAACGGCCACAACATCGGCGACTTCAACATGATCGACGGCAACACCGCGCTGATCGTCGAGCGGGACAACCGGGAAGGCATCCCCGAGCTCGCCTGCAACGGTCCGGCACGTGCCGACTGCTACAACGCACCAGCCCAGTTCAAGCGGGTCTACAAGATCGACCTTGGCGGCACTGCACCCGACGGCGTCGTGCGCAAGATCGGCTACATCGACCTGCTCAACATCGCAGACCCGGACAAGCGCGCAAGGCAGGGCACGATCGCCGGCCGGTTCACGATGCCGTTCTGGTGCATCGAGAACGTCGACATCGTCGATGCGGACCACATCATCGTCGGCAATGACAACAACCTGACCGTGGGTGCCGGCCGCGAGCCCGGCAAGCACGAGGACAACGAGTTCGTGCTGCTGCGCGTGAGCGAGTTCCTGCGGGCTCTGTGAGCCGATCACGTTCCACGCAGTAGAGGCATGGGCAAGGGCGACTTCGGTCGCCCTTTCTTCATTCCGACCCGGTGGGACCCCCTACCCGCGACCTTCGAATCGCAGTAGATTGCAGGCTTGCGCGCCGCGCGACCGCGTTCGACCACGAACCGCGGCCACTCTCGGGGGGGAGACGACAGCATGAGCATGATGACCGACGAAGACCTGGCACGACTGGCACCAGCGGAATCCTCGCTGTTCGCCTCGCCAATACCCGTGCAGTCCGTGTCCTCCGACGAGTTCATGCCAGCGCCGCAGACCGAGCGCCAGCGCGAGTTCGAGGCCCGCGTGAAGGCCATCGGCACGGAGCTCGCCGGGCACCAGGGCATGACCCGGCGCGCCTTCTTCAAGACCTCCGCCGGCATGGCTGCCGCCTTCGTCGCGATGAACGAGACCTTCGGCCCGCTTTACATGGTGAGCCGTGCCGAGGCAGCCACGCCCGAGATGGCCAATGCCCGCTCGGCTGCGCTGAAGGGCCAGTTCATCATGGACATGCACACCCACTTCCTGCGCGACGACACGCGGCTGGAAGGCTTCGTGCGCTCGCGCGAAGCGGTCGGCAAGTCCGGCTGGAACCCGGCCCTCGCCGGCAAGCCGCAGACCATAGAAGACCTGAAGTTCGCGAACTACTTCAAGGAGATCTACCTCGACAGCGACACCAAGGTCGCGCTGATCTCCGGCTCGGGTTCCGAGGACCCGCGCGACTGGTTCCTCACCAACGAGATGAAGGCCGACGCGCGCAGCAACGTGAACAGGCAGAGCGGCACGAAGCGCATGTTCTCGCATGCGATCTTCATGCCGGGCATGCCCGGCTGGCTCGAGAAGGTCGACCACGACCTCGAAGTGCTGAAGCCGGATTCGTTCAAGGGCTACACGGTCGGCGACAACACGAACAAGCAGCTGGCGCGCCACCCCTGGCACCTGGACGACGAAAAGCTGATGTACCCGTTCTACGAGAAGCTGGTGAAGGCGAGCAAGGCGAACCCGAGCCTCGCCAACGTCTGCGTGCACAAAGGCCTG
>CAIQON010000353.1 GCA_903873475.1 uncultured bacterium
GGGTGCCCGTTTTCTCATCCAGAATCACGACATGAGTCCGGAACCGGTCGGTGAACTGCTCGCGCAGGCCCTGCGCGCGATCCAGTCAGGCTGGTGGTCGGATGCAAGAACCCTGCTCGAGCAGGCTCAGCAGATCGATGGCCGTCGGCCCGATGTGCTGATCAACCTCGGCCTCGCCTGTCTGAACAGCGGTGCACCGCGCGATGCGCTGGTGCCGTTGAAGAAGGCGGTCGCCCTCAGACCCGACATCCCCGACGCCCATTCGAACCTCGGGCTGGCGCTGTCGGCCAGCGGCAGGCACAAGGACGCAGTGGCCAGCCTCGTGCGCGCCGTCCGGCTCGCGCCGGGCGATGCACATCTGCACCATGACCTCGGCGTGGTCTGCCATGCGGCTGGCGACACGACGGCTGCGCTGGCCGCGTTCCGGCAGGCGCTTGCGCTGCAGCCGGGGCTGGTCGAGTCGCGCTTCAACCTCGGCAACCTGCTGCGCCTCGATGGCCAGCCTGCAGCGGCTGAGGCGGCATGGCGCGAGGTGCTGCTTGCCGCGCCCGGCCACCTGCCCTCGGCGCAGAACCTCGGCAGCCTGCTGGTCACGCAGGGCCGCGCGGCAGAGGCGCTGCAGTGCTTCGAGTCCATCCTGCCCGGGCATGACAGCGTCGCGGCGCTGCATAACGGACGGGGCAACGCATTGCACGATCTGGGCCGTCTCGACGAGGCGCTGGATGCCTTCGCGCGCGCGGCGGCCGTCGACCCGGACAGCGCCGAGATCCGCTACAACCTGGCCAACCAGCAGTTGCAACTCGGGCAGGTGGACGCCGCGATCGATGCCTTCCGGCAGGTGCTGCGGCTCGACCCTGGCCATGCGCAGGCCGCGCAGAACCTGCTCTACGCGTTGAACTATACGGATTCGGTCCCGGCCGCGGAGATTGCCCGCGAGCACCGGGCATTCGCGCCGGTGGTGGCTGGCGAGCGTGTGTTGCAGCCCGGGCAGCCGGCGCGCAAGGGCGGGGCGAGCGGACGGACGGTGGCGCTACCGGCTGCCGGTACGCCGCCGGTGCAACCACCGCTGCCCGGCGTACCGCTGCGCATCGGCTTCGTGTCGGCCGACCTGCGTACGCATTCGGTCGCATGGTTCCTGCTGCCGCTGCTGGAGGCGATCGACCGCACGCGGTTCGAGGTCCACTGCTACCCGAACTCGGCGAAGGCCGATGCCATGACGCAGCGTCTGCGTGCGGCGAGTGCTGGCTGGCATCCGATCGACACACTCGACGACGCCGCCGCCGCGCGTCAGGTGCGGGACGACCGCATCGACCTGTTGATCGATCTGTCCGGCCACAGTGCGGGGCAGCGGCTGGGGCTGTTCGCCCGGCGCGCCGCGCCGACGCAGGCGACCTGGCTCGGGTATCCGAACACCACCGGGTTGGCGGCCATCGATGTGCGGCTGGTCGATGCGATCACCGATCCGGACGGCGACACCGCACAGGCGCTGGCGAGCGAGCGGCTGCTGCGCATCGCCGGCTGTTTCGTCTGCTACGGGCCACCGGTCGAGGCACCGCCGGTCGAGGCGCGCCGGGCGGCTGGCAGCGGCGGTCCGATCGTGTTCGGGTCGTTCAACAACCTGCAGAAGATCTCTGCGGCCACGCTCGACCTCTGGTCGGCGGTGCTCGCGGCCGAGCCCGATGCGCTGCTCGCGCTGAAGGCCGGCAGCCTCGAGCAGCCCGGCGTACAGGCCAAGCTGCGGCAGGCCTTCGCCGCGCGCGGTATCGATCCGGCCCGGCTGCGCTTCCTGCCGCGCGACACCGATGTTGCCGGACATCTTGCACGGTACGGCGGCATCGACGTCGCGCTCGACACCTTTCCCTATCAAGGCACCACCACCACCTGCGAGGCGCTCTGGATGGGCGTGCCGGTGGTGTCGCTGGCCGGTGACCGGCATGCCAGCCGGGTCGGCCCGAGCCTGCTGTCGGCGGCGGGCTGCACCCGGTGGATCGCGCAGGACCGCGACACCTTCGTCACGGCCGCGCTCGAGGCAGCGCGCGCCGCCGTGGCCGACCCTGAGGCGCGGCTGCGACTGCGGGCGCAACTCGCCTCCAGCCTGCTGCTCGATCGGGCGCGCTTTGCCGGGCACTTCGGCGCCGCCGCCCTTGCTGCGATCAGCCCCGGCCCCAGCTGAGCCCCGTAAACCCGGGTCAGACACGCATTTCCTTCCGGAAACCAGGGTCAGACACGCATTTCCTCCCCGCCCGTACCGCAGCCCGGGAAATGCGTGTCTGACCCGGGTTTCCGGTGGTGCTACCATCCGCCCGGCTCGAATCCGTTCGATCCTGAATCCCTGATCGGAGGCTCCCTTGGCTGGTCCGCTGTCGCATATCCGTGTCCTCGACCTCACCCGCGTTCTCGCCGGGCCGTGGTGCGGGCAGAACCTCGCCGACCTCGGCGCCGAAGTGACCAAGGTCGAGCGGCCGGGCAAGGGCGACGATTCGCGCGCGTTCGGGCCGCCGTGGATCAAGGATGCAGCCGGCAACGACACCGCCGAGGCGGCCTACTTCGTCTGTGCCAACCGCGGCAAGCAGTCGGTGACGCTCGACCTGTCGAAGCCCGAGGCGCAGCAGATCGTGCGTCGGCTCGCCGCGCAGTCGGACGTGCTGCTCGAGAACTACAAGGTCGGCGACCTCGCGCGCTACGGCCTGGGCTACGACGATCTGTCGAAGGAGAACCCGGGCCTGATCTACTGCTCGATCACCGGCTTCGGCCAGACCGGCCCCTACAAGGACCGGCCGGGCTACGACTTCATGGCCCAGGGCATGGGCGGGCTGATGAGCGTGACCGGCGAGCGCGACGACCTGCCCGGCGGTGGCCCGCAGCGCGTCGGCGTGCCGATCGTCGACATCATGACCGGCATGTATGCCTCGATCGCGGTCTGCGCGGCGATCGCGCATCGCGCGGTGAGCGGCCGAGGCCAGTACATCGACATGGCGCTGCTCGACACCCAGGTCGCCTTCCTGTCGAACCAGGGCATGAACTACCTCGCCACCGGCGAGGCGCCGGTGCGGCTGGGCAACACCCATCCGAACATCGTGCCCTACCAGACGTTCCGCACGTCCGATGGCGCGATCATCCTCGCCTGCGGCAACGACAACCTGTTCCGCAAGTTCTGCGAGGTTGCGGGCAGCAGTGAACTGGCGACCGATGCGCGCTTCGCGACCAACGGCAAGCGGGTCGAGAACCGTGCGGCGCTCACCGCGACCCTGGATGCGGTGTTCGCCCGGCGCAGCACGAAAGAGTGGGTGGCTGCGCTGGACGGCGCCGGCGTGCCCAACGGCCCGATCAACGACCTGAAGCAGGTGTTCGAGGAACCGCAGGTCATCGCGCGCGGCATGCGCATCGACGTGTCGCATCCGACTGCCGGCACGGTGCCGATGGTGGCGAGCCCCATGCGTTTCTCGGCGACGCCGATCACCTACGAGGTACCGCCGCCGACGCTCGGCCAGCATACCGCCGAGGTGCTGGCGAAGCGGCTGTCGATGTCGGCCGAAGAGATCGAGCGGCTGAAGCGCGACGGCATCGTCTGACGGGGCAGGGCGGCCCGGCCTCCCGCCGCCCGCAACTCAGCGCGAGCAGGCCTCGCGCACGCCGAGCGAGCAGGCGTTCCTGAAGCTCTCCTTCGCTTCCGCAGGCTTCTCGAGCCCGCCGAGCAGCAGCCCGCGCATCATCCAGAGTTCACCGTTGCGCTCGCTCAGTTTCAGCGCTGCTTCGACGTCGGCCAGGGCCTCGGCCTGCCGGCCGCTGCGCGCCAGGCCCTGGGCGCGGGTGGCCAGCGCCCGCGGATTGCCCGGGTTCAGCGCGACCAGCCGGTTCAGGTCGGCCAGTGCTGCGTCGTTGCTGCCCTTGAGGAACAGCGCGGTCGCGCGGTTGGCCAACGCCTCGCGCGAACCGGGATCGAGCTCGATCGCGCGGCTGAAGTCGCGCAGCGCGGCGTCGAGGTCACCCATCTGCGCATGCAGTGTGCCGCGGTTGTAGAACGCGGAGGATGATCGCGGGTTGGCTTCGACCGCGCGCTGCAGGTCGGCCATCGCCCGGTCCGGCTGCTTCGCGGCCATCGACAGCGTCGCCCGGGCAGCAAGCGTGTCGGCGTCGTCCGGACGCAGTGCCAGGCTGCGCTCGATCGCCTCGCGCGCCGGCTCCGCCTGGCCCATGCGCAGCCGCGCCAGCCCGAGGTTGGTCCAGCCGATCGCGCTTTTCGGATCGAGCGTGGTCGCCTGCTGCGCTGCTTCGGCTGCGGCGCGCACGTCGCCGAGCGCCAGCAGGGCGGCCGACGCGTTGGCCGCCGGCTCGCCGCTCTTCGGCTTGAGCTCGAAGGCTCGGCGGTAGTAGCCGAGCGCCCCCTTCGGCTGGCCCGACTGCATCAGCGCGACGCCTGCGTTCAGGTTCGCGCTGAACTCGCCCGGTGCGATGGCGATCGCCCGCTGGAAGTCGGCAAGGGCCTCGCGCGAGCGTCCGAGCCGCAACTGCTCGAGGCCGCGCACGATGAACGGACGTTCGGCGCCGAGCTGCCAGGGTTCGTCCAGCTTCTTCACTGCATCGTCCCACAGGCGCAGCGGCGTCTCGAAGCTGGCGAGCCGGTTCGATGCCGGGAAGCAGAGGACGACGGCGGCTACCAGCAGGACGCCGAGCGCGGCGCGCGTCGGCAGCAGGTGGCCGAGCAGCGGCAGTGCCGCCGGCAGCGCGAACATCCACAGGTAGCTGCGGTACAGCACCATCGGTTCCTGCAGCCGTACCGTGGACAGCTCGGTGCTGAACAGCAGCAACGGCGCGAGCAGCGCGAACCCGAGCAGGCGCAGCGTGCGTCCGGCGAGCAGCATCCAGGTCGCAAGCGCGGCATAGCCGATGGCCAGCGGCACGCCCAGCAACTGGGGTATCTCTGTGAGCGTGCGCGCGAATCCGGGCCGCAGGTCGATCGACATCCAGGCGGGATTGGGCAGCAGCCAGGTGCCGAGGTAGCCGAAGAACAGCCAGAGCTGGGTGAGCACCGACAGCGGATACACTTTCTCGAGCGACAACTGCGGACGCCCGCCGTCGACCTCGGCCAGCATCTCGGCCACGAACGGTTCGTACGGGGCGCCGAAGATGCCGCGCGTGCGCGCGATCACGAACAGGGCGATCGCTGCATAGAGCAGGATCGGCAGCCACAGCGAACGCAGCAGGGGCAGCAGCGCGGCGAGCGACTGTCCGAAGGTGCGCCGGCCCGTCGGCTGGCCGCTGGACGCGTCCACGCCGCAGTCGGCGCGCCCGCCATCGACCAACACCGCCAGCGCCATCGCGACGGCCGGCAGCATCACGGCGTGTTCCTTCGAGAACAGCGCGACGAAATAGCACAGCGCCGCGGCCAGGTACCATGCTGCACGCCCGCCCGCCATGCCGCGCAGGAAGCACAGCAGCGACAGGATCGAGAACAGCGTCGCCATCACGATGCTTCGCTGCACCAGGTAGGCGACGCCGTACACCGCGACCGGATGCACGGCGAACAGCAGCGCGCCGGCGAAGGCATACCAGCAGGGTGCGTCGTCCGACCACTCGGTCATGCCGGGCAGGCGGCCCGGCTGCGCCTTCACCGGCAGCAGCACGCGCTCGAACACCGCGCGCAGGAACATGAAGAGTGCGATGCAGGTGGCCGAGTGCAGGATGAGGTTGATCGAACGATGGACCGGCAGGCTGTTGCCGGCCAGCGTCCACGTCCAGCCGAGCGTGACATAGGAAAACCAGCGCATGTCGAACGCGAACATCGACTGCGCATACTGCGCCAGCACGCGCGGGTTCATCAGCGCGCGGTCGTCGAACACCAGCGGGTTGTCGAGCGAGCGGAAGTAGAGCGCCACCACGGCGATCGCCAGCGCGGCGCACAGCGCAGCCACCACGGCAGCGCCTGCCTTGAACCGGTCGGGCGATACCGGGGGCGCGGTGATCGGTGCGGACATCGTTCAGGCGCCCCGGTCGATCAGCCCGGCGATGAATTCCCATTCAGCGGGCTCGACCGGCGTGATGGACAGCCGGTTGCCCCGCTGCAGGATGCGCAGGCTGGCGAGTTCGGGATGCGCGCGCAGTTCAGAGAGCGGCACCAGCCGCGTCCTCTTCACCAGCTTCATGTCGACGTTCATCCAGCGCGGTGCCTCGGGCGTCGACTTCGGGTCGTGGTATTCGCTGGCCGGATCGAACTGGGTGATGTCCGGATAGGCCTTCTTCGCTACCTTCATGAGGCCGGCGATGCCCGGCTCGGCGCAGCTCGAGTGGTAGAAGAACGCGAGGTCGCCGACCGACATGTCGTCTCGCATGAAGTTGCGCGCCTGATAGTTGCGCACGCCCCACCAGGCGGCCGTGCGCCCCGGTTCCTTCGCGAGATCGTCGATGCCGAAGACATCGGGTTCGGACTTCATCAGCCAGTGGCGCATGGACGGGACGGCAATCTCTGCTGGAGGGGCGGGTTCGTGCGGGCGGTGATGGTGGCGCACCGGGCGTGGCGGGCAAAGTATATCGAGTTGGCCTGGCGCCGGCGATGCGGGCTGGCGATCGGTGTTGGGCTAAACTCCGGTCATGGAGGCATGATGGTCCCGGATCGAGATCAGATACTTCGCTTGTTGTCTGCCCATCGCCAAGAGCTTGCGCAACGCTTTGGCGTGAAGCAGCTGAGCCTGTTCGGATCGGCTGCCCGCGACCAGTTGCGGGAAGACAGCGACGTAGACTTGCTCGTCGAGTTCGACGGGGATGCGACCTACGACGGCTATTTCAAGTTGCAGGACTACCTTCAGGCGCTGCTGGGCCGCACGGTGGACCTCGTGACCGAGCGAGGCCTCAAGCCCCGTGCGCGGCAGCATGTGCAGAAGGACCTGGTTCGTGTCGCGTGACTGGCTGCTGTACCTCGATGATTTGATCGAAAGCGCCCAGAAGATCGAACGTTTTCTTCATGCGGCTACGCTGGAAACGTTCCGCAATGACGATCTGTTGTTCGATGCTGTTCTGCATAACCTGCAGGTCATCGGTGAAGCTGTGAAGAAAATGCCCGATGAAGCCAGGGCGATGTCGCCTGGCGTCGACTGGTCTGGGCCGGCGCGAATGCGGGATCTGATCGCACATCACTACTTCGCGGTCGATCCCCGGATCGTCTGGGAGGCGGCCACGAGGCATGTCCCGAACCTGTTGCGCGAAGCCAAGAACCTTCGTAGTCGCGCGGAAACCGGCTGATACCAACGCCGCCCGGCGCGAGCAAGTGACTTAGTGGTTCAACGATACCGCACCGGTCGGACCTGCACCCTTGCCGGCACTCGGGTGGGCGATCGCCGGCACGCCCATGATGTAGGTCTGCCGCACGTTGCGGTCGTCGCCGAGCATCATCAGCGCGAACAGCCGCTCCTCGAGCGTGCGCGTCAGCGCATCGCGCCGTGCACCGAGCGCGCTCGCCGCCGGATCCAGCACGACGAAGTCCGCCTCGCGGCCGGGCAGGAAGCTGCCGATCCGGTCGTCGAGCCCGAGGGCGCGTGCGCCGCCGAGCGTCGCGAAGTAGAACGCCCGATGCGCGGACAGGTCCTGGCCCGTCATGCGCACGACCTTGTAGGCTTCAGCCAGGGTGCGCAGCATGCTGAAGCTGGTGCCGCCACCGACGTCGGTGGCGATGCTCACCTGCACCCCGGCCGCATCGGCCGCAGCGAGGTCGAACAGCCCGCTGCCCAGGAACAGGTTGGAGGTGGGGCAGAACGCGACCGCGGCCCGTGCCAGCGACATGCGCCGACGGTCTTCGGTGTCGAGGTGTATGCAGTGTGCGTAGACCGAGTGGCGCAGCAGGCCATGCCCTTCGTACACGTCGAGGTAGCTGCGTGCGTTCGGGAACAGCGACCGTACCCAGGCGACCTCGGCAAGGTTCTCTGCCACATGGCCCTGCACCAGCACGTCCGGATGCTCGGCGGCCAGTTGCCCGGCGAGCGCCAGCTGCGCGTCTGACGAGGTGCAGGCGAAGCGTGGCGTGATCGCATAGCCGAGCCGGCCGCTGCCGTGCCAGCGCTCGATCAGCGCGGACGATTCATCGTAGGCCGATTGCGCGGTGTCGTGCAGGTCGTCCGGGCAGTTGCGATCCATCATCGCCTTGCCGGCGACCAGCCGCAGGTTGCGCGCGCTCGCCTCCTCGAACAGTGCGTCGATCGATGTCCGGTGCACGGTGCCGAACACCAGCGCCGTCGTGGTGCCGTTGCGCGCGAGCTCGTCGAGGAAGAACGCCGAGGTGGAGCGTGCATGTGCGGCGTCGGCGAACCGGCGTTCGGCCGGGAACGTGTGCCGTTCCAGCCAGTCGAGCAGCGTGCTTCCACCCGAGGCGATGACATCGGTCTGCGCATGGTGGATATGGGTGTCGATGAAGCCGGGCAGCAGCAGGCAGCCGGTGTGGTCGACCAGCGGCGTGCCGGCGGGCAGGGTGGCCAGCAGTGCGGCGGCTGGCCCGATGCGCAGCACCCGGCCCTCCTCGACCAGCAGCAGGCCGTCCTCGATGTACTCGGATCCGCCGTGTCCGGAGCCGGGATCGCAAAGGAAATGCAGGATCGAGCCGCGAAATGCACGAAATGCACGAGGTGCGCGCAGTGCGTCGCCGGGGCGGTCGGACGGTTCGGTCATTGCAGCTGCCGGCCGGCTGTCGAGGATGCATTCGCGCAGGAGGCTGTGCTCCGTGCGCGTTTTCTGTAGGGACCCCTGCGGATACCATCCGAACCCGAGTCTTGAACCATCAGGTTCAAGAGTGGTTGCCTTCCGAACGCCTCAGGTACGTCCGACGTGGGACGCGCACACAGCGCTCTGAAGGTCGGCAACCGGAGTTACCGCATTGGTTCAAGAGATTCAGATCCGTACGGCACCGCAGGGGATTGAACGGTTGCAACGGCCGTCGTTGCGCAAACTGAAGCACCGAGACTACACCACTAGAACAGTTTGTCCTGCTCGGAAAGCGCCTCGTCGAGGGCGGTATTGATGACCCCGACACGGCGCCGCAGTTCCGACACGTCGAGCGGCCCGGCGACGCGCGTGGTCAGGTGTTCATGCGCGATGTTCAGCGCCGCCATGATCGCCACCCGTTCGGCGCCCATGACCTTGGCGCCGTCGCGGATGTCGCGCATCTTGTTGTCGACATAGGTGACGGCGTCGAGCAGTTCCTGCTCCTGGCCGGGCGGGCAGGCAATGCGGAATTCGCGCCCGAGGATCGTGACCTCGAGCGCCTTGCCATCGGCCGACAGCCGCCCTTCACTCATGCGATGCACCCGGATGTAAGTCGATATTCAAAGGGTCACGCCTCGTCACGCGCTGCCGCGGCCGGAACGCGCTCGAGCAGTGCCTCGACGCGCCGGCGCGCAGCCTCGATGCGCTCGCCGAGTTGCTTGTTCTCGTTGTGGGCCACCACGAGCTGCTGGCGCAGCGTGCCGTTTTCGACACGCAGCCGCCGGCTGAGTTCGACGAGCTGCGTGACGCGCTCTTCAAGGCCCTTGAGGTCGAGATCCATGCAGCGACTATAGGTAATCGGCGGCCGTGCGTCAAAGCCGCCCGGCCCGGCAGCCCGCGTGTATACTGCCCATGCGTTCCAGGTGCCTCGCCTTTTTCCAGGGCGGGGTTAAACGGGAAACCGGTGAGTGGCCGACCAGGGGGTCTGCCATGAAGCCGGTGCTGCCCCCGCAACGGTAAGCGAGTGCGGACAGGCCAACGCGCCACTGTGGGATGACCATGGGAAGGCGGCCTGTCAAATCTTGCGAGCCCGGAGACCGGCCAGGAGCGTCGACTGCTGCCCGAACCTTCATCGGTGCAGGCGGCGGTCAGCAGCAGACCGTTGCGGGTGGCGACCGGTCGACCTGGATGCCTGGCCCCGCGGTGATGCGTATTCAGGGGCGGCACGGTTCGACGGTGCAAGCCTCCGGGGCAGCCTGTTGCCGGATGCCGGCGTGCGGAGGGCGCGCCGCTGCCAGGAGCCTGTCCATGAAGAGCCTTACCCCCCGCCACGCCGCCGCGCTGTCGGCGGCGGCGCTGTGCCTCGTGCCGCTCGCGGACGCTGCGGCCCAGAGGGCCCCGGCCACTGACCCGGCCGCCGCCCCGCGTGCGATGCCCGTCGTGGTGGCGCAGTTGTCGCCGGTCGCGCTGCGCGAAGTGGTTGTCACCGCCACCCGCTTCGAGGAACCGGCCGGCGAACGGCCGGTCAACCTGAGCGTGATCCCGCGCGAGGCCATCGCCACGACGCCGGCCCGCACGCTGCCCGAACTGCTGGCGCTGCAGCCCGGCATCAGCGTGCGCGACCTCTATGGCGGCGGCGCAACGGGTGCGACGGTCGACCTGCGCGGCTTCGGGGCGGTCGCGGGGCAGAACACGGTGGTGCTGGTCGATGGCCGGCCGCTGAACGACAGTGACCTCTCGGACGTGTCGTGGTCGACGCTGCCGTTGACCGCGATCGAGCGCGTCGAGATCCTGCGCGGCAGCGGCGCCGTGCAGTACGGTGCGGGTGCCAGCGCCGGCGTGATCAACGTGATCACCCGCATGGCCCGGCCCGGCGAGCGCTCGGCCGAACTGACCGCGCAGGTCGGAAGCCTCTCGACCCGTGCGGTCGTCGTCAACGGCAACCTCGGCGGTGGCCCGTTGTCGCTGCGCCTGTACGCGACCCATGTCGAGACCGGTGGCTGGCGCGCCAACAGCGGCGACGACCAGGGCATCGGGCAGGCAGACCTGCGCTGGCGCGACGGCCCGAACACCGTGACCGCGCGCCTGGCGATGGACCGGCAGAGCAGCCGCCTGCCGGGCGCCCGCCGGGTGCAACCATCGGCCGGCGTGAACGAGCTCGAGTCGAACCCGCGCGGTACGTCGACGCCGCTCGACTACGCCGTGCGCGACGGCGCGCGCGCGAGCATCGACTTCGACCGCGTGCTCGACATCGGGGCGTTCAACCTCGGCGTCGGCTGGCGCCAGAAGAACCAGTCGGCCTACTTCGACTTCGGCGGTTTCCCGAACTACTCAGAGCGCGAACTGTCGGTGCTGTCGATCACGCCGCGCATGCGCTTCGTCAACGCGCTCGGCCCGGCCAGCGTGTCCACGACGCTCGGCATCGATGCCTACCGGTGGGACTACCGGCTGGCATCGAGCAATGCCCAGGGCAACATCGGCAGGCCGGTGAACACGGTCGCGGCGGTGCAGGACAACGCAGCGCTGTACCTTGCGACAGCGGCGTCGTTCGCTGCCACCGGCACCACCGTCACCGCCGGCCTGCGCCGCGAGCGCTACCAGTCGAGCGCGACCGATGCCTACGATCCGTCGGCGCCGGGCGCTGCCTTCGGCTCGGCGGCACCGGCCGGCGACCAGACGCTGTACCAGCATGCCTGGGAACTGGGCCTGCGTCAGTCGCTCTCCGGTGCATGGGCGGTGCTGGGCCGGGCCGGGCGCAGCTACCGCTTCGCGAACATCGACGAAATCTATGGCACCAACGCGGCCTTCACCAACGAGTTCCAGTTCCTGCGGCCGCAGGTGGCCACCGGCGGCGAGGTGGCGCTCGACTACGCGACGGCCTCGGCGGGCGGACGGCTTGCGCTGCACCGGCTCGATGTCGACGACGAGATCCGGCTCGATCCGTTCACCTCCGGCGTCGGCAACACGAACCTGCCGGCGCTGCGCCGGCAGGGCGCGGAACTCGGCGGCTGGTGGCAGGCTGCGCCGGCGCTGCGCCTGACCCTGGCCTACACCTGGACGCAGGCGCGCTTCCGGGAAGGCGTGCTGCCCGGATCGGCCCCGTTCTTCCAGACCGACATCGCACTGGCTGGCCGTACGGTGCCCCTGGTGCCTGCGCACCAGCTGGCGGTCGGCGCCGCCTGGAAGCCGATGACGGAACTGACCCTGTCGGCCAGTGCGCGCAAGGTGGGCAGCGCGGTGATGGACAACGATGAAGGCAACACGCTCGCCGCACGCATCCCGGGCTACACGCTGGTCGACCTGCGCGCCGCCTGGGACACGCGCAGGTGGCAGGCCGCGCTGGCGGTGAACAACCTGTTCGACCGGAGCTACTTCAACTACGGCGTACGTTCCGCGTCGGCCTTCACGCCCGACCGGTACAACGCCTATCCGCTGCCCGGCCGCACGGCGCTGGCGACGCTGACATACCGCTTCCAGTGATGCGTACTGCCGGGTGGGGCTGAGACGGCACGCGGCAGGGTGGGGCGCTCGGGCATAATGGCGTCCCAGCCCCGCCTGCCGCGGGACGTCCCCGGGGCCGGTCGTTCGGCTGTCCTCCCTGCCGTGGCTTCTTCGAAGGAACCTTCCGCCGGCTTGCCTGCCCCCGCGCCGCCCGTCGACAGCGTCGCGCTGTATCGCCGCCTGCTCGGTTTCGTGAAGCCGCATGCGTGGATATTCGCCTGCGCGATCCTCGGCATGGTCGGCGTGGCTGCGACCGAGGCGGCGCTGCCGGCGGTGATGAAGCCGATCCTCGACGGTACCTTCGTCGAGCGCGACCCGAAGTGGATCACGCTGATCCCGATGCTGCTGATCAGCCTGTTCGCGGTGCGCGGCGTGGCCACCTTCGTCGGCAGCTACTGCACCCAGTACGTGGGCAGCCGCGTCGTGCTCGACCTGCGCACCCGGATGTTCGACAACCTCGTGCGCCTGCCGGCCTCGTTCTACGAGCGCCATTCGAGCGGCAACCTCATCTCCCGGCTGACCTACGATGCCGCCCAGGTCACGACCGCGGCCACCGACGCGATCACCATCGTGGTGAAGGACGGCGTGACCATCATCGCGCTGCTGTGCCTGCTGTTCTGGCTCGACTGGCAGCTCACGCTCATCGTGTTCGCGATGGCGCCGCTGATCGCGTGGATCGTCCGCCTGGTGAGCCGCCGCCTGCGCGAGGCGAGCCTGGGGGCGCAGCGGTCGATGGGCGACATCACCCATGTGCTGCAGGAGACGGTCGAGAACCAGAAGGTGGTGAAGGTGTTCGGCGGGCAGGCCTTCGAGCGCCAGCGCTTCTTCGACGTGAGCAACCGGATGCGTCGCTACACGATGAAGCAGGTGGTCGCCGCGGCCTCGAACGTGCCGATCGTGCAGATGATCGCGGCCATCGCGGTGTCGACCGTGGTCTACATCGCCGCCAACCGCGCGATGCAGGACCAGACCACGGTGGGCGCGTTCATCTCCTTCGTCACCGCGATGCTGCTGCTGACCGCGCCGCTGAAGCGGCTGACCAGCATCAACGAATACCTGCAGCGCGGCCTGGCCGCGGCGCAGACGGTGTTCGAGGTGATCGACACCCAGCCCGAACCCGACCCCGGTACGGTCGATGCCGGACGGCTGTCCGGCGCGGTGTGCTTCGAGGCGGTCGGTTTCCGCTACCCGGCGACCGATGCCCGGCAGCCGCCGGCGCTCGACGACATCTCGTTCTCGGTGGCTCCCGGCGAGACGGTGGCGCTGGTCGGCACCTCGGGCAGCGGCAAGACCACGATCGCCAACCTGATCCCGCGCTTCCACGCGCCGGCCACGGGCCGCATCGTGTTCGACGGCCGCGACGGCGCGGCCTTCACGCTGGCCAGCCTGCGCCGCAACATCGCGCTGGTGAGCCAGGACGTCACCCTGTTCAACGATACGGTCGCGGCGAACATCGCCTACGGGGACATGGCCAGCACCTCGCGCGAGGCGGTCGTCGCGGCGGCGACGGCGGCCGGCGCGCACGAGTTCATCGAACGGATGGATGCCGGTTACGACACGCTGGTCGGCGAGAACGGCATCCGTCTGTCGGGTGGGCAGCGACAGCGGCTGGCGATCGCGCGTGCCTTCCTCAAGGATGCGCCGATCCTGGTGCTCGACGAGGCTACCTCGGCACTCGATACCGAGTCGGAGCGCCAGGTACAGTCGGCGCTCGAGCAGTTGATGCACGGGCGCAGCACGCTGGTGATCGCGCACCGGCTGTCGACCATCGAGCGCGCCGACCGCATCCTGGTGCTGTCGGGCGGCCGGATCGCCGAGACCGGCACGCACCGGGAACTGCTCGCCCGCGACGGCGTCTATGCCCGGCTGCAGCAACTGCAGGAAGGCTGAGGACCCGGCCGAGGCGCGCCACGCGCCCCCGGCCCGGTGCCGTTGGTTGCCTCAGGCTGGCGCCGCCGGCTTGCGCAGCCAGGCCAGCATGTCGTGGCCGCGGCCAGCCGCGCGTGCCAGCGGCGACAGCAGTTCGGTGCCGAGCTTGGCCAGCGTGTAGACCGGCGCCGACGCCTGGCGCCGCTCGAATGCGCGCACGTTGCGCGTGTCGATGCGCTCGACCGTGAAGCCGCTGCGCGTGGCGAGGGTCTCGATCGAGCGCGGATTGAAGAAGCTCACATGGCCGCCGTGCGAGGCGATGTCCAGGTATTGCCAGCGCGCGCCCATCAGCGCCGCAGTCCAGCTCGCGGCGTTCGCGGTGCCGACCAGCCAGATGCCACCGGGCCGCAGCACGCGGAACACATCGTGCGCGAGTGCCAGCGCGTCCTGCAGGTGCTCGATCACCTCGAACAGGGTGGCCGCGTCGAAGCTGCCGGGTTCGAAGGCGGCGCCGCCGAGCGTTCCGGTCACCACGTCGAGGCCCTTCGCGCGCGCGCCGGCTGCGGCCGCAGGCGCCGGTTCTACACCGCGCGCGGGCACCTGCAGCGTGCGTGCCGCCTCCAGGAAGGCGCCGCTGGAACAGCCGATGTCGAGCAGCCTGAGCGCACTCGGCGCGCAGCCGGCGAGGTGGGCCAGCCGCTCGATCCGTTGCGCCGCCAGTGCATGGCGGCGCTGCAGCGAGGCGGCATTCGGCGCGGTGCCCTGCTCGGTATCGAACTCGCGCATCGAGTCGGCGTAGCGCTCCGGGCTGGCCTGGCTGATCCACTGGCCGCATTCCGTGCAGCGCAGCAGTGCGCCTTCCGGCATCCGGATCGAGGTGGGCAGCAGCGGCGCGGTACAGCCGACCGGGCAGTGCCGGATGAAGCGGGAGGATCCGTCCTAGGTCGTGTCGTTCATTCGCTCTCGTTCTTTTCTTTGCGCCGCCATTCGAGGAGTTCGGTCGCCGCGTCGATCACGCGTGCCGCAGGCAGCCCGGTGAGGCAGGCCGAGTCGCTGTCGACGTGTCGATCGCAGCCTTCCATCAGGCAGGGTACGCCGGGTGCGCACGGGGCCGTGCCCTGCAGCAGGTATACATTGCCGACGCGCCCGCTGCCGGTGCGCGGCCAGGGGCTGGTGTCGAGCTGGCAGCCTGCCGGCCACGGACCCCACTTGACCGGGTTGGACGGGCCGAACAGCGCCACCGTCGGCACGCCCACCGCTGCGGCCATGTGGGTCACCACCGTGTCGGGCCCGAGGTAGAGCGCGGCCCGGCGCAGCACGCCGGCGAGCTGCGCCAGCGAGAGCTCGCCCGCGAGGTCGAGGGTGCCCGGGGGCATCCGGCCCTGCAGGGCCCGGACATGGGCCTGCTCGTCGGCGGCGCTGCCGCCCGACAGCACGATACGCAGCGAATGCGTGTGCGCCCAGTAGCCGAAATCCACGAACCCGCTGTCATGCCACATCTTGTAGCGGAAGCGTGGCCATGGATGCACCACGACGAACGGCGCACGCGCCAGTTCGGCGTCCAGTGCAGGGGCCAGTTCGGCGCCGGGCGGCACCTGCACGGCGTGCAGCCGCGCGATGCCCAGTGCATCCGCCAGCCGCAGGTTCTGCAGGACGGTGTGCGTGCCGGTGTCGTCATGGGGCACGGATGCACTGAGCAGCCGCCGCTTCCACAGGTGCTTGCCACCGTCGAGCTGGACGCCGATCGCACGCCGGCCGGCCAGCCGCGCATACAGCGTGGGGCGATCGCCCGGGATCGTGCTCAGCGCGAGGTCGTAGCCGAGCGCGATCCGGCGCAGCAGCCGTGCATGCTCGAGCGGCCGCGGCCGTTCCCGCACTTCGATCACCGCGTCGATGCCCGGCAGCCCGGCGAGCACGCCACCGGTGCCGGCGAAGACCAGCACGTCGAGCACCGCATCGGGCCATGCGGCCCTGATCGAGGCGATCAGCGGGGTGGTGAGCAGCACGTCACCGATGCGCCGGGTCGCCACCACGAGGATGCGCGACGGCGGCATGGTGGTGTTCGCGCTCATTGGCCGTGCGGGTCGAGGCCGACCGCGGCGCGCGTGCGTCGTGACGCGATCAGCGCGTCGAGCTGTCGTTGGTTCGCCTCGAGCCGGCTGCGGTCGTTCTCGGCATGCCAGAGGTGGGCGAGCGGCGTTCCGAAGCGGCCGTTCTTGTGCCGTACGCCGGCATGCAGCAGGCGGATCACCAGGTCGGAGTCCTCCAGCCCCCAGCCGCTGTAGGCCTCGTCGAAACCGTTCACGCGCAGCAGGTCGTCGCGCCAGACCCCGAGGTTGCACGTCTTCGCGCCTGCCCAGCGTGCCGGCTGCCGCCGCCGCCAGCCACGCGTGTCCGACAGGTCGTGCATCCACAGTGGCGCCAGCCGGTTCACGTCGCGGCGCAGGAACGCGCGCGCCCAGTCGAAGCCCGACCAGGTCTCGAGCCGTATCTGCCGCTGCAGCACCGACCGGGTCAACCGCTCCGACAGCAGGCTGCGGTTGCCAGCGACGAACCAGCCGGGCTCGGCCAGTGCCCGGTGGCTGGCGACGAATCCCGACAGCGGCACGCAGTCGCCGTCGGTGAACACGATGTAGGCCGCGTCGGTAGCCGCGATCGCCCGATTGCGGATGGCACCGGCGCGGAAGCCGAGGTCTTCGTGCCAGACATGGCGTATCGGGAACGCGGCGCGTTCGGCGAAGCGCGCGACGATGTGGCGCGTTTCGTCGGTCGAGCCGTCATCGGCGACCAGCAGCTCGATGTCGCGGTCTTCCTGCGACAGGTAAGCCGAGAGCACGCATTCCAGAGCGTCTGGCCGATTGTAGGTGGTCACTACCACCGCCAGGCTGGTCATCGCTTCTGGCGCTGCATCAGCTTGAGGTAGCGGTAGTAGCTGCCTTCCGCATTGGAGATCGCCAGCAGCAGGCCGTAGCGTCCGTCCAGGAAACCCCGGCGCAGCACGTACGTCCGCACGAAGGTCCAGAACCCGTGCAGCAGCGCGCGCCCGACCGATCCCTGCAGGCCGCGCGCATCCATCATCGCCGCGCCATCGGTCGAATAGCGGTTCATCTTCTCGATCACCTGCTCGAAGCCGGCGAACGACTCGTGGTCGAGCGCTGCACCCAGCGTGGCCGGGCGCGTGCCGTCGCAGAGGACTCGTTCATGCACCAGGTCGTCGGAAAAGCGTGCCGAACCGCGCCGCCACAGCCGGGTCACGTGGTCGGGCCACCAGCCGGAATGGTGCATCACCTGGCCGCAGTAGCGGGACCGGCGCGGAATCCGCCAGACCGTGGCCGAGCGCGGGTCGTCGATCACCGCGCGGATCGCCCCGGCCAGCGCGTCGTCGACCCACTCATCGGCGTCGAGCGACAGCACCCATTCGCCCGACGCGAGCGCGAGTGCGCGGTTCTTCTGCGGCCCGAAGCCCGGCCAGTCGATCGCGCTCTCGACGCGCGCGCCCAGCGCGCACGCGCGTTCGACCGTTGCATCGGTGCTGACGCCGTCGAGGACGATCACCTCGTCGGCCCAGCGCACGGATGCGATGCAGCGCTCGATCCGCGCGGCCTCGTTACGCGCGATGATCACCACCGACAGCTTCATGGCGATGCCGCTCCGGTGGTGCCGCTGCCGCGCGCCGGGGCGCGGTGCAGCCCGGCCGCGGCGAGCAGCCCGAGCAGCAGCGTGAA
>CAIQON010000354.1 GCA_903873475.1 uncultured bacterium
GTCGAGCAGCAGGCGCTCATGGTCGAGATGATAGGTGACCACGTGCCGGTGCGTGCCGGCGGCTGCGATGAAAGTGCGCACGCAGCGCAATCCCGCGATCCCATCGCGCCCGACACCTTGCGTCGGCGCGACGTCGGTCGCAACTCCGGCCGCAAGCGCGGCGGCGGTGGTGTCGATCCACGCGGCCAGTTCGGACTCGCGGCCGGCGACCGGGTTCGCGGCCACCACCAGCAACGCCTGCGCGTCCTCGGGTGCGAGGCTGGTGCCGGGCCAGGCCTGGGCGGCCTCGGCACGCAGCCGCTTGATGCAGCGCCAGCCGACCCGCCGCGTCCAGGGCGAATTGTTCTCGTAGCCGACCGCCAGGTAGCCCGGACTGCGCAGCACCTCGGGCGCGGACAGGTCATAGGTGGTCATCGACACCTTCGGATCGTCGATGCTGGACCAGCGCCGGATATCGAGGAAGCCGGGGATGCGCAGCCGTTCCGGGATGTGCTCGGTGTCGTACCAGTCGTGGAACTCGTCCTCGGCCACCGGCGAGAAGTCGAAGGACGAAATGAGCAGGCCGAAGACAGTGCTGCCGGGGACGCTCGACCCGGGATCGCTCACGCGCGGCATGTGGCCTCCGTGCGGGCATGCGCCGCGCTATCCTCGTGCCTCCACCCTGCCCGCTGATCGACATGCCGACGCACACGGACCCGCTGCAACCTGCATCCACGCTGGCCTTCGTCCATGCGTTCCCGCGCCAGCGCCTGGTGCAGGGCGCCGGTGCGATCGACCGAGTCGCCGCCGAAGCCCTGGCCGAAGGCATGCACCGCCCGTTCGTCGTCTGCAGCGCCCGCGGCCGGCGCAGCCCGCTGTTCGCGCGCGCGATCGCCGGCTTCGAGGGTGGCTCCGATGCCGGCCGGCCGGTCATCTGGGACGACGTACCACTGCATGCGCCACTGTCGACCACGCTCGAGGCATCGGCCCTCGCACGGCGCGAAGGCTGCGACGGCATCGTCGCCTTCGGCGGCGGCAGCGTGTCCGACATGGCCAAGGGCGTAGCGCTCGCGCTGGCCGAAGGCGACGGCATCGAGCGCTTTGCGCTGCGCCACGAGCACGGCCGCATCGTCGGCACCCCGAGCACCGCACCGAAGGTACCGCTGGTCGCGATACCGACCACGCTGTCCGGTGCCGAGGTCACGCCCGGCTTCAGCCTGACGCGCGAGGATGCCTACAAGGTACTGTTCCGCGACCAGCAGCTGGCCGCACGGGTACTGGTGTTCGATCCGCAGGTGCTCGACGGCATGCCGTACGCACTGCTGGCTGGCACGCTCGCCAATGCGCTCGCCCATGGCTGCGAAGCGCTGTACTCCTCGGCGCGCACGCCCGTGTCGGACCTGTTCGCGCGCGAGGGGCTCGCCCGGCTGGTCGCCGGCGCGGACGCCGCATTCGCCGAGAACGGCGTGCGCGCCGGATCCGGCGCAGACGATCTCCTGCTCGGCAGCTACCTGGTCGCCGCAGCGATCATCAATGCACGTACCGCCCTGCACCACGCCACCTGCCACAAGCTGGCGCCGGTGCTCGGCGCGTCGCACGGCGAGGTGAATGCGCTGGTGCTGCCGCATGCACTGGCCTTCAACCTGCCGGCCTGCCCCGGAGTCGCCGCCGACCTCGCCCGGGCGATCGGTGCCACGGATGCTTCGACCGCCGCGCTGGTCGAGCGGCTCGAACGTTACGCCCGCGCGGCGGGACTGCGCCGCACGCTGCGCGAATTCGGCATCGCCCGCAGCGCGCTGGCCGAGGTCGCGCGGCGTATCCATGCCGAGCCGGGACTGACGTTCAATCCGCGACCGATCGAATCGGCGGCGCAGATCGAGGCGATGCTGCAGCAGGCCTGGTGAGTGCATCAGGCGCGCCATCCGACCAGGCGTTCGATGAAGGCCGCGGTGGCCAGCAGCCGCGCCTCGTCATGCCAGCGGCCGACCAGTTGCACCCCCACTGGCAGGCTGCGCGGGCCACGCATCACCGGCAGCGTCAGGCAGGGTAGCCCGAGCAGGCTCCAGCGGCGGTTGAAGGTTGCACTGCCGGTGGTGGCCAGGCCCTCGGGCGCCTCGCCCGGCGCGCTCGGGGTCAGCAGCACGTCGTGCCCATCGAACCAGCGCGCGACCGATTCGCGGCACGCCTGCGCCAGCGCATGCGCCTGCCGATACTCGGCGGCCGGCTGCGCCAGCCCGTGGTCGAGGCGATCGCGCAGCTTCGCACTGAGCCGGTCGGCATGCCAGGTATGCTCGTGCGCCAGCGCGCGCGCAGCCTCGAAGTGCTCGATCAACGGATGGATGCGCGGCAGTTCGCCGCACGGCGCCGGCAGCTCCGAGGCATCGACCACCACGCCTGCACGGGACAGCGCCTGCACGACTGCCTCGAGCGCGGCCCAGGCCTCAGGCCCGCCCTCGTGTGCCGCCTCCGTGCGCACGACCGTCACCGACGGCGGCGCCACCGGATCGGCCAGCGCGAGGCCCGGCTGCCGGGCCATCGCCGCGGCCATCAGTGCGGCGTCGGCGACGCTGCGGCCGAAGGTGCCCAGGGTGTCGAGCGATTCCGATACCTGCTTCACGCCCTGCCGGCTGAGCCAGCCACAGGTCGGCTTGAAGCCGACGACGCCGCAGAAGGCCGCCGGCCTGAGCACCGACCCTGAAGTCTGCGTGCCGCAGGCAAGCGGCACCATGCGATCGGCCACGGCTGCCGCAGAGCCGCTCGAGGAACCGCCCGGCGTGTGCGCAGGATTCCACGGGTTGCGGGTCGCGCCCGGCGTGGTGGTGGCGAACTCGGCGGTGACCGTCTTGCCGAGCACGATGCCACCCTCGGCCCGAAGCAGCGCGATGCAGGCGGCGTCGGCCTTCGGCCGATGGCCGGCATAGATCGGCGACCCGTAGGCAGTCGGCAACCCGGCTGTCTCGATCACGTCCTTCACGCCGACGGGAATGCCGGGCAGCAGGCCACGCCAGTCAGCGGCCGCGTCGATCGCGCGTGCCCGGGCCAGCGCACCGTCGGCATCGATGGCCACCCAGGCCTGCACCTGCGCCTCGCGCAGCGCAATGCGCTCGAGGCAGGCCTCGACCAGGCGCGTCGCGCTCAGCCGGCCGGCGCGCATCTGCGCCAGCGCCTCGACCGCGCCCAGTTCATCGGGCTGCATCGCGGGTCCCCTGCCCTCTGGATCGCCTCGCGGACACGGCTCAGTCGATCTTCACGTCGGCCGACTTGATCACCGCACCCCAGCGCCGGATCTCGCTCGCGATGTAGGCACCGAACTGTTCCGGCGTGCCCTCCACCGGTTCGATGCCCAGTTCACGGTAACGGTCGCGGATGTCCTGCAGGCGCAGCACCTTCACCACTTCGGCGTTGAACCGGTTGATGATCTCGCGCGACGTGCCAGCCGGTGCCATGAAGCCGTACCAGGAGGTCGCCTCGTAGCCGGCCACCGTCTCGGCGATCGGCGGCAGTTCCGGCAGCACCGACGAGCGCTTCGCGGTGGTCACCGCCAGCGCACGCAGCTTGCCCGCCTTCACATAGGGCGCGAACAGCGGCATGTCGGAGAACATGAACTGCGTCTGGCCCGACAGCAGGTCGGGCATCGCGGCGGACGCGCCCTTGTACGGCACGTGGACCATGCGGGTGCCGGTCATCGATTTCAGCAGTTCGGCGGTCAGGTGCAGCGCGGTGCCGTTGCCCGACGAGCCGAAGTTGAGCTGGCCGGGACGCGCCCGCGCCAGTGCGATCAACTGCCCGACGTCCTTGGCCGGAAGCGCCGGATGCACCGCCAGCACGTACGGGCCGGTGGCCACCTGCATGATCGGCGCGAGGTCCTTCAGCGGGTCGTAGGGCATCCTGGGGTACAGGCCGACGTTGACCGCTGTCGAGCTGGTGGAACCGAGCACCACGGTGTAGCCGTCGGGCGCAGCCTTGGCCACGATGTCCATGCCGAGCACCCCGCCGACCCCGGCCCGGTTGTCGACGATGAACTGCTGCCCCAGCGCCTCGGACAGCCGCGCGCTGACCAGCCTCGCGATGATGTCGGTGGTGCCGCCTGCGGTGAACGGCACCACGATGCGTACCGTGCGCGCCGGCCAGGCCTGCGCCGAGGCGCCGTCGGCCAGAGGCAGCAGCAGGAGCAGTGCCGGAAGCAGCCACGGACGGCGCCGCAGGAAGGTCAGCAACGGAAGGCTCGGTGAGGATCGCATCGAAGGACTCCTGTGGATTCGGCGGGCTGCCGGTACTGACCAAAGCAAGACATGGGCCGATCGCACCATGCGCTCAGCGCGCGAGTGCGGCGGACATCCATGCGGACCACGGCTGCGCCAGTGTCGCCGGCTCCAGCCGCTCCAGCGCCTCGACCGCAGAGACAAAGCCCGGATGCCGGGTGCCGGTGATGCCCTGCGCCTTGGCACGGATCTGCGCATCGTCGAACGGCCGGTCGGGCCCGCCACGTGCGCTCAGGCATTCGCCGGTGACGCGGGTGCCATCGGACAGCGTCAGCGTGACCCGGGCCGGTCGGTCGAGCGGCCGCGGGCGCACCGGCGCATAGGGTTCCAGCCGGATGCGCTCGCGCAGGCGCACGATCGCCGGATCGTCCAGGGTGGCGGCGGCAAACGCATCCGCACCGGCGTGGCCATGTACCTGCACGGTCGCGAGCACATGCTCGAACGAGAAGCGCGCCGCGAGCGTGGTGCCCGGCCGCGGATTGCTCATCTGCGGCCGGTGCGTCTCGAGCAGCACCGACTCGACATCGGCGTGCGTGCGTCCCGGCGGCAGGCTAGCCATCGCCGCCTGAGTCGCCTCGACCGCCGAATGCGTCGACTGGCAGCATGCGTGCACCTTGTGGTAGCCGGACGCGATCGCCCAGGTCTCGCCGAGGCCGTCGGCCAGCGCAGCCGGATCGGCCGCCTGGCCGAGCAGCGTGGTAAACACGTCGTAGGCGCCATCGGGCAGGCCGCCCAGCCCGCATTCGGCCCAGTCGGCAGCGCGCATGCCGTTGGCGGTACCGATCGCCGCCCACACGTTGCGCACCAGCGCGCCATGCAGCGCATGCTCGTAGCCGCCGACGGTCACCAGCGTGGCCGCAGCCGTGACCGCCTGATGGGTCAGCGCTTCATCCGATCGCCGTGCCAGCGTAGTGGCGATCGCACCACCGATGGCGGCAGTCTGCGGATGCGGATGCAGCGTCATCTGCGGGAAGATCCAGCAGCGCGCAAAGCGCCCGGTCACCTCGTATGCCAGCACCGCGCAGGCGAGCACCTCGGCCACGGTCAGGCCGCCCGCCTCGGCTTCCGCCCACAGCGCCGGCAGCGTGTAGAGCCCGGCATGGCACGGCGCCAGGCGGTACCCCTCGTCGAGCTCGCACCAGCTGCCCGCAATGCCATTGCCCAGCGCGGCGGAGAACCGGTCGGTGCGCGATGGCGGGTCGGACAGCAGCGTGCATTCGGCCGCACCACCGCGCAGCGCCAGCTGGCAATGCACCCGACCGACTTCCGGCTCGGGCGACGCGGCCAGCGCTGCAGCCAGGTTGTCGCCGATCACGCGCGCCGCCCGGAAAGGGATCCCGGGAGGGAACGGCGCGAGCGGATCCGCGCCATCGCGACCGGCCAGCCGAAAGCCGGCCGCCCAGTCCGTCAGCCGCCGGATGCCGGCAGCGACCGCAGCGCGCACCTCGGCGTCTTCGGGAGCATGCATCGCGGGGTCCTTGCTCATCGGTTCATTCATGCCTGATTCCTCGGTCGCGCCGGTCTGTGCCGGCTGCGGGACGTTCGATGGGGCATTCGGTGGAACGGTCGGTGGCCTCAATCGGCCGGCGCGCACAGCGCGACAAGGTCGCGCACCCGAACGTCCTCGATCGACCGTATCGCGGTCGACAGTTCGGCCGCGCGCCGGCTGCCCAGCACGCGACCGGCCAGGGACGCGAACTTGGCATCGAGCTTGCGGCCCTGCAGGTCGAGGTCGGACAACGGCATGCCCGAATCGTGTTCGGTCGCCACCTCGCCGCTGGCCGAAGTCACGGCGACCCGGGTGAACATGGTCGGACAGCCGTCGACCAGTTCCACGTCGGTGCGCTCGATCAGCCGGCGGATCGTCGGGTCGGCCAGCTGCGCCGGGCCATAGCTGCCCAGCGCACCGGTGTCGCCGCCGCACAGCGCGAGCGCAGCGGTGAACCGCAGACTGAACTTGGCCTCGTGGCTGGACTCCGGCCGCGCGATGTTGCAGGTGCTGTCGTTCACCTTCTCGACCCGTATCACGATGCGGTCGATCGCCTGCGGATCGATCGCATGCTCGGCGCGCAGACGCGCAGCGCATTCGATCGTGGAATGCGTGCCATAGCAGGCCGCGTGGTACTTGAACAGGTTGTCGCGGATGAACCAGCGGTCCTCGACCAGTGCGCGCTCGGGGAAGAAGTCGGTGCTCAGCGCAGCCGCGAAGCCCTGCCGGCATTCGAGCACGTCGGGGCGGCTCGACATGCCCTGCCGGGCCAGCAGCGCGGCACGCACGCCGTCCTCCGCGGCGAGACCTGCGTGGTAGGCCTTGCAGTCGGTGCCGAACATCGCCTTGAGCCCTGATGCACGCGTGCCGGCGATGCCCAGCGCGTGCCCGCAACGGCCGGCATCCAGCCCGAGCAGGCGTGCGCAGGCCATCGCGGCACCGAATGCACCGACGGTGGCGGTCGAGTGGAAACCGCGCGCATAGTGGTCGGGCTGCACCAGGGACCCGGCACGGCAGGCCAGCTCGTAGCCAGCCACGAACGCGACCAGCAGGTCCTCGCCGGAGGCA
>CAIQON010000355.1 GCA_903873475.1 uncultured bacterium
CCTTGCGCGTGTCCACGCCGATCAGCACGCTGCCACCGGGGCCGATCCAGCGCGCGACCCGGCACAGGAACGCCCGCGTCTCTTCCGGCGTGAAATTGCCGATCGTCGACCCGGGAAAGTAGAGCACCCGCGGCGCTCCCGGCGGAAGACGATCGTCGGGCAGGGTGTCGAGGCGGGTGTAATCCGCATGGATGGCGAGCACCTGCAACGACGGGAACAGGCGCGCAGTCCCGGCGGCACCGACTTCGAGCATCGAGCGCGAGATGTCGATCGCGACATAGGCGCATGGCAGGCAGGCCTCGATCAGCAACCGCGTCTTGGTGCCGGCGCCACTGCCTGGTTCGATCAGTACCGCGCCGGCGGGGAGCGCGGACGCGATGGCATCGACATGCTGGCGCAGGATGGCCAGTTCGGTGCGCGTGACGTAGTACTCGGGCGTGGCGCAGATCGCCTCGAACAGTTCACTGCCCTGTTCGTCATAGAACCACTTGGCCGGAAGCGTGCGGGGAGCGGCTGCAAAGCCGGCCAGCACGTCATCGCGCAGTGAAGTCCCGAAGGTGTCGGCCGCGACGAGCGCGAGGTTGGCGAGGGGGGTATCCATGGCCGCCGCATGGTAACCGGTCGCCGCCCGGACAGGTGAACGCGAAGCGATGACCCGTCGCCGCGGATGCATCCACTGCGGCTACCGCTCGTTGCAGGGACGCCGGCGAGACAATGCGCCGCTCAGATCAGGCGCAGGGAATACCCGCTCTCGATCCAGCGGCGGATGCGGTTGGCATCGGCGATGCGCGAGTGGCGGCCGTCGGAGTCGAGCAGGACGATCACCATCTCTTCGCCATTGATGCGCGTCTGCATGACCAGGCAGCGCCCCGCCTCGCGGATGAAGCCGGTCTTCGACAGGCCGATCTCCCACTCGGGGCTCGCCACGAGCTGGTTCGAGTTGTTGAACTGCAGGTGGTGCGCCGCACGGTTGCCCGGGGTGTCGACACGAAGCGCTGACGTGGTCGTGTATTCGCGAATGGTCGAATAGCTCATGCCGGCGGTCACCAGCAGTACCAGGTCCTGCGCCGTGGACACGTTGCCGCTGTGCAGGCCGGTGGAATCCTCGAAACGCGACTGGTGCATGCCGAGCGCCTGCGCCTTGACGTTCATCTGGGCAATGAACTCACGGTAGCCGCCGGGCGAGGTCCTTGCCAGCGCCGCGGTGGCCCGGTTCTCGGAAGACATCAGCGACAGGCGGAGCATCTCGGCGCGACTGAGCGTGGTGCCGGCGGCCAGGCGCGAGCCGAGGCGGCGCGTGGCATCGATGTCTTCCTCGGTGATGGTGACCAGTTCGTCCATCGACTGGTTGTAGTCGAGCACCACCATCGCGGTCATCAGCTTGGTGATCGAGGCGATCGACCGGACCTTTTCGTCGTTGCGCGAGAACAGTACCTGCCCGGTGGCCTGCGAAGCCACCAGTACCGCGGTCGAGCGCAGGACCAGGTCGCTGGGCGCCTCCGCCGAGCGCGCGGTGTCGGGGCGATAGCGCATGGACACGGGGGTCGCGCGGGCAGCAACGACCGGCGCGGGCTTGGCCACCGCACGCCCGTTCGCCGGGGTGGTGGTACGCACCCGTTGTGCCGGCCGAGTGGCAGCCTGGCGCCCGGTCGCGGGGCGCGGCGCCTGCGCGGCCGGCCGCACCGCCGTCGGCGCCTGCGCCTTGCGGGCCGTAGCCTCGCGCGGGCTGGCAGCCTGCGCATGTACCTCGGCGGCGGCGCTCAGCACAGTGGCGGCAGCGAGGCCGAGCAGTGGAAGCCAGTTCCTGGGAGAGCGGTTCGTCACGGTTCGGATCCTCGCGCGCTGGGTGCCTCACGACTAACGGCAGCCCGGGCATCGACTTGAGCGCCCCGGACGGGGCGTATTTCACACGATTAGATAACGAAAACCGTGGCTTGGCAACCGTAGTTCAGAAGCCGTCGCGATTCGCGATCGCTTGCGGCGGGTCAACTGCCGGCATCGGCGTCCTGCGTCGATCGCTCCTGCTGCTGCAGCGACCACATCTGTGCGTACTGGCCGCCGGCGGCGAGCAGTTCGCGGTGGGTCCCCCGCTCGATGATCCTGCCCTGCTCCATCACCAGGATCTGGTCGGCGTCGATGA
>CAIQON010000356.1 GCA_903873475.1 uncultured bacterium
GACCAGCCCGTGCGCGGCGTTCGCCAGGCCGCGCTCGAGGCCGGCCAGCGGGCCGGCGAAGCCTTCGATCGAATCGGGCACTACCGGGTGGCCGAAGGCCGCATAGCGGTCGAGGTTCTGGTTGGCGTTGATCAGCAGCTCGTCCACCTGCGGCTGCAGGCGCTCGATGACCTGCGCGACCATCGGCCGACCGTCGAGCAGTTGCAGGCCCTTGTCGACCCCGCCCATCCGGCGGCCGAGCCCGCCGGCGAGCACCACGCCGGTGACGGGCACCGTGCCGGGCGTGCGCCGTGCAACCGGGCCGCTCATCGGTCGAAGCGCGCTTCGCCGGTGAACAGCAGGTAGCGGGTGTTCGCCGCGCGGCCGATCATCGTCAGGCCGACCTGGCGTGCGATGCGGTAGCCCATCTCGGTCAGGCCGGAGCGCGAGACCAGGAACGGCACGCCCATCTGCGCGCACTTGATCACCATCTCCGAGGTCAGGCGCCCGGTGGTGTAGAACACCTTGTCGCCGCCATCGACCCGGTCGAGCCACATGTGCCCGGCGATCGCATCGACCGCATTGTGACGGCCGACATCCTCGACGTAGTAGAGCACCTCGGCCGTGGCCGACTGCACGTCGTCGCTGCAGCGCACGAGCGCGCAACCATGGACCGCGCCGGCCTGCTTGTAGACGGTCTCGCGCCGGCGCACCGCATCGAGCAGCGCGTACAGGCTGCGCTGCGACAGGCGCGCGTGCTGCGGCAGTCGGATCGCATCGATCTCCTCCATCAGGCTGCCGAACACCGAGCCCTGGCCACAGCCGGTGGTGACCGTGCGCTTCGCGGTGCGCGCCGAGAAGTCGGCAGCCCCGGCGCGCGTGGTGACCGCGACTGCATCGACCTCCCAGTCGACATGGACCGCAGCGATCTCGTCGATGCCGCCCACCAGGCGCTGGTTGCGCAGGAAGCCGAGCGCCAGGGCCTCCGGCGCCTGGCCGAGCGTCATGAGGGTCACGAGTTCGCGCTTGTCGACGTACAGCGTCAACGGATGTTCGCCGGCGATGGCCACGGTCGAACGCTGGCCATGCTCGTCGAGCGCTTCGACCTCGAAGGTGAGGTCGCGCCGTGCGGCAGTGAGTTCCAGGCGTGCGGCGGGCGCGGCCGGCAGCATCAGACCAGGCCTTCGAACATCTGTACATCGACAACGGTGCCCGCCGGCGCATTGCCCTGGTCGACCGGCAGCACGATGAAGCAGTTTGCCTGCGACATCGAGGACAGGATGCCGGAACCCTGCTCGCCGGTGGGCTTCACCTGCCAGCCATGGCCGTCGGCGGCGGCCGACAGGATGCCGCGCTGGAATTCGGTGCGTCCCGGGGCCTTCTTCAGCGGCGCGATGCAGGTGGCCTTGAAGGTCGGCAGCACCGGCATCGGATCCCGGCCCATCATCTTCAGCAGTGGCTCGCGCACGAACTGGTAGAAGGTGGCCATCACCGCCACCGGATTGCCCGGCAGCCCGAAGAAATGGGCGCCACCGATGCGCCCGTAGGCGAGCGGCCGACCGGGTTTCATCGCGATCTTCCAGAACACCACTTCGCCCATCCGGTCGAGCATCTGCTTGATGAAGTCCGCCTCGCCGACCGACACGCCGCCGCTGGTGATGATCACGTCGGCCATGCGCGCCGCTTCGGCGAAATGCGCTTCGAGCTTCGCCGGGTCGTCGCGCACCACCCCCATGTCGATCAGGTCGACACCGAGGCGGGTCAGCATGCCGTGGATCGTGTAGCGGTTGCTGTCGTAGACCTGGCCCTCGCCGAGGGTGCCGCCGATCGACACCAGTTCGTCGCCGGTCGAGAAGAACGCGACACGCAGCCTGCGGAACACCGTGGCTTCACCGATGCCGAGCGAGGCCAGCAGGCCGATCTCCGCCGGGCGCATCCACTGGCCGCGGCGCAGGACTGCCGCCCCCCGGCGGATGTCCTCGCCGGCGCTGCGCACGTTCTGCGCACGACGCAGCCCGGCGCCGAGCGTGACCACGCCATCACCGGGACGGGTGTGTTCCTGGGGTACCACGCAGTCCAGCGGTGCGGGCACGACGCCGCCGGTCATGATGCGGATGCACTCGCCGGGCGCGACCGTGCCGTTGAAGGTACGGCCGGCATAGGCCGTGCCCACCACTTTCAACGTCACGCCCTCGCGCCCGTCGACATCCGAATGGCGCAAGGCATAGCCGTCCATCGCCGAGTTGTCCGCGAGCGGCACGTCGAACGGCGACACGATGTCCTCGGCGAGTACCTGCCCCAGCGCATCGCGGACCGCCACGCGGCGAGTACCGGAGATCGGCGCGACGAAGCGGTCGATGAAAGCGCGTGCCTTGTCGACCGGCATCGAATCGGGATCGTAGTCGTCTGCGCAGGAGGCCGTGCGGATCGAATCGGTGCCGGCGGGTGCGGCGCTGTCGGGTGCTGTCATTCGGGTTTCCTCGCGGGCGGGTCGGTTTCGCTCTCGGATCGTCTGCGGTGCCGCGCGCTCAGCCGCCGATGTATGACATCTCGATCTTGTGCACTTTCGTGGTTTCGAAGCTGCGCAGTTCCGAGTAGCGGTCGGTACGCGCCGACCAGACGCCGCGGATCAGCGCCGCCAGTTCATCGTCGGAGGCATCGGCGCGCAGCGGCGTGCGGAAGTCGGTGCCCTGGGTGGCGAACAGGCAGGTATACAGCCTGCCTTCGGCCGACAGCCGGGCGCGCGTGCAATCGCTGCAGAACGCCTGGGTGACCGAGGAGATGAAGCCGACCTCGCCGCGGCCGTCGAGGTAGCGCCAGCGTTCGGCGACCTCGCCGCGGTAGTTCGACGGTACCGGCTCGATCGGAAGCTCCGCGCCGATGCGCGCGGCCAGTTCCGCCGAGGGCACCACCGAGTCGAGCTTCCAGCCGTTCGTGTGGCCGACGTCCATGAACTCGATGAAGCGCAGGATGTGGCCGCTGCCCTTGAAGTGGCGCGCCATCGCTACCGCATCCTGGTCATTGACCCCGCGCTTGACCACCATGTTCACCTTGACCGGCAGGCCGACCCGGCTCGCCTCGTCGATGCCTTCGAGCACCCTGGCTACCGGGAAGTCGACGTCGTTCATCTGCCTGAAGGTCGTGTCGTCGAGCGAATCGAGGCTGACCGTCACCCGCTTGAGGCCGGCATCCTTCAGGGCCTGCGCCTTCAGCTTCAGCAGCGAGCCGTTGGTGGTCAGCGTGAGGTCGAGGTCATCGTGCCAGGCCAGCATCTCGATCAGCCGCTCGATCTTGCGCCGTACCAGCGGCTCGCCGCCCGTGATGCGGATCTTCTCGACGCCCTGGTCGCGGAACAGCCGCACCAGTCGGTGGATCTCGCCGAAGGACAGCAGTGCCTCGCGCTCGAGGAACTGGAAATCCTTGCCGTACACCTCCTTCGGCATGCAGTACGTGCAGCGGAAGTTGCACCGGTCGGTGACCGAGATGCGCAGGTCACGCAGCGGGCGCTGGAGGGTATCGAGGAGGGTCATCCGGAATGCTGCATCGAAAGCGCTCAATTATAGCCGCGCGCGCCGGGTATCAAGCCCGGCGAGGGCCTGCCGCGGCGGGGAGGCCGGGGCTGTCGGTTCACGGCACGGCTGCGAGAAACAGGAAAGTGCAGAACAGCACCAGGTGGACCGCGCCCTGCAGGACGGTAGTACGCCCGGCGCTGAGCGTCAGGGTCGCTACCAGCAGGGTCAGCGCGAGCAGGGCGATCTCCTTCGGGGGCAGGCCGAGCAGCAGTGGCCGGTCGAGCGCGAGCGAGAGTACGACCACGACCGGGATCGTCAGGCCGATGCTCGCCAGGGCCGAGCCGAGCGCCAGGTTGAGGCTGGTCTGCAGCCGGTTGCCGGCGGCCGCGCGCACCGCCGCCCAGGTCTCGGGCAGCAGCACGATCAGCGCGATCACCACCCCGACGACGGCCTGCGGTGCGCCGGCGGTCCGTACCGCCGATTCGAGGGTCGGTGCGAGCGTCTTTGCCAGGCCGACCACCGCGACCAGCGCCACCATCAGCACGATGAACGCCGCCCAGGCCGCGCCGGTCGACGGCGGCACCGCGTGCAGGTCGACGTCATGGTCGGCGACGTCTGCCGGCAGGAAGTAGTCGCGATGGCGCACGGTCTGCACGAACACGAACACCGCGTACAGCACGAGCGAAGCGATGCCGGCGAACACCATCTGCGCGGTGGAAAAGGTCGGGCCGCTGGTGGTGGTGGTGTAGGCGGGCAGCACCAGGGTGAGGATGGCGAGCGTGGCCAGCACCGCCAGCGCGGAGTTCGACCCTTCGGCGCGAAAGCCGAGGATGTGATAGCGCAGGCCGCCGACCAGGATGCACAGGCCGATGGCGCCGTTGCACACGATCATGATGGCGGCGAACACGGTGTCGCGGGGCAGCGCGGCGGTCTCCTCGCCGCCGACCAGCATCAGGGACACGATCAGCGCCACCTCGATCACCGTGACGGCCACCGCGAGGACCAGCGTGCCGAACGGCTCGCCGACCCGCAGCGCGACCACCTCTGCATGGTGGACCGCGGCGATGACTGCACCGAAGAGCGTGAGTGCCACGCCCGCCACCGCGAGCGGACCCAGGTCGCTTCCGGAGGCCATCTGCAGGATCCCGATGGCGACTGCCGGCAGCAGCAGGGACCACGCGGGCAGCGCGCCGGGCAGCCGGATCATAGCCTTGCCTGCCCGGAGTCCTCGCCGCGGCCGGACGTGCCGGCAGCGGATGCATCGGCGGGCGCACCCAGGGCCAAGGCCGCCGACAGGGCCTGGGTGGCGGCATCCAGTTCAGGGGCGAGCCGGCATTCGATCTCTTCCAGCGCCGCCGCGAGCAGTGCGCCGTACGGCGTGAGCTGCGTCCCCTGGCCGCGCCGGGTGACGATCAGTGCGGCCCCCAGCGCCTGCTCCGCGTCGCGGATCAGCGCCCAGGCATGGCGGTAGGACAGGCCGAAGCCGCTGGCTGCCTCGCGCAGGGAGTCCACGCGGGGCATGCGCCGCAGCAGGTCGAACGCGGCTGCAGGTACGCGCGCGCAGTCGGCGTCGCCGAGCGAGACGGTCAGGCGCAGCGAAAGCCGCATCGGCGCCCGTGCAACGCCGCCCGAGGGCTTGCCGGTCGGGATCGAATCGGAAGTCGGATTCATATTGAGCGTTTGCATCATCGTGCGTAAGTTTGCCTGCTTGTCAGAGCGAAGGGTGTCGCATGCGAAAAGTCCTGTTGCGGTCGTGGGTGCGTACCGGCCTGGCGCCGGGTCGCCGGGGTGTTGCAGCGTTGCTGTGCGCGCTTGCCCTGGTGGGCGTCGCGCGCGCGGCCGAAGCGCCGCCCGGTGCGGGCGCGGTGGTGCAGCGTCTGGCGTCCGAACGCGTGATCCGGATGGCGACCACCACCAGCACCGAGAACTCCGGGCTGCTCGGCTGGCTGCTGCCACCTTTCGAGAAGACCTGCGGCTGCTCGGTGCGGGTGGTGTCGGTCGGCACCGGCGCGGCCTTGAAGCTGGGCGCCAACGGCGACGCCGACCTGGTGCTGGTGCATGCACGGGCCGCAGAGGACCGGTTCGTCGCAGCCGGCCACGGGATCGACCGGCGCGACGTGATGTACAACGACTTCGTGCTGGTCGGGCCAAAGGCGGATCCCGCCGGGGTGCGCTCGGCCGGCAACGCGGCGGCGGCACTCAGGGCGGTTGCCGGCCGCCAGCAGCGTTTCGTCTCGCGCGGTGACGACAGCGGCACACACCAGATGGAACTCGACCTGTGGAAGTCCGCGGGCGGCCTGCCGAAGTGGGCGGGCTACCTGTCCGCCGGCCGTGGCATGGGCGAGGTGCTGACGATGGCGAGCGAACTGCAGGCCTATGCCCTGACCGATCGTGGCACCTGGGCTTCGATGCGCGGCCGGCTGGAGCTGGCCGTGCTGTCCGAAGGCGACCCGGCCCTGGCCAATCCGTACGGCGTGATCGCGGTGAACCCCGCGCGCCACGCGGGGATCAATGCGCGCGGTGCACGCGAACTGATCGACTGGCTCACCTCGCCCGAGGGCCAGTCGCGCATCGCATCGTACAAGGCGGGCGGCGAGACGCTGTTCTTCCCAGGCGTGCCGAAGGCGGCCCGCTAGCGATGGGACTGCTCGAGCCGACCCTCGAGGCTCTGCGCCGTCTGGCTGGGCTCGATCCGGCACTGTGGACGGTCATCGGGGTGTCGATGCAGGTGTCGCTGGCGGCGATGGCGATCGCCACCCCGTTCGCGGTGGGCGCCGGCTACCTGCTGGCGATGACTCGTTTCCCGGGGCGGCGGCTGCTGGTCGTGCTCGTCCAGAGCCTGCTTTCCTTCCCGACGGTGGTGGTCGGCCTGTTGCTGTACCTGCTGCTGTCCCGTCAGGGGCCGTTCGGGGCCTGGCAGTTGCTGTTCACGCGCGAGGCGATGGCGATCGGGCAGGTGGTGATCGCCTTCCCGATCGTGTGCGCGTTCACCCTGGCCGCGGTGCAGGCGGCCGACCCGCGCCTGCACGAGGCCGCGCGGCTGCTCGGTGCATCGCCGCTGCGTGCCGCGTTCACCGTGCTGCGCGAAGTGCGTTTCGCGCTGGTGGCCGCCGTGCTCAGCGGTTTCGGTCGCGTGGTGTCGGAGGTCGGCTGCGCGCTGCTGGTCGGCGGCAACATCGCGGGGCATACCCGCAGCATCCCGACGGCGATCGCGCTGGAGACGAGCAAGGGCGCCTTCACAGAGGGCATCGCGCTGGGCATCGTGCTGATGGTGGTGGCGCTCGCGGTCAACGTCGCGCTGGCTTTCAGCCAGGGGGCCGGGCAGGGCGCCGCCGCAGGCGGCCATGGGTCCCGTTCGGTTGCGCGGGACGCTGCCGGCCGGCCGGCAGTGCCGTGAGCAGCCCGTCTCTGCTGCGCGCCAGCGGGCTGCGCCTGACCCTGGGCGGGCGTGCCGTGCTCGACGGCTGTTCGATCGCGATCGAGGGTGGCGAGGCCTGCGTGCTGACCGGGGACAACGGCGCCGGCAAGACGACGCTGCTGCGCGTGCTCGCCGGGCTCCTCGAGCCCGATGCGGGTACGCTGGCGTTCGAAGGCCGGCCGGTCGAGGCTGGCCGCTTTCCGACGGCCGTGCGCCATGCGATGCAGTTCGTACCGGCCCACCCGCTGCTGTTCTCGACCAGCGTGGCTGCGAACATCGAATACGGACTGCGCGCGCGCGGCGTGCCACGCGCGGAAAGCCGCCGCCGCACCGAGGAGGCCCTCGACTGGGCACGCCTGCGGCCGGTCGCCGGCACGCATCCGCGCAGCCTGTCCACTGGCGAGACGCAGCGCACCGCGATCGCCCGCGCCTGGGTCCTCGCGCCGCGCGTGATGCTGTTCGACGAGCCGACCGCGAACCTCGACCAGGACTCCCATGCACAGGTCGTCGAACTCCTCGGCCGGCTGGTCGAGTCGGGCGCAGCGGTGCTGGTCGCCGCCCACGACCGCGCGCTGCTCGGGTTGCCGGGCCTACGGCGGCTGCACCTGTCCGGCGGGAGGCTAGCTACACTCACAGCATGAACGTCCTCGGCTTCGCCGGCTTCTCCGGCAGCGGCAAGACCACCCTGATCGAACGCCTGGTGCCGGTGCTGGTCGGGCACGGCTGGCGGGTATCGCTGCTCAAGCATGCGCACCATGCCTTCGACGTAGACCGGCCGGGCAAGGATTCATGGCGGCACCGGCAGGCCGGATGCACCGAGGTGCTGGTCGGATCGGCCAACCGCTGGGCGCTGATGCACGAGCTGCGCGGCGCGCCCGAGCCGTCGCTGGACGAACTGCTCGGCCGTCTGTCGCCCTGCGACCTGGTGCTGGTGGAAGGCTGGAAGCAGGCGATGATCCCGAAGATCGAGGTGCACCGCTCGGCCTGCCCGGCGCCGCTGCTCGCCGCGACCGATCCGTGGGTGGTCGCGGTGGCGACCGACCTTGCGCGGCTGCCGGTTTCCGTGCCGCAGGTGCATGTCGACGACATCCCGGCCATTGCCGCCGTCGTGTTCGCCCGGTTTTCCCGTTCTTCGGTGTGATCACGGCGCTCGCGGGTGCCGCCGCGCGGCCGGAGCGCTATGATCGCGCCCATGGTGACCGTAGACCTTCTTTATTTCGCCCGGCTGCGTGAAACGCTCGGCATCGAGCGCGAGCGGCTGGTGCTGCCCGAAGGGGTCACGACCACCGGCGAACTGCGGGCATGGCTTGCCACGCGTGGTGGCGCCTGGGCGTCCGAACTCGACTCCCGGCGGCAGGTGCGCATGGCGGTGAACCAGGACCTCGCTGGCGCCAGCCAGCGGCTGTCCGACGGCGACGAGGTCGCATTGTTCCCGCCGGTCACCGGAGGCTGATCGGTGCCGGTACGCGTGCAGACGGAAGACTTCGACATCTCCGCCGAGATCCGTGCGTTGCGCGCGGGGCGCAGCGACGTCGGCGCGGTCGCCAGCTTCATCGGCGTGATGCGCGACTTCAACGATGGCAGCGGGGTCACCGAACTCACGCTCGAACACTATCCCGGGATGACCGAGAAATCCCTGCAGCAGATCGTAGACGAGGCGCACGGCCGGTGGCGGCTGCAGGACGCGCTGGTGGTGCACCGGGTCGGCTGCATGCGGCCGGCCGACCAGATCGTGCTGGTGGTTGCGCTGTCGGCGCATCGCGAGGAAGCGCTGGCCGCCTGTGCGTTCATCATGGATTTCCTCAAGACGCGTGCGCCGTTCTGGAAGAAGGAGCGCACGCCCGAAGGCGAGCGCTGGGTCGAGTCCCGTGCCAGCGACGATGCAGCCGCCGGGCGCTGGCTGCCGGGCGATCCACGTTGAATGCCACCGGGCTGCTGGCGGTGGGCATCGGCGCGGCACTCGGCGCCTGGCTGCGCTGGGCGTTTGCGCTGCTGTGGAACCCGGTGTTCCAGCCGCTGCCGCTGGGCACGCTGGCGGCCAACGTCGTCGGCGGCCTGCTGATCGGTGCAGCCTGGGAAGTGCTCGGGCGCAATGCCGGCTGGCCGCCCGAAGTGCGGCTGTTCCTGGTCACCGGCTTCCTCGGCGGTTTGACCACCTTCTCCACCTTCTCGGCCGAGACCGTCGGCCTGCTCGACCGTGGCGATTTCGGCTGGGCCGGGCTGCTGGTGGGGCTGCATGTATTCGGGTCGCTGGCGGCGACGGTCGCCGGCATCGCGATCGTGCGCCGGATGGCGCACGGCAGTGGAGTGGCCGGCTGATGCACGAGACGATCACGCCATGGCTCGGGCATGAATTCGTCGCGCTGTCGGCCGAGGGCGATCCGCGCGGCTCGGTGACCGCCGAGATGGCGGGGCTGCTCGGCCGCATGGACGAACGGCTGCGCACGCACGGGCTGTCGCTGGCGGACACGGTGCGCACGCGCCTTTGGGCGCGCGACATGGATGCGTGGGGCGAAGCGGTC
>CAIQON010000357.1 GCA_903873475.1 uncultured bacterium
TACGCCGAGCCACTGGGCGACTTCATGGCGCGCGTGCCCGGCGAAGACCGCCAGGAGAACTACCCGAGCACGGTCGCCTACATTGCCCGCCTGATCATCCACCGCTACGCGATGCTCGGCGTGCTCGACGAGCGCGGCCTGCCCCTGTCTGACATGGGTGTGCTCGAGATGCCCGAGGACGACGGGGTGATGCCGGTGGCGAACGCGCCGGGGTACACCCAGGCGAACGCCGTGGTTGCCGGCAAGCTGTGCACCGAATGCGGCAACATGGCGGTGATCCGCAAGGACGGCTGCGAGTTCTGCACGGCGTGCGGCGCGATCGGCGCCTGCGGCTGAGCGCGGCGGGGCGGGGCGGGGCGTCGGGTGAACGCGCAGGTGCATGCGATTGGCGCGTCCGGCGGACGTGCCCGTTCCGGGTCCGGGTCCGGTTCCGGTTCCGGGTCCGGTTCCGAATCCGGGTCAGACACGGATTTCCTGTTCGACCTGTCCGGGGTCGAGGCGCATGCATGGGCGATGCTCGAGCATGGCGCGTCGGACCGCCGGTCGCCCTGCCATGCGCCGTCGGTGGCGACGCTGTCGGCAGACGGCCCGCAGGTGCGCACCGTCACGCTGCGCCACGTGGATCGCGCAGCGGCCATCCTGCGCTTCAATGCGGACGTGCGCGGCGGATTGGTGACCCAGCTGATGGACGATCCGCGCGCCGCCGTGCATGCCTACGATCCGGCGGGCAAGACACAGCTGCGGCTGCGCACCGTGGCGACCCTGCATCGCGGCGATGCGCTGGCGCTGTCGACCTGGCAGGCGACGAACCCGTCTGCGAAGCGCTGCTACCTCGTGCCGCCCCCAGGCTCGCCATCGGACGAACCGACGACCGGACTCCAGGCCCCTTTGGAGCGTCGCCGTCCGAGCGAGGCGGAAAGCGGCGCCGGGTTCGTCCACTTCTGCGTCGTCGCATTGAAGATCGAATCGATCGACTGGCTCCATGTGCACGCGATCCACAAGCGGCGCGCGCGCTTCGACCTGCACGACGGACGCTGGCAGGGCACATGGCTCACGCCTTGAGCGGGCGGCGATGAGCGATCCGCAACCGCCGGCAGCGGACGAGGACCGCAAGGTATCGACCCGCGAATTCCTGCGGCTGTTCACGGCGCTGATGCTGCCGATGTTCCTGGCGGCGGTCGACCAGACCCTGCTGGCGACCGCGACGCCGGCCATTGCCTCGGACCTCGGCGGACTGCGCGACGCGAGCTGGATCGCGCTCGGCTACCTGCTCGCGGTGACCATCACCGTGCCGACCTACGGCCGGCTGGGCGACCGCTACGGGCGGCGCGACCTGCTGCTGGTCGCACTCGGTGTGTTCGCCGTCGGGTCGATCGCCTGCGCGCTGTCGCAGTCGATGCTGCAGCTCGTGCTCGCACGGGTGCTGCAGGGGCTGGGCGGCGGCGGCTTGATGGTCATGGCACAGGCGCTGATCGGCGAACTGGTGCCGCCGCGCCAGCGGCCGCGTTTCCAGGCCTATTTCGCGAGCATCTTCACGCTGTCGAGCGTCAGCGGCCCGGTGCTCGGTGGGCTGATCGTCGGCCAGGTCGGATGGCGCTGGCTGTTCGCGGCGAACCTGCCGCTGGTCCTGCTCGCTGCCTGCCTCGTGCTGCGCCTGCCGCGCGGGGTGAAGTATCCGGACAGCGGCGGGGTCGACGATCGGACCGGGATGCTCCTGTTCGCGCTCGCGGCGTCCGCCGGACTGGTGTGGCTGACCTTCGGCGGCCATCGGTTCGCATGGCTGTCGCCGACCAGCGCCGCGCTGATCGGCGCAACGGCCCTGCTCTGCGTCTGGCTCTACCGCCGGGAGCGGCGCCTCGCCCAGCCGTTCCTGCCGATCGAGATCCTGCGCATCCGCGGCGTGCTCGACATGTCGGTCACCATCGCCTGCTTCGCCGCCTGCCTGTTCGCGACGATCTTCTTCCTTCCGATCTACCTGCAACTCGGATACGGCTCCAGCGCCAACCAGAGTGGCCTGCTACTGCTGCCGCTGACCCTGGGCCTGGTGGTCGGCTCAACGGTCACCGGGCGCATCGTGTACCGGACCCGCCGTCCGTCGGCGACACCACCGATCGGCCTTGGCATCGCCGCCGTATCGCTCGCGCTGCTCGGGGTGACACCCCCGGAACCGTGGCTGATCAGCGCCCTGGGGCTTGCCTGCGGCCTCGGACTGGGCGGCATCATGCCCTCCGCGCAGGTGATCATCCAGCAGCTGTCCGGCCGGCGGAAGCTCGGTGCCGGCGCCGCGACGCTCGGCCTTGCACGGGTGATCGGCGCCTCGCTGGGCACCGCCGGCTTCGGCGCCATCTCCTTCGCGCTGCTGCAGGGCGCCGACATCGACGCGATGCTGCATGGCGCCGAGGGCGACCGCGCCCGCCTGGTCGAAGGCTTCCACATCGGCTTCCTCGCCATCGCCGCACTCGCGCTGGCCGGCGCCCTGCACGCCCGCCGCCTCCCCGACGTCCGCCTCTGAAACCCGGGTCAGACACGGTTTTTCGGCGTACTGCGTGTCTGACCCGGGTGCGGGGTGATGCGAAACCCGTGTCTGACCCGGGTTCGGGGTGAAACCCGTGTCTGACACGGGTTCGGGGTGAAACCCGTGTCTGACACGGGTTTCGGGGTGGCTTCAGGTGATGGACTTGAAGCGGATGCGCTTGGGCTTGGCACCTTCCTCGCCGAGGCGCTTGCGCTTGTCTTCCTCGTACTCGTGGTAGTTGCCGTTGAAGAACGTCCAGTGCGACTCGCCCTCGCAGGCCAGGATGTGGGTGGCGATACGGTCCAGGA
>CAIQON010000358.1 GCA_903873475.1 uncultured bacterium
CGCGACCGAAGCGGGTATGCGCTTCCATGCACTGGCGGCAGTCGCTCGATGTGGCGACCGCGATCGAGACCTGTTCCTTCACGGCGACGGGCAGCGTGCTGCCGGCCATCGCGCCGCCGAAGGCGGCATAGGCCGACATCGCAGCCGGTGAATTCCCCAGCGCGCGGTACATCTGCGGCAGGAAGCCGCGCTTGCGCTGCACCCCTTCGAGCATCGGCCGCGACAACGCGGGCGCGGTATCGAGGTCCACCTGGCCAAGCCTTGACATGTCGTTCCTCCGTTCATTCAGGCGCTGATCGTCCAACGCCTCGAGCCCTGCCGCGTACGCGATTCCGTACAAGGGCGTTCGACGCTCGTCATGTTACCCCGCTTCAGGATCGTCCCCTATCGAGGCGGCGCGCTGCTGCTACACTGGACGCTGACCGGGCGCAGACAGTCCGGCGCCAATGGAGGAAGTGACATGCATCGTCGTCCGCACCCCGCCCGGGCCGTCGTGCCTGCCGCCCTGTTCTCGGCCAGCGTTGCCTGGCTTGCAGGCCCGTCCGATGCCGCAGCCCAGTCCGGCAAGTGGCCGGAGCGCCCGATCCGCACCATCGTCGCCTATGCGCCGGGCGGCGGCACCGATGTCGTGGCCCGCCTGCTCGCACCCCGCGTGTCGGAGGAACTCGGCCAGCCGGTCGTGCTGGACAACCGACCCGGCGCGGGCGGCACCATCGGTACCGAACTCGTGATCCGGTCGAACCCGGACGGCTATACGCAGCTGGTGATCCCGTCCAGCTATGCCAGCAGCGCACCGCTGTACAAGCTCAGCTTCGACCCCATCAAGGACATCACGCCGATCAGCCTGATCGGCATCGGTCCGCTGGTGATGCTGGTGCATCCGGCGTCGAAGATCACCACGCTGAAGGAGATGATCGAGTTCGCGCGGGCCAATCCGGGCAAGGTCAGCTTCGGTTCTTCCGGCATCGGCGGCACGCCGCACCTGTCGGGTGAACTGCTGCAGCAGCTGACCGGCGTGCAACTGTCGCATGTGCCGTACAAGGGCGACGGCCCGGCGATGGCCGACCTGATGGGCGGCCACATCACCGCTGCATTCGCAGCCGGAGCCTCGGCGGTGCCGCAGGTGCGTGGCGGCAAGCTGCGCGCGCTCGGGGTCACCACCGAGAAGCGTGCGCCCGGTGCGCCTGAACTGCCGGCGATGAGCGAGACCGTCCCCGGCTTCTCGTCCAGCACCTGGTACGGGCTGGTTGGTCCCCTCGGGCTGCCCAAGCCGGTGGTTGACCGGATGAGCCAGGTGATGAAGCGCGTGCTCGAGCGGCCCGAGGTGCAGGAGCGGTTGCGGGCGGACGTCGTCGAGCCGACGCCGGCGGCTTCCGCACAGGATTTCACGCGGTTCATCCAGAGCGAGATCGCGCTCTGGACCAAGGTGATCCGCACCGGGAAAGTCCGTATCGAGTGAGCGCCGGCTGCCGGGGTTGGGGTCAGGTCTTGAGTTTTGCATC
>CAIQON010000359.1 GCA_903873475.1 uncultured bacterium
ATGCCGGGCTGGAACGCAGCCGTGCGCTCGCCCGAGCGGTCGACGCCCATGTCGCCGGTCGCGACGCCGCGTACCGCGCCGGTTGCATCGAACAGCACCTCGGTCGCCGCAAACCCCGGGAAGATCTCCACGCCCATCGCCTCGGCCTGGGTGGCCAGCCAGCGGCAGACGTTGGCCAGGCTGATCACGTAATTGCCGTGGTTGCGGAAGCAGTCGGGCAGGAGCGGGTTGGGCACCTGGTAATGGCTGTCCGCGGTGAGGAACAGGAACCGGTCCTCGCTGACCTCTACCTGCAGGGGCGCGCCCATGACCTTCCAGTCGGGCAGCAGTTCATCGATTGCGCGCGGATCCATCACCGCGCCCGACAGGATATGGGCGCCGACCTCCGATCCCTTCTCGATCACGCAGACGCTGATCTCGCGCCCGGCCTCGGCGGCCAGTTGCTTCGCGCGGATCGCTGCGGACAGGCCGGCCGGGCCGGCACCGACGACCACGAGATCGTAGGGCATCGACTCCCGGTCGGTGCGCGCAGCCGCCGTGGTGCCGGAGGCGAGGGGGGAACCGTCGTGTGGTGCGCTCAATGCAGACTCCGTCGTTTCGGATCGATCAACGCCCGCGTCCGACGCCGGTACGCAGCGCCGGGACAACGTCGGGTAACCTCGCATTCTATCGGAATCGTTTCCGGCGCTCGTCCGCGGGCGCGTTCGACATCCCGTGATGCCTCCCCCACATACGACTGCAGCCACAGACCCATGCCCGCCGATACCCCGAATACGCCCTCGAAACCCGCTGCCTTCACCGACGACCATGAACTGATGCTGACCGTCACGCTGCCGGTGCGCTGGGGCGACATGGACGCCCAGGGCCATGTGAACAACGTACAGTACTTCCGCTTCACCGAGCAGGCCAGGATCGAATGGTTCGACCGCTTCGCGCCCGACCGCCACGGCGAAGGCAGGGGGCCGGTCGTCGCCCAGACGTCCTGCAGGTACATCCGCTCGGTCGTGTATCCGGCCACGCTCGAGATCCTCGTCCACTGCGCGGTGCCCGGGCGCAGCAGCTTCCGCCATCGCTACGTGATGCGCGATGCGAAGGACGCCTCCCTGGTCTACGCGGAAGGAGAGGCCGTCATGGTCTGGATCGACCACGAGACCCAGAAGTCGACGCCGATCCCCGACCGTATCCGCGACAACCTGCCGAAGACCCGGGCCTGACGTTTGCCTGCGCGCCTGATCCGTCCCGGGCCGCGCGGGCAGCGGTCGCTTCAGGCAGCCGGGCCGGTGCTCATGTCCAGCAGCCCGCCCGACACCGGCGTGCCGGCGGGGTCCAGCAGGTACAGGTAGCCGGCGGCGACGCGGTCCGCGCCGGGCAGCGTCGATGCGTCCTCGGCGGGGTGGGTACGATTGCGTTGCGGCGTGGCAACCGGGCCTGGCAGCAGCGCGTTGATGCGCAGGTTGGTGAATACGCGCCATTCCTGAGCCTGCACCGCCACCAGGGACAGCAGCGCCTGCTTGGACAGTGCGAAGCCGCCCCAGAACATCGACGGTGACAGCGCGTGCGATTCGACCGTCAGCACCACCGATGCCGATGGCGAGGCCTGCAGCAGTGGCCGGCAGGCGCGGTTGAGCGCTGCCGCGGCGATGAGGTTCACGCGCAGCATCGTGAGCCAGCGGTCGAGCGTCTCGTCGTCCAGGGGGCGCAACTGGTCGACATGGACGGCGCAATGCACCAGCGCGTCCAGTCGGCCGAGTTGCGTGCCGATGGCGGCCGCCGTCGCCTGGAAATCGGCATCGGTCGCCTTCGCGAGATCGAGCGCGAACAGCGCCGGCTCCGGTCCGCCCGCGGCGACGATCTCGTCATAGACCGCGTCGAGCTTCTTCTGGCGGCGCCCGTGCAGAACCACATGCGCGCCGTGCCGTGCACAGGCGAGTGCAACGGCGCGGCCGAGGCCCTGGCCGGCGCCGGTGACCATCACGACCCGGTCGCGCAGGCAGCCGGCGGCGGGCGAATAGGTGTCGGGCAGTCGGAATGCGTCCATGTCTTTCGGGTCCTGGGGTTCTGCCCGCGCAGCGGCGGGGCATGATTATCGTCTGTCAGTCCGGGTCTGTCGTGCGTCATCCGCCGCGCAGGCGGGCGACCACGGCCTCTGCCGCCTGCAGGCCGCTGCGCACTGCGCCTTCCAGCGTCGCCGGATAG
>CAIQON010000360.1 GCA_903873475.1 uncultured bacterium
GCGATGCGTCCTCGGCGCTGCCCTCGGTACTCGCGGTGGCCGGGGAAGCGGAAGCGCTGGAGTGGCTGGCGGCCTGTCGGCGCCTGTTCGAATTCGACCGCGACGCCGGCCGCGCGTTCACTCGCGGTACGCCGGAGGCGATCGCGGCGTGCGGCGCGGTGCTGCCCTGGACGCGCCAGGCGCTGCACTTCCTCGACCTTCAGGGCTCGTGGAAGGCGATCGACGGCTTCATGGCGAACCTGGGCCATGCCTATGGCGCGCTCGGCCCGATCGGTCAGATCCGCTGGGCCGACATCGGCTTCGCCTGGTGCGCGCGCCACGCCGACAGTGGCAACGCCTACTTCAGCACTCCGGTGCGCGATCTCGCCGGGCGCCAGGGCGTGCCCGGCATCGAGCAGTTGAGCGCCCCGGCCGAGGAACTGTTCACCACGCGCAGGCTCGGCCTGGCGACCTTCCTGCCCGGCGCGATCCGCGTGCGCGCGCTGCTCGGCGCCGGGGCGATCGCACCCTGGGCGCGGCGCGGCATCGACGTGCTGACCGCCGACCGTTTCCGCGGCGAAGCCTACTTCCGGCTCGAGTCCGAGGAGAGCCTGCGCCTGCTGCTCGACGACCTTCCAGGCTTCAGGGCGCAGCAGAACGAGCGCTTCCTCAAGATGGTGCTCACTGCCTGGTACGGCGAGGCGGTCGAGGTACAGGACAGCGGCTGGGCGCCGGACAAGGGACGGCCGTTCGTCGAGACCGACGGCCGGGCGGTGCTCGCCCCGGTGACGCTGCCCGACCGCGAGCATGCGGTGCTCGGGGTGCTGCACGTGGCCGGCCACCTGCAGTTCGGCACCTATGCAGTGGCGCCGCTCAAGGGCCTGTTCTCGGAACTCGGGCTGGATGCCGAGATCACCGAGGCGCGCGCGATCTCCTGGGAGCCGCTGATCGCGCAGTTCGGCGACGACGTGGTGCGCTTCAAGCTGCTGTTCGACATCTGCGAAGACCTGCGCGTGGACAACGCGATCGCCATGATCGCACCGACCCACCTGCGCCGGATGGCACGGCTCGCCGCGCTGGTGGCGATGCCCGAGGGCATCGCGCGCGACTACTACCAGCTCGCGCTGTCCACGCTGCAGTTCGCGCTGGGACGACCACACCCGCTGCCGGCGCCGGTTGCCGACCGGCTCGCCCGGCTGCTCGAACCGGACGCGACCGTGATCGATGCCTTCCGGATCGCACGGCTGTTGCTGCCGGTGTTGTCCGACCTGGGTCATCCCGGCACACCGGAGGACGTGCAGGACGCCTACCTGCCCGGACGCTCGCCCAACCTGGGCCGCGAGGTGAAGGCCGCTCAGGGGCCGGGCAGCCAGGCCGAACGCAGCGAGCAGAAGGAATCGGAATCGGGCGAAGGCGAGGGCGAGTCCGACGAGGACAGCGAGTCGGTCGAGCAGGAGACCGGCCCGCAGGATGCCGAGGCCGACGACAGCGGCGGGGCGGCGGCGCATGCGCAGTCGGCCGCCAACCGCAAGGGCTCGGGCGAGACGAAGACCGGCGAGCGCGCGCAGCAGCAGGCGAACAAGGCGAACGGGCCCGACCGCGGGCTGCCGTATCCCGAGTGGGATTACCGCGAGAACCGCTACAAGGCGGACTGGGCCTGGGTGGCCGAGAAGGTGCTGGCCGAGTCGAACCCGGCCGAGGCGCAGCGCCTCGCCGACCGCCATGCGGGCACGCTGAAGCGGTTGAAGAAGGCGATCCAGTCGCAGAAGCCGACCCGCCCGGCACCGCTCACCCGGCAGATGGATGGCGACGACCTCGACCTCGAGGCGACGATCCGCTATGTCACCGAGCGCGCCGCCGGCCGCTCACCCGAGGCGCGCGTGTACAAGCGGCGCGCGATCCGCAACCGCGATGTCGCGGTGACCCTGCTGGCCGACCTGTCGACCTCCATCATGCAGACCGTGGCCGACGGCAATGGCCGGCTGGTCGACACCATCCGGGCCGGCGTGATGCTGTTCGCCGAGAGCATGGAAGAAGTCGGGGATCCGTACTCGATCGCCGGCTTCTGTTCGAAGTACCGCGACAACGTCAACTACTACCGCATCAAGGATTTCGACCAGCCGTACAACGACACGGTACGCGCCACGGTCGGCGGGTTGTCGGGAAGGCTCGCCACGCGCATGGGTGCGGCGATCCGCCATGCGGTGCACCGCTTCGAAGGCGTGCAGACGCCGCGCCGGTTGCTGCTGCTGCTGTCCGACGGCCGCCCCGAAGACTATGACGACGGCGGCGACCGCCGCTACCTGCACGAGGACACGCGGATGGCGGTGAAGGAAGCGGTCAACGCGGGCGTGCATCCGTTCTGCATCACCGTGGACACGTTGGCCAACCAGTACCTGCCGCAGATCTTCGGGCGTGGCCATTACCTCGTGCTGAATGACGTGGGCAGCCTGCCCGCGAAGCTGCCGGAGATCTACCTGAGGTTGCGCCGCTAGCCGGCGGCGCAGCCTCGGGCGGGGCGTGCGATGGACGTGATCGCCGTTGTGTTCGCGCTGCTGCTCGAGCAATGGCGCCCGGCTACCCACTGGCCGCTGCAGCGCGTCGACAGCCTGTTGCGCGGGGCGATCGACGGCCTGCCCGAGCGGGTCGACGGCGGGCGCGAGTGGCATGCATGGCTCGGCTGGTCGCTCGTGGTCGGCCTGCCTGCGGTGCTGGCCTGGTCGATCGGTGCGGCGCTCGGGTTGCTGGGTGGCGTTCCCTGCTTCCTGTTCATCGTGGCGGTGCTGTACTTCACGCTCGGGTTCCGGCTGTTCAGCCATCGCTTCACGGCAGTACGCGACGGGCTGGCTGCGCGCCGGCTCGACCTTGCCGGTGCCGCGCTCGCCCAATGGCAGGGTGGTCCGCTGGCGCCCACCGGTGGCGCCATGCCTGCGACCACGCCGGAGACGATCGCGCGGCAGGCGATCGAGCGCGGCATCGGTGAAGCGGGGCGCTGGCTGTTCGGGGGCGTGTTCTGGTTCGTGCTGCTGCCGGGGGCGAGCGGCGCGGTGCTCTATCGCGCGGCCGACCGGGTCGCGCCGCGCTGGTGCGCCGTCCCGGTATCGTCGATGCATCCGGGCTTTGCCGTGGTGTCGTCGGTGGCCCTGAGCTGGCTCGATGCACTGCCTGCCCGACTGGCCGCGGGGGCATTCGCACTGGTCGGCGATTTCACCGGCGCGGTCGAGGGATGGCAGGGGGCGACGCGCGAGCGCCCGGGTGAGCCGCGCGCGCTGATGGTGGCGGCGGCAATGGGTGCGCTGGGCATGGCACCCAACGCGCCCGCGGACGAGGCCGAGCGCATGCCGGCCCGGGATGACGCCGCCGCCGTGGATGCGTTCGACGGCGCCGGCTGGGACGCGGATTCGTATGCGGTCGCGGTGCGCCAGATGGACGGCGCAGCGGCGCTGGTCTGGCGCAGCCTGCTGGTCTGGCTGGGCGTGCTGGGCATCGCTGCGCTGATCTTCTGACCGCTATACTCGCCGCAAACAATATCGCGCGATACGCGCATCGAGTCTTTCCTGGGGGATATGCAATGGCATCGCCATCCACGGGCGCCGCACTGTCGGGCCTGAAGGTCGTCGACCTCACGCAGTATGAAGCCGGCACGTCGTGCACCCAGGCGCTCGCCTGGCTCGGTGCCGATGTCGTGAAGATCGAGCCGCCGACCGGCGAGAGCGGACGATACGCATCGACCAACGACAAGAAGCTCGACTCCTACTACTTCATCCTGATGAACGCCAACAAGCGCAGCGTCGTCTGCGACCTGAAGTCCGAGTCGGGCAAGGCGGCGCTGATGCGGCTGGTCGAGAAGGCCGACATCCTGATCGAGAACATGTCGCCCGGCGGCATCGAGCGCCTGGGCTTCGGCTACGACGTGGTGAGCCAGGTGAACCCGCGGCTGATCTATGCACAGATCAAGGGCTTCGCGCCCGACGGGCCATACGCGAACTACCTCAGCTTCGACATGATCGCGCAGGCGACCGGTGGTGCGTTCGCGATCACCGGCGATGCCGGTGGTCCGCCGATGCGGCCGGGCCCGCACGTGGGCGACACCGGCGCCGGGCTGCATTGCCTGGTCGGCATCCTCGCTGCGCTGAACCAGCGGCACGCCACCGGGCGCGGCCAGCGCATCGAGGTGTCGATGCAGGATGCGGTGATCAACTTCAACCGTATCGTGTTCGCCGGGCAGTTGATGACCGGGCAGCCGGTCGCGCGGTCGGGCAACCAGAGCTCGCTGGGGGCGGCCGCACCGAGCGAACTCTACCTGTGCCAGCCCGGCGGCCCGAACGATTACGTGATGGTCTACACCACGCGCGCCGGCAACTGGCACTGGCAGCGGCTGCTGAAGGTGATGGAGCGCGAAGACCTGAAGGACGATCCGCGCTTTTCGACGCCGGGTGCCCGCGCGAAGAACGCAAAGGAAGTCGATGCGCTGGTCGGTGCCTGGTGCAGCACGCGTACTAAGGTCGAGGCGATGGATACGCTGCAGGCGGCCGGCGTGCCCGCCGGCGCGGTACTCGATACCCGGGAACTGATGGAAGACCCGCACCTGCGCGCGCGCGGCATGTTCACCGACATCGACCATGCGACGCGCGGGAAGATGAGCATGCCCGGCTGGCCGGTGAAGATGTCCGACTCGACCGTGCCGGTGACCGCGGCACCGCTGCTGGGCGAGCAGACCGCCGAAGTGCTGGTCGACTGGCTCGGCATGGACGAGGCGCAGATCGCCGAGTACGCGAAGGCCAACCGGCCCGTCGCCTGAGCGGTGGCAACAGCCCGCATACCCGATAACGCCGACGGAGGCCCGATGGCACGATCCGCCCGCAGGAAAGAAGCCGTCGTTGCCGTGCTCATCGGCGCGGCGACGTTCGTATCGAACCTTGCAACCGCGCAGTCGTATCCGTCCAGGCCGGTGCGTATCGTCGTGCCTGGCACCGGCGGTGGTGGCGACTTCGCCGCGCGGCTGATCGGGCAGGGGCTCGCGCCGGTGCTCGGGCAGCCGTTCGTGGTCGAGAACCGGCCGGTCGGCACCATTCCCGGCGAGATCGTGTCGCGCGCCGCGCCCGATGGCCATACGCTGCTGCTGTCGGCCTCCACGCTCTGGCTGGCGCCGCTGCTGCAGCCGAACGTACCCTACGACCCGCAGCGCGACTTCACTCCGGTATCGCTGGTCACGATGTCGCCGAACATCCTGGTGGTGCCCAATGCGCTGCCGGTGAAGAGCGTGAAGGAACTGATCGCGCTGGCGCGCAAGCGTCCGGGCGAACTCAACTACGGGTCGGGTGCTGCCGGGTCATCGAACCACCTGTCGGCCGAACTGTTCAATGCGATGGCCAAGGTCGACATCCCGCGCATCAACTACAAGAATCCTTCACAGGCGGTCACCGACCTCATCTCCGGGCAGATCCAGGTGCTGTTCTACAACGCCTCGACCGTGATCCCGCACATCCAGTCGGGCAAGCTGCGTGCACTGGCGGTGACCAGCGCGAAGCCGACCGCACTGGCGCCGCAGCTCCAGACGATGGCGCAGGCGGGCCTGCCCGGCTACGAGGCGGTGGCGACCTTCGGCCTGTTCGGTCCGGCGGCAATGCCCGCCGCGGTGGTGTCGCTGCTCAATGCCGAAGTGGTGCGCTATCTCCAGCGTCCCGAGGTGAAAGAGAAGTTCATCGCGGCCGGCAGCGAGACCGTCGGCAGCACGCCGGAAGAACTGGCCGCGCTGCTCAGGGGCGACCTCGCGCGCTTCGGGCGCTTGATCAAGGACGCGAACCTGCGGGCTGACTGACCGTGGCGCAGGCGGTACCGCACGCCCGGACCACCGGGCGGCGGAGGTGGCAGGGCCGGCATCCGGCCGGAGGAGGAAGCAATGAAGGCAGATCGTTTCGCGTGGCGTACGTGGCGTACGTGGCGGGAGTGCCGCGCGCGGATTTCGAGGTTCGCGCCGGTCGCCGTGGCCATGGCCTGGCTGCCTGCCGGCGTGCTGCCCGAGGCAGCCGCCCAGCAGCCGCCGTGGCCCGCGAAGCCGCTGCGCATCGTGGTGCCGTTTGCCGCCGGCGGCAGCAACGACGTGTTCGCGCGCGCGGTCGCCGAGCGCCTGCCGGCCGCACTCGGCCAGCCGGTGATCGTCGAGAACCGTGCCGGTGCCGGCAGCGCCACCGGGACGGCCTATGCCGCACGCTCGGCCCCGGACGGGCATACGCTGCTCGCGGTTTCGAGCACGCTCACGACGCTGGCCGCGGTTCAGCCGAACCTGCCCTACAGCGTGCCGGGTGATTTCGCGCCGATCGGCCTCGTCGCGCGCAGCGCGCTGGGGCTGTTCGTGCACCCTTCGTTGCCGGTGAAGGACGTGCAGGGCCTGGTGCGCCTCGCGCGGGGAAGGCCGGGCGAGATCAACGCTGCGAACGCCGGCATCGGCGGCATCAACCACTTCGCATCCGAGATGTTCCAGTCGATCGCGAAGGTGAAGCTCACCCATGTGCCCTACAAGGGCAACGCGCCGGCGCTGGCCGACGTGATGGGCGGCCATGTGCAGATGATGATCAGCAGCCTGCCGCCGGCCCTGCAGCATGTGCGCAGCGGGCGCCTGCGGCTGCTCGCGGTCTCCAGCCCGGAACGTTCGACCTTCGTGCCGGACCTGCCGACGCTGGCCGAGGCCGGCCTGCCCGGCTATGCCGCCGAGCTCTGGTGGGGCCTGGCCGCGCCGGTGCGTACGCCAGACCCGGTGGTGCGGCGGCTGTCGCAGGAACTGCAGAGGCTGCTCGCCGACCGCGACCTGCGCCAGCGCTTCCTCGACGAGGCAGCCGTGCCGTCGCCGGGCAGCCCGGAATCGTTCGCCGAACTGATCGCGCGCGACCTCGCCACCTGGCGCAGGGTCGCCGCAGAGGGTGGCATCCGGCCGGAGTGAACTGGCACCGTCGCATCGAGGCGTCGGCCATGATCGTACAATCGGCGGCGGGGACGGGCGTTCGCCCGTCCTTCAACGAGGCGAGATCCCTTGGCCAACCTGCGTTCGATCGAAACCCCCGCGCTGCTGCTCGACCGCGCACGCATGGACCGCAACATCCTGCGCATGCAGTCGCAGGTCGACGCGCTCGGCTGCCGGCTGCGTCCGCATGTGAAGACCAGCAAGAGCTGGCCGGTCGTGCAGGCACAGCGCACGGCCGGTGCCGCATCGATCACCGTGTCGACGCTGAAGGAAGCCGAGCAGTTCTTCGCGCACGGCGAGCGCGACATCCTGTACGCGGTTGCGCTGGCGCCGAACAAGATCGCCCATGCACTCGAGCTTCGTGCGCGAGGCTGCGACCTGACGGTGATCGTCGATTCGGTCGCATCGGCCACGGCGATCGCCGTGGCGTGCGCTGCGGCAGGGGCGAGCCTGCCGACGCTGATCGAGGTGGACAGCGACGGTCACCGCTCCGGCGTGCGGCCGGGCGACCCGGTCCTGCTCGAGATCGGCCATGCGCTGCATGCGGCCGGGTCGCTGGCCGGCGTGATGACCCATGCCGGCGGTTCCTACGACCTCGATACGCCCGAGGCATTGCGTGCAATGGCTACCCAGGAGCGCGACGCGGTGCTCGCCTGTGCAGCGGCACTGCGTGCGGCCGGCCTGCCGTGCGAACGGGTCAGCGTCGGCTCGACGCCGACCGCGCTGTCGGCGACCGGCCTCGACGGCGTGACTGAGGTACGTGCCGGCGTCTACGTGTTCTTCGACCTGGTGATGGCGGGCATCGGCGTCTGCGGCCAGCAGGACATCGCGCTGTCGGTGCTGACCAGCGTGATCGGCCACCAGCCGGCCAAGGGCTGGATCATCGTCGATGCCGGATGGATGGCGATGAGCCGCGACCGCGGTACCGCGAAGCAGACGGTCGACCACGGCTACGGCGCGGTGTGCGCTGTCGACGGCGAACCGGAGCCCGCGCTGTGGATGGGCGCGGCCAACCAGGAGCACGGCATCGTGTCGATGCGCGACGGCAGTTGCCCGGACGACCTGGTACAGCGTTACCCGATCGGCACGCTGCTGCGCGTACAGCCCAACCATGCCTGCGCGACGGCGGCCCAGTACGACGCCTATCGCGTGGTCGAAGGCGACGCGATCATCGACACCTGGCCGAGGTTCTCCGGCTGGTAGGCGCAGGCGCGTGCAGTCCGCGCAGTGTCACGGTGCGATCGGCGCGCCGCACCCGCGCAGCCGGCGGCCATCGACCTCGATCAGTACCGCCGCCGGGAACCGTTCGCCACTGATGTCGTCGACGCACGGGTCTGGCAGCATGACGATCACATGGCGGCGCCCACCAGCCTCGGCGGTGTAGCGCGTGCTGCCATAGGCCGGGCCGGGCGCGGCGGTCAGATCCGGCCATTCGTGCCGACCCTCGATGCCCCGGCTGCCGGCCGGCCCCGACAGCACGACGCGATTGTCTGGCCCGACCTCCAGCAACCACCCGGGTGCGCTACCCTGGCCGCGGAAGGTGATGCCGCGCACCCGTGCGTCCTCGATCAGCGACAGCGCACGCACCTCGTTGCAATAGACCGGCGGTGCCGGCTTGCGCTGGAGCATCGCCTGCGCGCCGCGTTGCCAGAACAGCCACTCGGCATCCTCGAAGCGCACGCCCGACGCGCTGGCCACCTGAGGCAGGATGCGCCGCACGTTCTCGATGCGCAGTTCGACCGTCTTCAGCCCCGGCGGCACGCGCGTGCCGAGCGTGCGTCCGTCCTCGCAGCGCCAGCCTTCGGCGAGCAGGCGGGGCGGGATGGCGGCGGGGGCTGCCGTTGCCGGCCCGGTCGCTGCCGGGGGCTGGGCCGGGGCTGGGCCGGGGCGCAGCCAGTGGCAGCCGGGCAGGGTCGCCACAATCACCAGCAGCAGTGCAGGCAGCAGCAGGCCGTGCCGCGGCGTGCGTGGCTTGCGTGGCTTTGAAGAGGGGGCGACGGCCGCCGCCGTGTCTTCGCGGACGGGATGCATGCTGCGATTGTATGCCCGGGTCTGCGGTACGAGTCTGCAGCACGCGCTGCGGCACCCTTGCGCACGCGCGCCGATTGTCCGACCCTTGCGGGGTTGGCCCTGCCGCTGATGCGAACCTGCCCCTTGGAAGGACCCCGCCACGATGGACACCCCGACGCCGGACCCGCGCCTGAACCTCATCGATCCCGATCCCGACGTCGCGTTCGACCGTGCGGTCGGCGAGTCGTACATCCGTTACGCGGGGATGCTCAACCAGCGCGGCTATGTGCAGAGCTCGCTCGGCAACATGGTGATCCGCGTGCCCCATCCGAAGTACGCCGACGGCCTGTGCTACGTGAAGCCGCAGGGGCTGTCGCTGGAAGAGGCGACGATCGACGACCTGGTGATCACCGACATCCCGCATGGCGCGATCGTGCACGGCACCCGGGCCACCACCGTCGGCCACCAGATGAACCGGGAGATCCTGCGGTTGCGCCCCGACGTCAACTGCGTGATCCACCTGCACCATGACGAGACGATCGCCTTCCTCGCCGCCGGCTTCGCCGAGATCCGCTCCACCTCGCTCACCTTCTCGTACCTGATGCAGAAGCCGGCGGCCTACCTGCCGGCGCACCTGAACGTCGAGGAGGACGTGGCGCCGATCAAGACCTTCATCCACGACACCAACTGCATCGTGATGCGCCGGCATGGTTTCACCGTGCTCGGACGGTCGGTGTCCGAGGCCTACCACCGCACCAACGTGCTGGTGTCCGAGGTGAAGCGCAACATCATCGTCGAGACCCTGTGCGCCGCCCGCGGCACGAAGGGCGAATACCTGTCGGGGGAGGACATGCAATGGATGTTCGAGCGCGGCGATGCGGTCGTCTACCCGGAGGCGAAGCAGGCGGGCAAGGCATGAGGGCGCCGGGGCGGCAGTCACGATCGTACGTTCGCCCGACCGGACGCCTGCAACGGCTGGTGCCAGCCGTCGCGGTACTGTGCGTGCTGCTGGGTGCGCAGGCTGCCGCGTCCGTCGCGCAGGCGCAGCAGTCTGGCGCATGGCCGTCACGACCGGTGCGCATGCTGGTCGGCCTGCCTCCGGGCGGAACCACCGACCTGATGGCGCGAGCCACGGCTGCGCGGCTGTCCGACGCCGTCGGACAGTCGGTCGTGGTCGACAACCGGCCCGGTGCCAGCGGTGCGATCGCTGGCGAACTGATCGCGCGCGCGACACCGGACGGCCATACGCTCGGGCTGGTCACCACCAGCACGCATTCGGTCGCACCGCTGCTGCTGTCGGTGCCACGCTTCGATCCGCGCCGGGACTTCACGCACGTGACGATGGTCGGCACCACACCGTACGTGCTGCTGTCCTCGGCGGCCTTCCCCGCGAAGACGATGCGCGAGGCGATCGACTACCTGCGCGCGAACAGCGGACGGCTCAACTATGCGAGTGCCGGTGCAGGCACGCTCGGCCACCTGATCACCGAAGCCTTCCTGACCGAGCTGCGGGTGTCGATGACCCATGTGCCGTACAAGGGTGCGGCGCCGGTCTATCCCGAGCTGATGGCCGACCGCATCTCGCTGTTCTTCGACAACCCGGGCTCGTCGGTGCAGCTCGTCAAGGCCGGCAAGGTACGCGCGCTCGCAGTCAGTCGGCCGGTGGCGGTGCTGCCCGGCGTGCCGACCCTGATCGAGGCCGGCCTCAAGGGCTTCGACCCGGTCTTCTGGTACGGCGTGGTCGGTCCGGCGGGCATCCCGCGGCCGGTGGTCGAACGGGTGCAGGGCGAACTGGCGAAGGCGTTCGCGAGCGACGCGGGCCGCACCGAACTGGCCGGCTTCGGGGTCGACCCCGTTCTGTCTCGTCCCGAGGCGTTCGAGGCCCAGACCCGTGCCGACATCGAGCGCTGGGGCAAGGTCGCGAAGGCGCTCGGGCTGAAGATCGACTGAGTGCCACCGCGCGGATCGCGGTGGCGTCCGGCGCCGGCTTTCGCGCTCAGCCTCCAGCCAGCACGCGCGCGATGAAGGCCTTCACCATCGCATGCGCGCGGTCGGTCTGCGGCCCCGGGTCGGCAACCCAGATGTGGCCGCAGCCCTCGAAGACCTCGCAGGTGCAGTCGCCACCGGCCCTGCGGTAGGACTCGGCGAACTTCACCTGGATCTCCGGCAGCACGTTGTCGTCGTCGCCGCCCTGCATCACCAGCATCGGCGGCAGGATAACCTTCTCGCCGCGGTCGAGGATCTCCTGCGGGTTGCCCTCGTGGATCGACCCGGGCGGACTCCAGTAGATCGATGACCGGCGCACCATGTCCTCGACGCCGCGCCGCTCGGCGTTGAGGTGGCGTGCATGCGGGTCGCTGATCGGCGAGCGCGTGGCCACGTAGCGCAGGCTGGCATCGATGCCAGGATGACCTTCCAGTGGCAGTGCGGCGTAGCGGGCATCATCAGGACGCATGCCGATCAGCTGGGCGAGGTGCCCGCCGCTGGAGCTGCCGAGTGCGCCGACGGTGGACGGATCGCCCTTCCACTGTTCACAGTTCGCCTTCAGCCAGCGCACGCCGTAGTGCGCATCCTGCACCGAGGCGGGGTAGGGCGCCTCGGGGGCGAGGGTCAGGTCGATCGCCACCACCAGCAGGCCGCTGGCGGCCAGCGCCTCGTCCATCGGCACGTTGGCGAAGCGGTCCTTGTTGTTCCAGGCACCGCCGTGCAGGTCGAGCACGACCGGGAACGGACCGATGCCCTGCGGCTGGTAGATACGCGCCATCAGCTGGCGCGTCGGCGTCCTGCGGAACTCGACGTCCCAGGTCCGTACTTCGAAGGTTGAATCCGGGTCGTAGCGCGTGGCCATCGTGGTCTCCTCACTGCTCCGGCATCGGCCGTGAAGGGGCGATTGTCGCCCGGTTCACGGCCGACCGTCCGCGGCCGCTCAGGACGACAGCGAACGCGCGATGAAGGCCTTCACCACCTCGATCGCGCGATCGGTCTGCGGGCCCGGGTCGTCGACCCAGGCATGGTCGCAGCCCTCGAAGATCTCCAGGTCGCAGGTGCCGCCCGCGGCCCGGTAGGACTCCGCGAATCGTTCCTGCAGCCCGGGCAGCACGTTGTCGTCGGCGCCGCCCTGCATCACCAGCATCGGCGGCGTGTCGACCGGCTCTGCGCGGTCGAGGATGGCCTGCGGGTTCGCCTCCGAGATCGTGTCCCACGGCTGGAAGTAGCGCAGGCTGTTGTCGATCATCTCGGTCCAGTCGCGCTGCTTCGCATGGTCGTAGCGCGCCTGCGGATCGCTGATCGGCGAGCGGGTCGCCACATAGCGCACGCCCCCGGCATCGAGGGCCGGGGCTTCGGCCAGCGGCAGCGCGCCGTACACCGGCTTGTGCGGCTGCATCGCGATCAGCTGCGCGATGTGGCCGCCGCTGGAACTGCCAACGATGCCGAGCAAGGACGGATCGGCGTTCCACTCGCGTGCATGGGCCTTCAGCCAGCGCACGCCCAGGTGGGCATCCTGCACGTTGGCAGGGTACGGTGCCTCGGGCGCACGGGTCAGGTCGATCGACACCAGCAGCAGGCCGCTGGCGGCGAGCGCATGGGCCATGATCGGATTGTGCAGCCGGTCCTTGTTGTTCCAGGCGCCGCCGTGCAGGTGCAGCACCGGCGGGAACGGGCCGGGTCCTTCCGGCTGGTAGATGCGCGCGAGCAGCGTGCGCGTCGGGGTCTTGCGGAACTCGATGTCCCGGCAGGCAACCGCATGGCGCGCGGCGGGATCGTAGGTTGCAGCCATTTCTTCCTCCTTGCATCCGGCGCTTGCCGGCAGGGAGGCATTGTCACGCAGATTGCGCCGGGGAAGGCGGGCCTGAGGTTCTCAGGGCCCGCCTCCGTCACGCTCAGATCGCGGCGAGCCTTGCCAGCAGGTCGGCGCTTTCCGGGACGGTACCCGGTGCGTAGACATGCGAGTGCCGGATCACGCCGGTTGCGTCGACGATGAACACCGAACGCGCATCCATCCCGCGTTCATCGTTGAACACGCCATAGGCGCGGCCAGCGCTGCCATGCGGCCAGAAGTCCGACAGCAGCGGGAACGGCAGGCCACCGAGCGATTCCGCCCAAGCCTTCAGGCTGGGGACGGGGTCGGCACTGATCTGCAGGATTTCTGCGTCGAGTGCCTGGAATTGTGCGTAGTTCTCACGGAACCCGCTCACTTGATTCTTTCACCCGCCGGTAAACGCGAAGGGCAGGAAGGTCACCACGGTGCGCCGGCCGCGGAAGCTGGCGAGCGTGAGCGTGGCACCGGTGTGCGATGCGAGCGAGAAATCCGGCGCGGCTGTGCCGGGTTGAAGAGCGGCCATGGACGAGTCTCCTTGGGCGGGTCGCGGTGCGGGAACTTGCACCGTGCCGCCATCGTAGCGTAGTCCGCGACCGGTGGGCGGAGGCCGGTGTCGGCCTCCGCGCGGATCAGGCACCGCCTTCGGGCATCACCAGGCCGAGCTTGCGCTCGACCGCGCGCACATAGGCCAGGTGCGCGAGCGCGATGTCCTGGCTGGCCATGCCCTGGGTGACGATCAGCGCGCGCTGCTTCGGATCGGTGCGTCCGGGATGCCTGCCGCCGACGACCTCGGCCACCGTCGCATCGACCCAGCCCGGACCTTCCTCGCCGAACAGTTCGAGCAGTTCCTTCTGCAGCTGCTCGCGGCTGTCGACGACGAACAGGTCGGCCTGCTCGGCGTAGTCGCGGCCCGGTTCGGCGGTGTCGAGGGTCGCCACGACCGCGCCGGGCGCGATCCATGACGCCTCGATCAGGGCCTTGCCGCTGTTGGTCGCGGTGAGCACCAGATCGGCGCCCGAGACCGCGGCCTCGATGCTGTCCATGGCGCGGGCAGGGACCTTGTAGTGCGACTCGGCGCGGCTGGCCAGCGCCTCGCGGGTATGCGGCCGGCGCGAAACGACGCGCACCTCGCGCAGGTTGAAGAGTTTCGAGTAGTACTCGAGCGCGGTGGTCGCGAGGTTGCCCGCGCCGACCAGGGCCAGCACGCCGGCATCGGGCAGCGCGAGCTTGCGCGCAGCCATCACGATCGAGGCGACGGTGCGCTGCGCATAGCTCCAGGTCTCGTCGACGAAGGCCAGCGTGCGCGAGGACTCGGCATCGACCACCACCACGTAGCGGGTCGCGTTGCGCGAGTTCTCTTCCGTCGACAGGTGCGCCACCACGCGGAAGCCGGCGATCGACAGCGGGTCGAGGATGCAGGCCTTCAGATGGTAGTGGTTCTCGTGCACGTCGCGCATGTTCATGTTGCGCGGCGACGGCCAGCGGATCTTCCCTTCCGCATCCCAGGCGACGACGCGTTCGATCTGCTCGATCACGTCCTGCGAGGTGAGCAGCGACTGGCACTGGCTGGAGGTCAGGTAGATGGGCGGGTTCTGCATGGCGGGGCTCGCATTTTCTGGAGGCAAGGCGCCAAGTCTACCTTCAAGCCCCGGGCACCATGCTATCTTCCCGTGATCACAGATTGCAGCCGGGGCGGGGGATGCGATGACGCTGGGGGTCTACTTCGACGGGTTCTGTCCTACCCGCGAGATGCTCGAAGTCGCGCAGGCGGCCGAGCAGGCGGGGGCCGACAGCCTCTGGTTCGCGCAGCACATGGGCTTTCGCGAGGCCATCGTCTGGGCGACGGCTGCGGTCAGCGTGACTTCGACCATCCGGCTGGTGCCTACGGCCATCAGCCCCTATCTGTGGCCGCCGCTGCCGGTGGCCATGTCGATGTCCACGCTGGCCGAATACGCGGGGCCGCGCACCTCGCTGGCCGTGTCGGTCGGCAACGTGCTCAACCTCGCAGAATCCGGCGCCGAGCCGGTCAAGCCGGTGCGCGTGATGCGCGAATACGTGCAGATGCTGCGCGCGCTTTGGGCGGGCGAGCCGGTGCAGGCCGATGGCGAGATCCACCGCCTGCGCGGCGCGAAGATGATGTTCGAGCGCGGCATCCAGTGCCCGCTGTACGTCGCCTCCACCGGCCCGCAGGTGCTCAAGCTCGCCGGCGAGATCGGCGCTGGCATCCTGCTGTCGGGCGCCCTCACGCTCGATTCCTGCCGTTCGATGCTCACGCATGTGGATGCCGGCATCGCCGCCGCGGCCCGCGACCCGAAGTCGGTACGCAAGGCGGGGTTCATCCTGCTGTCGATCGCCGAAGACGGCCATGTCGCGCGCCAGGAGATGCTGCGCAAGCTCGCGTTCCTGTTCCGCAGCAAGGGCCATGCCGCGAACATCGCGACGGCGAACCTCGGCATCGACCACCCGGCGATCATGGCCGCCTATGCGCGGCACGAGCCCGAGGCGGCGCTGCAGTACCTGCCGGAAGCCGCCGCCACCACCTTTGCGGTATCGGGCACGCCGCGCGAGTGCCGCGACCAGCTCGCGGCCTATCTCGCCTCCGGCATGGACGAGCCCATCGTCGAAGTGACCGGGACGCCCGACCAGCGGCGACTGGCGATCGAACTGATCCGCGACGTGTGCGGCAAGGCCGGGGGACGATGAACATGCGGCGCAAGGCCTCCGGGCGCCTGGGCATACGGTTCGAAGGTTTCGAGGGGCTCGACGAAGCGCGGGCCCTGGCGGTCGCGGCCGAGGCGGCCGGGGCTTCGAGCATCTGGATGACGCAGCACCTGGGCGGGCGCGATGCGCCCACGCTGGCGACGATCATCGCCTCCGGCACCCGGCGCATCCGAGTGGTGCCGTCCAACCTGTCGCCGTTCATCGCGCATCCGACCACGGTGGCGATGATGCTGGCGACGCTCTCGGAGTTCGCGCCGGGCCGGGTCGCAGCGTCGATCGGCATCGGCAACCCGCTCGACCTGTCGCAGTCCGGCGCGGTGGTCGAAGATGCCGAGGACGCGGTGTGCGACTTCGTCGGTGCGCTCGACCGGCTGTTCGCGCGCCAGCCGGTCGAATTCGCCGGCCGCACCTTCAGGCTGGACGGCGCGAAGCTGAACGTCGCCGCGGGCGTGGCGATCCCCGTCTACGTGACCTGCCTCGAGCCGAAGATGGCGCGCCGCGCGGGTGCAACCTCGGCCTCGCTGCAGTTGTCGGCCGGTTTCTCGCCGGCCTTCGCCGGCGCCTGCGTCGAGGCGTTCGAGGGTGGCGCGTCCGGCGCAGGTATCGACGCGTCCGGCCGGCCCCGTGCCTGCTTCGCCTACTTCGGAACCGACGAACGCGAATCGTTCGAAGGCGTGCGGCGCAAGCTGGCCTACCTGTTCCGCAACCGGCTGATGGCCGAGAACATCCGGCTGTCGGGCCTGCCGATCGACCAGCCGGCGATCATCGACTGCATCGCCCGGCGCGACCTCGATGCGGCGACGAGGCTGGTGCCCGATGCCGCGGTGGAGGCGTTCGCAGTCACCGGCAGCCTGTCCACCTGCGTTGCGACCGTGCGTCGCTTCTTCGATGTCGGCATCGACGAGATGCTGATCAACGTCGGCTCTACCGAGGCCGAACGCAGGGCGGCGTTCGAACTGATCGCGGCGGTCAACGGAGCGGAGGCCTGACGATGAAGATCTACGGGCGCGCAAGTTCGTCCAACGTGCAGAAGGTCACCTGGTGCTGTGACGAACTGGACATCGGTTACGAGCGCATCGACATGGGCCGCGAGTTCGGCGGCAACCGGGAGGCACCGTACCTCGCCATGAACCCGAACGGCACCATCCCGACCATCGTCGAGGACGACGGCTTCGTGCTCTGGGAGTCGAACGCGACCCTCCGCTACCTGGCGAAGCGCCACGGCCCGCCCGGCTTCTATCCCGGCCATCCGAAACGTGCGGCGATCGCCGAGCAATGGATGGACTGGCAGCTGAACAGCCTCAACGTTGCGTTCACCCCGATGTTCCACGGGCTGGTGCGGCAGAAACCGGAAGAACGCGACCACGCGACGGTCGCGCGTTCCATCGCCGACACCCAGCGCCACCTCGCCATGGTCGACCGGCACCTGCAGGGTTCGCGATTCGTCGCCGGCGACACGTTCACCGTCGCCGACATCCCGATCGGCATCTACGCATACCGCTGGCATGCGTTCGATGGCATCGCGCGCGAGCCGTTGCCCGCGTTCGAGCGCTGGTACGGTGAACTGCAGCAGCGGCCGGCCTTCCGCGAACGGGTGATGGTGCCGATGGTCTGACCGGAGCCGCACCCGGCAGCAGCACCCGCTATTCCTGCGGCACGCCCGCCGCACGCATCGTCTGGGTCCAGAGCGGGATATCGGCCCGGATCTGCGCATCGAATTCCTTCGGCGTGGACGGCCGCGGTTCCAGCCCGTCGGCCGCGAAGCGCTCGCGGATCGCAGCCGAACGCAGGATCTCGCCGGTCGCCCGGTTGAGCTTCTCGACGATCGCGGCTGGCATGGCCGCGGGTCCGGACAGGCCGTACCAGGGCTCCATGTCGAACCCCGCGACACCCGCTTCGATCATCGTCGGCAGTTGCGGGTACTGCGTGCCGCGCTTCGCACCGGTGGAGGCCAGAACGCGCAGCTTGCCGCTGTTGACGAACGGGAAGTGGCTGGTGCCGGCGGTGAAGTTGAGGTCGACCTGGCCGGTCTGCTGTTCCACCAGCGCCTGCGAGGTCGACTTGTACGGGATGTGCAGGATGTCGACCTTCGTCTTGCTGCGGAACAGTTCGGCCGCCAGGTGCTGGGTCGAACCGACGCCCAGTGACGCATAGGTCAGCTTGCCCGGACGCGCACGTGCGAGGGCGATCAGCTCCTGCACGGTCTGCGCGGGCACCGACGGATGCACGAACAGGTACAGCGGCGTGGTGAACAGCATCGAGATCTGCGTGAAGTCGCGTAGTGCATCGTAGGGTGGCTTCTTCCGCAGCACCGGCGTCAGCACCTGACTGTCCTGTGTCGACACGAACAGGGTATGCCCGTCCGGCGACGCGCGCAGCGCTGCCTCGCCCGCGATCGTGCCGCCGCCGCCGGGGCGGTTGTCGATCACCACCGGCTGCCCGAGCTTCTCGGCGAGCTGCTGTCCGTAGACGCGCGCGACGATGTCCACCAGGCCGCCCGGCGCGCGGGGAACGATCAGCCGCACCACGCGGTCTGGATAGGCGGCCGCCGTGGCGCTCGCGGACGCTGCTGCAAGGGTGTAGAGGAGCACAGGAAGGCTGATGACTGCGACACTTGCACGCATGGACGTCCCCGGTTTCGTGGCTGCACGGCCATTGTGCCGGAGCAAATGCCATGCCGGAAGGCAGCCACGAGGGCAATCAGGCGTGCCGCACCTCAAGAAGCCTGGCAGCCTGATCGCGCATGCCGGGGCGCACATTTCCGGTCAGCGCGACCGCCGGGCCAGCATCGAGCATCCGCTCGAACAGCTGACGCACCTTCGTACCGGTGACCGAAGCGATGCGGTCGAGCCATTCTTCATGGCTGCGCGCACGGCCGAGCGCGAACAGGTCCAGCGCTGCGTCTTCCAGCCGGCGTCCGGCGCGCTCCAGCGTGCGCAGCCTTGCGACGAGTACCTGGTTGCGCGCGCGGCGCAGTTCCGCGGGATCGATGCGGGCCGCGTGATCGTGCAGCATCTTCGCGAGCTCGCCCAGCAGCGCCTCGACGTTGGCCGGCGACGTCGAGGCCTCGACCATGAACTGGCCCCAGCTGTCCATCACGTCGGCCGAGCAATCGGCGTGGTACACCAGCCCGAGGCGTTCCCGCAGGTGGTGCAGCAGCGGCGAACTCATCCCTTCGCCCAGCACGGCTGCGGCGACGCGGGCGGTCGGATCGTCTGCGCGCAGCGATGCGATCGGGAACCCGGCGACCAGGTGGGTCTGGCTGCTGCCGGTGACGCGGCGCGCGCGTACGCCGCTGACGAAGGCCGGCGCGGCGATCGTGTTCTCTTCGCCGCGCGGCATCGACGCGAACGCCTTCGTCAGCGCGGTGAGCGCGGCGTCCGGATCGATGTCGCCGATCACCCCGGCGACCACGTTCGCGCCGGAGTACTGGCGCGCGACATGGCGCACGAGATCGTCGCGCGTGAAGCGCGAGATCGTCCGTGCGGTGCCGATCACCGGGCGCGCCACCGGATGCGCGCCGAAGCTCGCCTCGTCGAACAGGCGGTAGGCGGTGGCGACCGGATCGTCCTGCTCGTCGGCGAGCTCGGCCAGCAGCACGGTGCGCTCGCGCTCGAGCTCCGCCTCGGGATAGGTGGCGTGGCGCACGATGTCGCCGAGCATCCCGATCATCGCGACCGCATCGCGCGGCATGCCGTACATGTAGTACGCGGTGTGGTCCTTGTCGGTATGCGCGTTCACGTCCGCGCCCAGGCGCTCGGCGTCGAGGTTGATCCGGCGGGCATCGCGCGTGGGCGTGCCCTTGAACGCCATGTGCTCGATCACATGGCTGATGCCGTTGTCGCGCGCCGGTTCATGGGCACTGCCCGAGCGAACGAACACGCTCACCGACGCGGTGTGCAGGCCGGGGGCGCGTATCGCGAGCAGCCGCACGCCGTTGGCGAGGGTCGTGAAGGGCAGGGATGCGGTGGCTGGGGTGGTGCGGGCGGTTCTGATCGGGCGCGTCCTGTCTGGCGGGTCCCGATGCTATCGTAGTACACCTAAAGATTTCCGCCGGCCTGCCGATGTCGCAGCCGTACGCGCCGGATTTCGGCGCATGGAACCTGCATCGGGGAGACGAATGAACAAGTCCGCAAAGATCGCCGCGTTCACGCTCGGCGGCATCGCAGTCATCGCCGCCGGATGGGCCGGCGCCAGCATCTATGCGGGCCGGATCGCCGCCGCCGAAATGGGCAGCCTGGTTGCAGGCGCGCCGGCGGGTTCCGGGGTGAGCATCGCCGCCGCGCGCCACGACACCGGGCTGTTTTCTTCCGGGGGCAGCTTCGACGTGCGTTTCGATACCCACTGCGACACGACTGGCGCCGCTGGCGGGTTCGCGCTGAAGGTCGACTATCGTGTGTCGCACCTGCTGCGCCCGGGGTCGATGATGCGCTTCGACTGGACCATGGTGCCGTCTGGCGAAGTCGGTGCGGCGCTGTCCAAGGTCACCAACGGCGCGTTGCGGCTGGACGGGCAGGGAACCGTCGGCTACGGGCGGCAGGTCGTGTCGAGCCTCGCGATGCCCGAACTCGTCCTCGGCAGCGGTGCGCAGGCGATGCGCGTGTCGGCCGGCAGCGGCCAGGCGACGCTGGCCGGCAGCGCCTTCGGCATGCAGTGGAAGACCGAACGCATCGCCGGCCGCGGTGCAGGCAAGGCGCTCGAGGTGTCGAACCTCGGGATCGAGGTCGATCTCAAGGACCGCATGCGCGGTACCGGCAGCATGGCATTGAGCATCGACCGCGTCGGCACCGGCGTCGGGACGGCCGAAGGCTTCCGCCTGGTGACTGCGGCCGCCGAACGTGGCGACCGGACCGATGTGACGATCACGCCCAGCCTGCGCGCCTTCAACATGCCCGGCCAGAAGGCAAGCGATCTGTCGATGCAGATATCGCTGCGCGACCTGCATACCGCCAGCCTCGAGACGATCCAGAAAATCGGCCAGGAGAGCTGCGGCTTCCAGTCGCTCAAGGCGGAAGAGGAGCAGACGTTGCGTGCGGCGGTGCGCACCGCGCTGACCGGCGGCCTGTCGCTGGGCATCACGGAGGTCAAGGGCACCATAGGCGACGGCAGCCTCGACGGGTTCCTGAAGGTCGAGCTGAAGAAGGCCGCGCAGGCCGCGGTGGGGGCCGCTGGCACCGAGCCGGTGGCGATCGAACTGGCGAACCTGCTGGCCTCGAGCGGCGAGATCACGGTCAAGGGCAATGCGATCAATGCCGGCCAGCGCCAGATGGCGGTCGGCATGGGCGTCGCCACCGAAGTGCCCGGTGGCCTGAAGGCGACGTTCGAGTACGCCGATGGGTTGTTCAAGGCCAATGGCCGGGTATTCGATGCCAGCGCGGTACAGGTTGCACTGTCGACGGCCGATCGCCGCCTGAACACGTTCCTCGGCGTATCGATGCCTGCGCGGGTCGAACCCGGGGAAGGGCTGGCACCGGGACCCGATGTCGCGAGCGCCGCCAGCCTCGCCGCCCCCGCCAAGCCTGCCAGCCCTGTGAACTCGGCAGCGCCTTCCGGTGCGAACAACGCCGCTGGTGCGCCGAACACATACCCCGCAAACAATTCCCGGTGAGTACATCCATGAAGCATCGATCCTTGCATGCAACCGCTGTCGCGGCGGCGGTCGCCGGCCTGCTGTTGGGCATGGCTACCGAGCTGCTGGCCCAGCCGGCGGCGGTCGCGTTGCCCAAGACCGGTAGCTGCCCCAGCGGCTACTCGACCAGCGGCAACTACTGTTCACCCGGCAGCGGTGCGCGCTTCGCGCTGCCCAAGGTCGGCAGTTGCCCGAGCGGCTACTCGACCAGCGGTGACTACTGCCTGGCCAGCCAGGGTGCCAGGCATGCGATGCCGAAGACCGGCAGCTGCCCGAGCGGCTATTCGACCAGCGGCGATTACTGCCTGAGCTCGCGTTGAACTCGCGCTGAGCGATCCCGGGGCCGGCTGCCATCGCTCGGCGATCACTGCGATAATCATCATCGCGCCGTCCGCCGTCCCTGCGCCGTCCCCGAAAAGGAAGCTGCCCATGCCGTCCGGTTCCGCATCCACGCGCAGGTTCGCCCTGGCGATGACCCTTGCGACCTCCCTGCCGCTGCTGCCCTCGGCCGCGTACGCGCAGGCGTTCCCTGAAAGGCCGCTGCGTGTGGTCGTGCCGTACGGCCCGGGCGGTGGCACCGACAACCTGCTGCGCGTGATCGGCCCGGCCGCGGGTGCGACGCTCGGCCAGCCGGTGGTGCTCGACAACCGCCCCGGCGGTGCATCGATCATCGGCACCGAGCTCGTGGTGAAGGCGGCAGCCGACGGCTACACGCTGCTCGCCACTGACAGCGCGGTGCTGGTCAACCCGGGGCTGTTCAAGGCGAAGATGCCCTTCGACACCGTGAAGTCGCTGAGCGCGGTGACGATGCTCGCGTCCGCACCCGTGGTGCTGGTCGCGCATCCGGGCGTGCCGGCGAAGACGCTGGCTGACCTGCTCGCGCTCGCGCGGGCGAAGCCGGGCACGCTCAACTACGCATCGGGCGGCCTGGGCGCCTCGACGCACCTTGCCGGCGAACTGATGAAGCAGGTGGCCGGCGTCGACATCGTGCATATCCCCTACAAGGGAACGGGCCCGGCGATGAGCGACCTGCTCGGCGGCCATGTGAGCATGCAGTTCTCCGGCATCAGCAGCGCGCGCCCGCATGTCGATGCCGGCAAGCTGCGCGCGCTGGCCATCACCGGCCGGCAGCGCAACGCGGCGATGCGCGACGTGCCGACCTTCGAGGAGGCCGGCATCAAGGGCGTGGACGCGGACACCTACTGGGGGCTGTACGCGCCCAGCGGCGTCCCCGCGCCGGTGCTGGCAACCCTCAACCGCGCGTTCGGCGGCGCGATGCGCAGCGCCGCGCTGGCCGACCGACTCGCCGACCTCGGCTTCATCCCGATCGCCAACTCGCCCGAAGAGGGCACGCGGCAGATGCGCGCGCAGATCACGCGCTGGGCCGAGGTGGTCGACCGCGCGAAGATCAAGGTCGAGTGACGGCTGGCGGCGGCGCGAACCTGCGTGCCGGGCATCGCTTCGAGATGCAACCCGGCATGACCGAGCATGACCGCTATCGCGGCCTCAGTCGGGCTTGACCGCCGCCGCCTTCACCACCTTCGTCCATTTCACGATGTCTTCGCGGATGATCTGGGCGAAGCGGGCGGGCGAACTGGCGACGATCTCGGTGCCCTGGCGCAGCAGGTTTTCGCGTACCTCGGGTGTCTGCACCGAGCGCACGAGTTCGGCGTTCAGCCGGTCGACGACCGGTCCCGGCGTGCCGGCGGGGGCCAGCAGGCCATACCACGCGATCGACTCGTAGCCCTTCAGGCCTGACTGGTCGACGGTCGGCACCTCGGGCAGCAGCGGCGTGCGCGCGAGCGTGGCCACGGCGAGCGGGCGCAGCTTGCCCGCCTTCACGTGGGGCAGCGCGATCAGCACGGTGGTGAAGGTGAGCTGCGTCTCGCCAGTGATCATGCCGATGATCGAGGCCGCCGCCCCCTTGTAAGGGATGTGGGTCATCCTGACCCCGGCCATCATGTTGAACAGCTCGGCCGACAGGTGTGCCGGCGTGCCGTTGCCGACCGACGCGTAGTTGATGTCGCCGGGGCGCTTGCGTGCGAGCGAGATCAGGTCGCCGACGGTCTTTGCCGGCAGCGAGGGATGCACGACCAGGATGTTGGGTACGGTCGCGATCAGCGAGATCGGCGCGAAGGCCTTCTCGGTGTCGTAGGACAGGTCGCGATAGAGGGTCGCGTTCATCGAGTGGCTGGCGAAGGTGGCCAGCAGCACATGCCCGTCCGGCGTCGCGCGTGCGACGACCTCGGTGCCGACCGTGCCGCCGGCGCCGGAGCGGTTGTCGATCACCATCGGCTGGCCGAGCGCCTCGCTCATCTTCGGCACGACGATGCGCGCCACCGTGTCGATGCCGCCGCCCGCAGGGAAGGGCACCACCACGCGGATCGGCTTGGATGGCCAGGCCTGCGCGAGGACGGTCGCCGGCAGCGCGAGCAGCAGGGCCACCGCAGCGGCGGCGGCGGCCGGGCGGGCGTTCGATCGGTTCGGAGCAAGCATCGGGCGGTGTCCTCTCTGGGGTAGGCGGGCGGATTGTAGTGCCTGCACCCGTGCGCGGTTCAGGCGCGGGGCAGTACCACCGGCTGGCCATGCGGCGTGGCTTGCGCCGCGCGGTCCCAGGCGTCGATCCGATCCGCCAGTTCCGCGTCGCCGACCACGGCCTTGCGGGCCGCCAGCGTCTCGAGGGCGGCGAGCCAACGCTCGTAGTAGTGGCTGCCATCGTCGTGCTCGTGCCGCGCGTTCGCCGCGGCGATCTCGGCCGATAGCGTGGCTGCCCATTCGCTCCAGGTGAACACGCCGCGGCGATGCAGCTCGAGCGCCATCGCGAAGGCCTGCGCTTCCCAGGGCGCCCGGAACACCGGGCCGGCCTCGTCGCGCGGCAGTGCCGGCAGCGCATCGAGATCGACGGCAGCGGCGCCGTCAGGCCGGCAGGAGATAGTCATCCCAGACGTCCAGGCAGAGGGTATCGCGCGGGGAGGCCGCCTCGCCCCACAGTTCGGTGGCAGCGAAGCGGATGCTGTACATGTGCTGCGGCTTGCGGTCGCGGGTCATCGCGTTGCTGTCGGCGAACGAGAACACGCCGTGGTCGCGCTGGACCACGCCGCGCCGGCCGCGGGCATAGCGCGGCAGCCGGGTATGGCCCTCGGGCTGGAAGTTGCGCGTCATCACCGCATCGCCGACGCGGAACTTCGGCGCCACCTGCACCTCGTCCATCCGCGTGCGGCGGCGGGTACGCGTGATCGCCTCGACCTGCGACGGCTGCAGGCAGGCGCTTGCGCGCTCGGCCGACGAGGGCTGGCCGCTCGCCAGTTCCACCTCGTCGATCATGCCGCTCTCGACCAGCACGCGCTCGAGGCCGTACAGGGCGCGCTCGTAGTAGCTCGCCGCGAGGAACGCGGCCGGCGGCATCCGTTCGCGCGCGTAGCGTCCCATGTCGCCGTTATAGCGGCGATGGAAGGCACAGGCCATGCGCAGCGCGAACACCCGACCGTGCCAGTACTCGTGGAACACGCCGTCTTCCTGCTCGATCACCAGCGGGCCCATGCCGTGCATGCCGCCCATGTCGTGGATGCTGTTCATGCGCCGCCCTCCGGACGCTTCGCGGTGCCGACCCCGACCATCGAGTCGCGAGTGACCAGCGCGGCGAGCGCCTCCTCGCTCCAGCCCTCGGTGGCGGCCGGTCGTTCGGGCACCACGAGGTAGCGCATCTCGGCGGTGGAGTCCCAGACACGTACCTCGACGTCCTCGGGGATGTCCTCGCCGAAGGCCTTCAGCACGCCGCGCGGGTCGACCACTGCGCGCGCGCGATAGGCGTCAGACTTGTACCAGGCCGGCGGCAGACCGAGCACTGGCCACGGATAGCAGGAGCACAGCGAGCAGACGACCAGGTTGCGCACCGCCGGGGTGTTCTCCACCGCGACCATGTCCTCGGCATGCGGCTCGATGAAGCCGAACTCTGCCACTGCCGCGGTCGCATCGGCCAGCAGCCGCTCGCGGAAGGCAGCGTCGACCCAGGCGCGGGCCACCACGCGCGCGCCATTGCGCGGCCCGACCCGATGCTCGTAGGTGTCGACGATCTCGTCGAGCGTCTTCGGGTCGATCAGGCCCTTCTCGACGAGCAGGGACTCCAGCGCCTTCACGCGCAGTGCCGGCCCGGAGAGCGGGCGATCGTGCGCATTTTCATGGTCGTGGTCGTGATCGTGATGGTGGTCGCTCATGATCCTCACTCAGGTGGCGTCCGGGCCGCGCGGCAGAGGCTGCCGCGCGACACCGGCTGGCCGATTCTACGGAACAATCGGTCCGGGACGGATGCGGCAGCGGCCGCGCGAACCTGAGGCAGGCCGAACTCCCGTTCGCATCGACCTCAATCCCGCCAGCTGCTCCGCCGCACGTGCCTGCGCGAGAGTTCAAGTGCCGCATCGATCGTGCGCGGCATCCGTGCGTGCGGCGTGCACAGCCGGTTCGCCCTCGGCGTGATGCCCACCCTGCCAAGGTCGAGCCGGTCCGCGTCCCAGCAGGCGATAATCGCCGGATCGCTCTCGGTGTGGCCGTCGCTGTGCAGGCGCATCGCCTCGCACAACTGCTCGAACTCGAGCGGCGCGAGTTCGCCGACCAGCCCGTCGCGGCGCAGGCCGAGCGCGAAGTCGGCGGCGCGATGGCCGTGCAGCGGGTCACCGCCGTCGTTGTGGCGCTGGCTGTCGTGCAGGAAGGCGAACCAGGCCAGCACGGCCGGGTTGATGTCCATCGATGCGGCCAGCCGCCTGCCGTGGAACCAGACACGGCTCCAGTGCGGCACGCCGTGGATGCCACCTGCGAAGTCGAGCCTGAACTGCGGCCGCACGATGTGGAGCGCCTTGCGGATGATGTCGCGGCTCAGGGGATCGATGCGGGTGCGGGCGTTCATGGGGCGGCGTTTCGTCCGTGAAGGTCGCGCCCGAGGCATCGGGAAAACATCCCGGATCGCCTGTCGCGTCGTGGGATCACCGCACCCTGAAGGGCCTGCATGCACGCGAGGAAATCAGTCTGCGAGTGCCGGGAGGGGGCGTCAACCCCTTGAATCTAGGCGGGTAGCAGGCCAGGAGTGGGGTGAATCCGCCAGTTGATCCGCCGGCGGCGGGCGGGTCATCCCCGCGGTCGCTGGGAAAACAGGATCGAACGGAGGCCGATGCCAGCCGTCAGCCGTCGCCGTGCATGCGCTGCAACTGAGCGATTTCAGCGATGTATCGGTGAACCTGTTCGTTATCTGGTTCGATCATTCGCCAGTACTCCAGTTGCCCGCGCAATCTGAGTAGGTACTTAGAGTCGCTGATCTTAAGCTTGGATCGATGGCTGATGTACCCAAATGATTCAATGAAGTGCATTAGGTGAGAGATTCGGCGCCGTCTACCCCGCGGCAGTCGCGCAGTTCCCGAGGCGATGTTTATGCCCGTTACAATCTTCGAAGATGCTAAGGGGCGATGTACTCGTGTCTTTTCCGGATTCAGCGAAAAGCCAGATTGTCGGACTGCTGCTTCTACGAGAGACAGAACTGTCGGTGGTATGTATGGACCAGAGAAGCAGATGTCATCCGCATAGCGTGTGTAGCTGAGGTTGAAGTGGTTCGCAATGCCCGCCAGCCTCCGATCCAAGGTCGTGCATATCGCGTTGCTCAACGATGGGCTGGCGGGGCTACCTTGTGGGAGATGGCCATCGAGACAACAGAGCGAGGCGAGTGCAATCGACACCTCGTAGTTGTAGCCAATTGATGAGAACCATCCGATGAGCCGCTTCTTGGAAATGGACGGGAAGAAGTCCTGGAGGTCGACTACAAGGAGGTGAGAGGCGGCGACGAGATGCGGCGCGACATTCGAGACGACGGACGACTTCGGACGATAGGCGGTAGCTGCGGCGTGTAGCGGTATTCTTTCGACGATATGCTTAGCTATCCATCTCTGACACTCCTTGAGTGATGGATATGGTGATGAGATCGTACGCAAGCCTCCAGACTTCTTCGGGATGCTAAAAGTTCTATAGAAGTGGTCCGGTGCGCATGAGGCACGCGCAAGAAAGTCTGGCGTCCGTCCCAGCAACTCAGCTAGGTGTCGGAAGTCAAAAATGACAGGCACCCCGCGCTTGATCAACGGCTTGATGTAGATCAAATACTGCTCAGACAGGTCTGGGCGGAGCCCGCGCGTGCGAAAGTAGCTCCTCCATTCCTTCAAGGATGGCAACTTCTGGAGGGTGTCAGCCGCATGGAGA
>CAIQON010000361.1 GCA_903873475.1 uncultured bacterium
CAGCCGGATCGAACCGGTCAGTCTGCCTTCAGCCCGAGTGCACGCACGATCTTCCCGGCGCGTTCGGTTTCCACGCGCAGGAAGGTGTCGAACTCCGCCGGGGACATGCCACCGGTGGTCAGCCCGAGCTTGGCGAAGGTGTCGATCACTTCCGGCAGCTTCAGCGCGCGCAGCATCTCGGCATTGAGGCGGTCGACGATCGGCTTCGGCACGCCGGCGCGCGTGGTCGCCCCGAACCAGTTCGTGGCATCGAAACCCGGGTAGCCGGATTCGGCGATGGTGGGCACCGACGGCAGCGTGTCCGAGCGTTGCAGCGACGTGACCGCGATCGGCCGCATGCGGCCGGTGGCGACATACGGCGAACAGTCGAGCACGTTGCCGATCAGCATGCTGGTGTGGCCGCCGAGCACGGCGGTCGTGGCCGGGGCGCCGCCGCCATAGGCGACATTGGTCATGCGGATCTTCGCGGTCATCGAGAACAGCTCACCGGCGATGCGCCCGCCGCCGAGCGCGCTCGACACGCCCCAGGTCAGTTCGTCCGGGCGTTTCTGCGCCAGCGCGACGAGGTCCTTCACCGTCTTCGCCGGCAGGGCGGGGTTCACGCAGATGATCAGCGGGTTGTGCACCAGGCGGGTGATGCCGGCGAAATCCTTTGCCGAATCGTAGGGCAGCTTCGAATAGGCCGCCGGGTTCACGGTGAAGCTGGTGGCGATCACGTTGAACGTGTGGCCATCGGGTGGCGATCGCATCAGCAGTTCGGTGGCGATCACCGTGTTCGCGCCGGTACGGTTCTCGACCACCACCTGCTGTCCGAGTGCCTTCGACAGCGGCTGGGCGATCACCCGGCCGACCGTGTCGCCGACCCCGCCCGGCGGGAACGGAACGAGGAACCGCAGCGGCCTGGAGGGGTAGTCCTGTGCCAGCGCGGCCGGTGCAAAGGTGGCGGCCAGCGCCGAGATCGCCAGGACGGCGGCCGTCGCGGCCGGCCGCGGCAGTTCGGTGGTGCGTGTTCTGGCGAGCATGGTTTCCCCCGGGTTTGCGATTGTTGTAAGTGTAGTGGTGACCCGCCGTCATTGTAGTCAAACTGCAGTGCGCCGTTGCCGCAGGCGGCGCTTAGACTAGGCGGGCAAGCCTGCGCCGTCGCGCAGGGCGGTGGCAAAGGCCGCGACCACGACAGCGGTGCACGCGCGAGGCGCGCGCCATCCGCGGAGGAGAGCTTCGATGCACCCACTGAAACGATCGGCGCCGTCGGCCGCCCTGCTGGCGGCTGCCGCCGGCGTGTCCCTGCTCGCGCTCGCGGGGCCGCTGCAGGCGCAGCAGGACACCCGGATCACCCGCCCGATCCGCATGATCGTGCCCTACGTGCCCGGCGGTGGCACCGACACGCTCGCGCGCATCGTCGCGCCATTCGTGTCCGAGGCGTTCGGGCAGACGGTGCTGGTCGACAACCGGCCCGGTGCGAGCAGCACGCTGGGCACGCAGATCGTCGCCCAGGCCGTCCCCGACGGGCACACGATCGGCATGATCGACGCGGCCTTCCTGATCAACCCCAGCCTGCTCGGCAAGCTGCCCTACGACACGCTGAAGGATTTCTCGCCGATCGTGCTGGTGGCCACCTCGCCGCTGGTGCTGCTGGTGCATCCGGCGGTACGCGCCAACAGCGTGAAGGAACTGGTCGCGCTGGCGAGGGCACAGCCGGGCAAGCTCACCTTCGGCTCGGCTGGCAACGGCACGGCCGTGCACCTGGCGGGCGAGCAGCTGCGCTCGGTGGCAGCCATCGACCTGCAGCATGTCCCGTACAAGGGTGCCGGGCAGTCGATCGGCGAAGTGCTGGGCGGCCAGATCACCATGGTGTTCACCACGCCCAGCGGCGGCCGCCAGCACGCAGCCAGTGGCAGGCTGCGCGCGCTGGGCATCACGTCGCCGAAACGGTTCAGCGGCATGCCCGACGTGCCGACGTTCGGCGAGAGCGGGTTCGCCGCTGTCGATGCCGCGACCATCAACGGCCTGGTCGGCCCTGCGCGCCTGCCGCGCGACTACGTGCAGCGGGTGAACGAGGCGGTGATGCGCGGGCTGCAGCGGCGCGAGACCCAGGAGCGCCTGCAGGAACTCGGCTTCGATGTCGCCGGTGGCACGCCGGCGCAGTTCGGCAGCTGGATCGCCACCGAGACGGCGAAATGGGCGAAAGTGGTGAAAGAGTCCGGCGCGAAGCCGGAGTAGCCGAAGGGATACCTGACATGACGATCCGATCGGTCGATACCGTGGCACTGACCCTGCCCTTCGAGATGGGCGGGCCCAAGCCGATGTTCGGCGGCAAGCCGCGGCAGATGGAGATGCTGCTGGTGCGCGTCGAGACCGAAGACGGGCTCGTGGGCTGGGGCGAGGCGTTCGGCTTCGCGGTATGGCCGTCCACGCGCACCGCGCTGCACACGCTGGTGGCACCGCTCGCGGTCGGCCGGGACGAGGCGGATATCGCTGGCATCCGCGACGAGCTCACGCGCAAGCTGCACCTGCTCGGGCGAACCGGTCCGGTGATGTTCGCATTGTCCGGGCTCGACATCGCGCTCTGGGACCTCGCGGGCAAGCGCGCCGGCCTGCCGCTGTGGAAGCTGCTCGCGGCATTGCCGGCCGGACGCGGTGCCGCGGCGGGCGAGGGCGCGCGGTTGCCTGCCTATGCAAGCCTGCTGCGCTATGGCGATGCGCAGCGGGTTTCGGTCAACACCGCGCGGGCGGTGGCAGCCGGCTACCGGCAGGTGAAGCTGCACGAGATCACGGTCGAGGCGGTCGCCGCTGCCCGTGCGGCGGCCGGGCCCGGTGTTGCGCTGATGATGGACTGCAACTGCCCGTGGACCGGTGACGAGGCGCTGGCGATCGCCGAGGGCGTGCGTCCGCACGGCCTGGCCTGGTTCGAGGAACCGGTCTGGCCACCCGAGGATTTCCCGACGCTCGCACGCGTGCGCCGCGGTTGCGGGATGCCGGTGTCCGCGGGCGAGAACGCGATGAGCGCGGGCGACTTCGAGCGCATGTTCGAGGCCGGGGCGGTGGACATCGCGCAGCCGAGCGTCACCAAGATCGGCGGGGTCAGCGGGTTCATCGAGGTGGTCGAGGCCGCGCGCCGGCACGGCGTGCGGGTCGTCGCCCATTCGCCCTACTTCGGACCGGGGCTGCTGGCGACGCTGCACCTGACCCATGCGCTGCTCGAGCCGGGGACTCCGATCGAGTATTCGTTCGTGGACCTCGGAGACACCCCGCTGCGCTGCGCGACCACGGTCGAGGGTGGCACAATCGCCGTGCCGGGCCAGCCGGGACGGTGGGGCCTCGGGGCCGATCCCGATCCGGCTACGCTCGAACGCTGCACGATCGACTGATCGAGCGGTGGCGCGCGATCTTCTGAGGCGAGTGACGATGCGAATGACTACTGCAGGTGGCCGTGCGGCGTGTGCGGGTGCCGCGCTTGCTGCATGTGCCGCGGGCCAGCTGGCCTTGCCGGCGCCGGCCTGCGCGCAGGAATGGCCGGCGAGGCCGGTCCGGCTGCTGGTCGGCTTCCCGGTCGGCGGCGCGGCCGACATCCTGGCGCGGCTGCATGCCACGCGGCTGCAGGATGCGATCGGCCAG
>CAIQON010000362.1 GCA_903873475.1 uncultured bacterium
CGCCAGAGCCGCGGCCAGCGCCCAGCCGGCTGCCATCACGGTGGTTGCAACCGTGCGGCTGGCACACGTCCGAGGGCTGCGCTGCAGCCGTGGTGCATCGATGCATTCCATGGCGGTTCCTCCTTCTGGCGTCCGGGCTTGAACGCCCGTCGCTTCCGCGTCCCGGCTCCGGTCAGGCCGTGGCAGGCCCGGCGAAGAACCTGCGCAGCAGCGGTGCGACGAACGGTATCGAAAGTGCAAGCACGCTCGCGGCAAGCAGTGCGATGCAGATCGGGCTGCGCACGAATACGGCCGGATCAGCCCCGGAGATGGTCATTGCCTGCCGGAACGACTGCTCCATCATGCCACCGAGCACGAGCGACAGCACGAGCGGGGCGACCGGGACCGACAGCTTGCGGAACACGTAGCCGATCACGCCGAAACCCAGCGCCAGGTAGAGCTCGAAGATGTTGCCGTTGACTGCGAAGATGCCGATCGCCGAGATCGACACCACCATCGGCAGCAGCAGGCCGATCGGTATGTAGAGCAGGCGCACGAACACCCCGACCAGCGGCAGGTTCAGTATCAGAAGGACGAGGTTGCCGATGTACATGCTGGCGATCAGCCCCCAGACCAGGTCCGGGCGCTTCTCGAACAGCAGCGGACCGGGCTGCAGCCCGTACATGATGAAGGCCGCCAGCAGCACCGCGGTCGAGCCGGAGCCCGGTACCCCCAGCGTGAGCAGCGGCACCATCGCACCGCCAGTCGATGCGTTGTTGGCGGCCTCGGGCCCGGCGACGCCTTCGATCATGCCGGTCCCGAACTTCGCCTTGTCCCGCGAGAGCATGCGCTCGACGCTGTACGACAGGATGGTGGCGATGGTTGCGCCGGCGCCCGGCAGCACGCCCTTGAAGAATCCGATTCCGGTGCCGCGCACGATGGGCATCAGCGACCGCCGCCACTCGTCGCGGGTCAACCAGAGGCTGCCCGACAGCCGGATGATCTCCGAGCGTCCCTTCAGCAGGTCTTCCAGGCCGATGAATACCTCGGCGATCGCGAACAGTCCCACCACCACGACGATGAAGCCGATGCCGTCCTGGAGTTCGGGCATGTCGAAGGTGAATCGCTGCTGCCCGCTCTGCAGGTCGATGCCGATGGTCGCGAACATCAGCCCGAGGAACATCGACAGCAGGCCCTTGGCCAGCGAAGCGCCGGTCAATGCAGCCACCGAAGTCATCGCGAACAGCATCAGCGTGAAGTACTCTGCAGGCCCGAACCTGAGCGCGAAGCCCGCGAGCGGCACCGCGAGCAGCGACAGCAGTACCACGGAAGCGGTGCCGGCGATGAAGGAGGCGATCGCCGAGATCGCCAGTGCCGCGCCCGCGCGCCCGCTGCGTGCCATCGCGTAGCCGTCGAGCGCGGTCATCACCGACGACGATTCGCCGGGTGTGTTGATCAGGATCGATGTGGTCGATCCGCCGTACATCGCGCCGTAGTAGATACCGCACAGCATGATCAGCGAAGAGGTCGGTTCGATGCCGTAGGTGATCGGCAGCAGGAGCGCGATCGCGGCAGCCGGACCTATGCCGGGCAGCACCCCGATGACCGTGCCGAGCAGGCAGCCCAGGAACACATAGGCCAGGTTGATCGGCTGGGTGGCTACCGAGAAACCGTTGAGCAGGTGATCGAATGCGTCCAAGGGTGGCGTCTTTTCCGCGTCAGAAGGGCAGGATGCCCTGTGGCAACCGCACCGACAGCACGCGGGTGAACAGCAGCCAGGCGCCGATGGTGAAGCCGGCTGCCGTGCAGAGGTTGGTGACCCTGTGTCCGGCGTTGAACACCGACATCAGCCCGAGCAGGAAGACCACCGTGGACAGCAGGAAGCCGACGCGTTCGAACACGAAGAAGTAGAGCCCGGTCCAGGTGGTGATGCCGGCGACCATCAGCGTCGAGTGCAGGTCGAAGGGCAGGTTGCCCTCGAGCAGCACGGGTATGCGGCCGTCGCCCGTGCGCCAGAGGTCGACCACCATCAGCAGTGCGCACAGGAGCAGCCCGCCGCTGACCAGGATCGGGAAGATCTGCGGGCCGAGCGGATCGGCGAGCTCCGGGTGGGGCAGCGCCAGCGTCGCACGCAGGTAGGCTGCCGCAGTCGCCAGCGTGGCAAGCAGCATCAGGATCGCCGGCAGCCGGCGTGGCGCCGGCGCGGAGGGCACGTTCATCGGAAAACCAGCGACCGCGCGGGTGTCGGGCAGTGCCGCCGCCCGCCACGGGCGCCATGCATCACTGGCCGGCCTTCAGTGCGCCGAGGTCGGACATGATGCTGCGTGCTTCTTCATGTTCTTTCTTCAGGAAGGCTGCCGTTTCGCGTGACGGCATGAAGCCGTAGTCCCAGCCGTTGTCGGCGACGAACTTCTTCCACTCCGGTGTCTTCATCGTGCGCGCGAACACGTCGTCCCAGAAATCGATCTGCGGCTGGGTCATTGCGCGCGGCCCGAGGAAGACATACCAGCTGTCCTGGATCACGTCGAAGCCCATCTCGCGGAACGTAGGCACGTCGGGCATGCTCGCCGTGCGTTTCGGCGACGAAATGCCGAGGATGCGCATCTTGCCCGACTGCATGTGCGGCACGGCGTTGTTCGACGCGTTGACCATTGCGTCGATATGCCCTCCGAGCACGTTGGTGGCGGCCTCGGCGCCCCCGCCGAAGGTGACCATGCGCAGCCTGCGCGGGTCTGCGCCGACCGCGCGGGCGAGCAGGGCGACCACGAAGTGGTTCGTGCTGGCCAGCGTGCTGCCGGGCGAGATGGTCAGCGATGCCGGATCCTTGCGCAGGCGGTCGGCGAAATCCTTCAGCGTCTTGATCGGCGATTCCGTGCGTACCGCCAGCGACACCGGCTCAGTGCCGATGTAGGGCAGGACGGTCAGGTCGTTGTAGGTCAGGTTGGTACGGCCGGCGAGCTGGTTGGTCAGGATGCCTGCCTGCGCGATGGCAATGTAATGGGCGTCGCCTGTTTTCTGGCTGACGTAGGTATACGCCAGCGTCCCGCCACCGCCGACCCGGTTGGTGACCACCGCATCGACGATCTTGTTGTCCGCCCAGATCTTCTGCAGCGCGCGCGCGGCCTTGTCGTTGCCGCCACCCGGGGATGCCAGCACCACCAGTTCGACCGTCCGGCTGGGCTTCCAGGGCTGCGCCTGCACCGGGCCCGCAGCCAGCGCGAAACCGAGCAGCGTGCCGGCCGCCAGCACGGCCAGGCGGTTGATCGAGCGGGGTACCTGGCGCAGCGCCTCGGGTACCGCACGCATCGGGTGTCGTGACATGCAGGAATCAGGTTGCATCAAGCCGCTCCGTCGTTCGGGGGGAAAGGTGGCTGAAATGATCAGACCGCAGATTCTGCAAGCAATCGACATACCACCGCAATCCCGGATGCCTGCAATGCGACCGGGACGGCCATCAGGTCGCGTCGGTTGCAACTGGGGTGCGCGTGACCGCTCCGTCGCGCTCGATCATGCCGTCGCGCAGTTCGATCACCCGGTCGCAGCGAGCCGCCAGTCGCGGATCATGGGTGACGATGATGAAGGCGCATCCCTGTTCGCGGTTGAAGCGGCGCAGCAGTGCAAACGCCTCGTCGGCGCTGTGGGTGTCCAGGTTCCCGGTTGGTTCGTCGGCGAGGACGAGGTCGGGTGCGAGGGCCAGCGCGCGGGCGATCGCGACCCGCTGTTGCATTCCGCCAGACAATTCGCCCGGCCGTTTGTCGATCGCGTCGGCCAGTCCGACCGCCGCCAGCAACTCGCGTGCGCCGGCGCGGATGGCTGGCGTGAACGCGCCGTCGCGCATCAGGCCGGGCAGCATCACGTTCTCGAGCGCACTGAATTCGGGCAGCAGGTGGTGGAACTGGAACACGAAGCCGAGCGTGTCGAGCCGCGCGCGCGTGCGCTCGTCGTCGCTGGCGTCGCCGATGGATACGCCCTTGAGCAGGTATTCGCCCGTGCTCGGGCGATCGAGCAGGCCGATCAGGTTGAGCAGCGTGCTCTTGCCGGAGCCGGACGGGCCGATCAGGGAAGCGAATTCGCCGGGTGCGACCGTGAGGTCGATGCCGTGCAGCACCGCGGCCTCGTTCGGCAATCCCTCGTTGAAGCGCTTGTGCACGGCCGACATCGAAACGACGGGCGGCACGGGAGACGCTGGCGGCCGCGGGTTCACATCCGTATCGCCTGTGCCGGGTCCAGCCGGGCCGCACGGCGCGCGGGCAGCATGGCCGCGACCACGCCCAGCACGATGGCGCCCACGGTCGTGTACAGATACAGCGGCAGGTCGACCTGGGCGGTGAACAGCCGCGTACCGTCGGCCGAGGTCAGGATGCCGCTCATGAACCAGGCCAGCCCGTAGCCGAGCGCGCAGCCGAGCACCGAACCGATCAGGCCGATGATCGCGCCCTGCAGCAGGAACACCCGCAGCACGCGCCTGCGCGAGGTACCCATCGCGCGCAGGATGCCGATCTCGCGCGTCTTCTGCACCACGGCGACCATCAGCACGCTGGCCACGCCGATCGCCACCACCAGGCCGAAGGTCATGCGGATCATCCGTGTCATCAGCGTCTGGTTCGCCAGCGCGACCATCAGTTGCCTGTTCGTGCGGATCCAGCTCTCGACCAGGTGCGGTATGGTGCGGGACAGGTCGGCGGCGACGCGCTCTGCATCCCACAGGTCGCCCACCGTGACCTCGATGCTGGTCACGCCGCCGGGCAACGCATGCAGTGCCTGCGCCGTCGCCAGCCCGACGTAGGCGTAGAGCTGGTTGAGGTTCTTCGCGCCAAGGTCGAAGATGCCGCGCACGCGGTAGGTGTCGCCGGTGGAACCCGGCGTCGACAGCCGTACCGTGTCGCCGATGCCGACGCCGAGGTCTTCGGCCAGGTCTCGGCCGAGCAGCACGTCGCCGGGGTCTACCCTGAGCGTGCCTGCGACCAGCTTCTGGTCGAGCCGTGTGACGGCTGCATAGGGCTCGGCCATGATCCCGACGATGGTCAGCGACTTGTTCGAATCGCCGCGCGTGACCAGGCCAGGGCCGGCTGCCAGCGGCGAGATCGCGCGCACGTCGCCATTCTCGCGAAGGCGTGCGACCGTGGCTTGCCACTGGTCGATCGAGCGCAGCCGCTGGCCGCGCGGCTGGATATCGGACAGCACGACCGGCGAGCCGCCCTGCGAACCTTCCGGCCGCAGCGGCCGTGCCACCTCCTCGAGCGGCTTGACCGTCACATGCGGCTGGACGCCCAGCGTGCGTTGCACGATGTCGCGCTGCAGTTCGCCGAGGAAGCCGGTGATGAACACGATGAAAGAGATGCCCAGCGCTGCGCCGACCACGATCAGCGCAGTCTGCAATCCGCCTTCGCGCAGGAAGCGCCAGGCGACGATCCATTCGAAGCGCATCACCGGCGGCACTTCCGGGCGGTCACCGGGCGCGCGCCCGCGAGCCGTCTGCCAGGCCGCGGGTCAGCACCACCGTGTCGCCGGATTCCAGACCGGACAGCACTTCGACCTTCGCGCCGCCGCGGATGCCCAGGGTCACCGGTACCGCGACCAGCCGGCCGTTGTCCAGCCGCTGGACCGTCGCATGGCCTTCAGCCTCGCGCACCGCCGCCGCCGGGATCAGGCGCGCCTTGTCCTTGCGCGCGACCTCGATGTCGATCGATACGGTCATGTCGGCGCGCAGGTAGGACGGCGGCGAAGCGACGCGGAAGCGCGCCTCGACCGAGCCGCGGGAGGTGTCCACGCCCGGGCTCACGTAGTACAGCACGGCTTCGAACCGCTCGCCGGGGAATGCATCGCTGGAGGCGATCGCACGGCTGCCCTCGCGCAGGTAGGGCAGGTTCTTCTCGTCTATCTGCGCGGTGAGACGGGTGTCGCCGCGCGAGGCGACCACCAGCAGCCGCCTGGCCGAGGTGACGATGTCGCCCGGCTCCACGCTGCGTGCCAGCACCGTGCCCGCGACCGACGCCCGGATCACGGTCTGCGCCAGCTTCGCCTGCGCCAGTTCGCGCGCGGCCACCGCTTCGCGCCACCGGACCACCGCGTCGCGTGCGGCAACCCCACCCGCCTCCTGGGCGCGCCGCTGGGTACGCGCCGATTCCAGCTGGCTGCGTGCAACGGCGACCTGCCGGTCGGCGTCGTCCAGGCGTGCATCGCTGATGAAACCCTTGTCGCGCAGCGCACGCTGGCGCTGGTAGTCGGCTTCGGCGAAGCGCAGTTGCGCCTCGGCCTGGGCCAGCGCGTCGGTCGATTGCGGCAGGGCCAGTTCGCCGACGCTGGCGATACGGGTGCGCGCGGTCGACTCCGCCGCCTGCGCCTGCGCGACGCCGGCCTGCAGTTCCTGCGCGTCGAGCTCGATCAGTGGCTGGCCCGCCTCGACCGTGTTGCCTTCGACGACGCGCACGTTCACCACGCGGCCGGTGATCACCGAGCCGATCTCGATCCGGTTCGGCGCCTGCACCCGTCCGCTGACCACGATCGCATGGACGATCGGCGCTTCTTCCACTGCCGCCAGCCGCACCGCCGGGCCGCGCCACTGCATCCATCCGGCGCCGGCAGCGGCCACCGCCAGCAGCAGGACCACGATGACCGAGCGGCGGGTCCCCCCGCGCCCTGCAATGCTCATCGTCGCGCCCTCCTCACAACAGGCGCGACAGATCGCGCGCGCCGAGCCCCGGCAGCGCGAGGTCGCATCCGCGCGCGATGGTCATCACCTTGAACAGCTCGCCCATCTCGGCCGGCGAAAGCAGTCGCTGCGCAGCGGCCGCCTGAGGCAGGTAACGGCCCGGCTGGTCGGCCGGTGTGCGGCCAAGAAGCCCGGCGATCCCCGCATCCAGGAGGAAATGCGCCTGGGTGGTGTAGCCGGCAAGGCGGCCGCCCGCATCGACGGCAGCCTCGGCGATGGCGGTGAAATCCACGTGGGCGGTGATGTCCTGCAACCCGGGCAGGAAGAACGGATCGGTGTGGGCATGTTGGCGATAGTGGCACATCAGCGTGCCCTGCCGCCGCTGCGGGTGGTAGAACTCGGCGCGGCCGAAGCCGTAGTCGATGAACAGTGCAACCCCGTGCTGCAGTCGCTCGACCAGCGATGCCGCCAGCGCGGCCGCTGCCGGCGCCACTTCGGACAGGTAACCGTCGGCCGTGGCAGGGATCGGCAGCCGGTCGATCGCCGCCGACAGACCGCGCTCGGTGATCGGCCTGTCCACCCACGCAAAGGACGGGTCGGCCCCGGCGATTCCCCGCCCGCCGATGCCTGCCCCGGCCAGCGCGACGCAGCGTTCCATCGGGCCGTCCGCCGTCCAGTGCACCAGGTGCACCGGCACCACGTCGAGCACCTCGTTGGCGACCATCGCCCCATGCACTGCCGGCGGCAGCGCGTCGAGCCAGCGCACCCGGGCCAGCAGTGCCGGATGCCGTGCCTCCAGGGCTTCGCGTTGCCTGGCGCGCAACTCGCCGCTCAGTTCGAGGATCGAGTAATGCGCGGGCAGGGCGTCCAGTTCGCGCAGCGCGTCGAGCAGGTCGCAGGCCAGGCGGCCGGTGCCAGCCCCGAGTTCGACCAGTTCGCTGCCGGGTTCGCGCAGCACCGGTGCCAGCGTGCGCGCGAGGGTGTGGCCGAACAGCGGGGTCAGCTCCGGTGCGGTGGTGAAGTCGCCCTCCGCGCCGAACTTGCGTGCGCCGCCGGTGTAGTAGCCGAGGTCGGGCTCGTAGAGGGCCAGTTCCATGTAGCGCGGGAAATCGATCGCACCGCCGGCGCCGGTGATCGCATCGGCGATCCGGCCGGCGAGCGCGCGGCTGGCGGCGAGGGCTTCGGGCGCCGGTTCCGGCAGTGCTGCGAGCGGGCGCAGGGTGGATTGCATGGACGCGAGGTACTATGTGGATCGGACTACGGGGGCGCGCAGCGGTGCAAGGACAGGTCGTGCTGATCACGGGTGGGGCCAAACGGGTGGGAGCTGCCATCTGCCGTTCGCTGCATGCCGCCGGTGCCAACCTGATGGTGCACTATCGCAGTTCCTCGAAGGAAGCGCACGCGCTGCAGGACGAGTTGAACGCGATCCGCACCGATTCGGTCGCGCTCGCGCGTGCCGACATCCTGAAGCTGTCCAGCCTGCCTTCGCTGGTGAACGACACGGTAGAGCGATTCGGCCGGCTGGACGTGCTGATCAACAACGCGTCCAGCTTCTACGCGACGCCGGTCGGCGAGGTCACCGAGCAGGCGTGGGACGACCTGATGGGCACGAACCTGAAGGCGCCGCTGTTCCTGTCGCAGGCTGCGGCGCCGCACCTGCGCCGCTCGCACGGTTCGATCGTCAACATCGTCGACATTCATGCCGAACGGCCGCTGAAGAACTACCTGGTCTACAACGCGGCCAAGGGCGGGCTGGTCACGCTGACCCGGTCGCTGGCGCGCGAACTCGGCCCGGAAGTGCGGGTCAACGCGGTCGCGCCGGGCGCGATCATGTGGCCCGAAGACGGCGAATGGCAGGACGAGGTGGCGCGCCAGCGCATCATCAGCTCCAGCCTGCTCAAGCGCGTCGGCGAGCCGCAGGACATCGCGCGCGCGGTGAACTTCCTGGTCAACGATGCGCCGTACGTCACCGGCCAGATCCTCGCCGTCGATGGCGGCCGGAACGTGCACATCTGAGCCTGTGAAGCTGTCCGGCATCCCGCCCGGCATCGCCGGCCTGGTGGCAGGCGGCGCGGCGACGGCTATCATCGGGCGGTCATGAACGCGCCCGACCCGAAGCTGCTGGAGCGCCAGCGGCGAGAAGCCATCAAGCTCGAGAAGCGCCTGTGCCGGCTCGCCGGTCAGGCGATCGGCGACTTCGCCATGATCGAGGCCGGTGACCGCGTGATGGTCTGCCTGTCCGGCGGCAAGGACAGCTATGGCCTGCTCGACATACTGATGAAGCTGCGCGAGCGTGCGCCGATCGATTTCGAGATCGTCGCGGTCAACCTCGACCAGCGGCATCCGGGCTTCCCGGAGCACATCCTGCCCGACTACCTGACCGCGCTCGGCGTGCCGTTCCGCATCGAGGTTCAGGATACCTATTCGATCGTCAAGCGGGTGATACCCGAGGGCA
>CAIQON010000363.1 GCA_903873475.1 uncultured bacterium
GACCGTCGATGCCATCGCGCAGACGCAGGCGGCCGGTGGCCGGGTGGTGGCGGTCGGTACGACGGTCGTGCGCACGCTCGAGACGGTCGCCGCGCGCTCGCCCGACGGAGCGCTCTCGGCGTCGAGCGGCGAGACCGACCTGTTCATCACGCCGGGGTTCCGCTTCCGGGTGGTCGACCGGATGATCACCAACTTCCACCTGCCCAGGTCGACGCTGCTGATGCTGGTGTCGGCGTTCTCGGGTGTCGAGCCGATCCGCCAGGCCTACCGGCATGCCGTCGAGCAGCGCTACCGCTTCTTCAGCTACGGCGATGCGATGCTGCTGTCGCGTGCGTCGCCCGGGCATGTGGATGGTCAGAACGAACTGACGCAGGCGTGATTTCTGCCGCTGTGTTACACCCCGGGACCATGAGCCGAGCGTCCCGCGCCTGCGCGTGGATGACTGAACGGATGGACCGATCGATGGATGCAGCGATGGCAGCGATGGCAGCGATGGCAGCGATGGCTGCGATGGCAGCAACGGCAGTGGCGGCACGGCATGCGGGGCACGCCCCATGGGCCTGACCTTCGAGGTGCGGGCAACCGACGGCGCGGCCCGGCTGGGGCGCCTGACGCTGCCGCATGGCGCGGTCGACACCCCGGCCTTCATGCCTGTAGGTACCTACGGCACGGTCAAGGCCATGGCACCGCGCGAGATCGTCGAGATCGGTGCGCAGATCGTGCTCAGCAACACCTTCCACCTGTGGCTGCGGCCCGGGCTGGACGTGATCGCCGACCATGGCGGGCTGCACGGCTTCATGCAGTGGCGCGGGCCGATCCTGACCGACTCCGGCGGCTTCCAGGTGTACAGCCTGGGCGAGATGCGCAAGATCACGGAGGAGGGCGTGAAGTTCCGCTCGCCGGTCAACGGCGACCCCTGCTTCCTCACCCCGGAAGTGTCGATGCAGATACAGAAGGTGCTCAACTCCGACATCGTCATGTGCTTCGACGACTGCACCGCCTTCCCGGCCACCGAGGCGCAGGCGGCGCTGTCGATGGAGATGTCGCTGCGCTGGGCGGAACGCTGCCGGCGCGAACATCGCGAGGTGCTGGGCAACACCAATGCCCTGTTCGGCATCGTCCAGGGCGGCATGCATGAACACCTGCGCGACCGCTCGCTCGACACGCTGGCCCGGCTCGACTTCGACGGCTATGCGATCGGAGGACTGTCGGTCGGCGAGCCGAAGGACGACATGATGCGCATCCTGCGTCATGTGGCGCCGAAACTGCCGGCGGACCGGCCGCGCTACCTGATGGGCGTCGGTACCCCGTCGGACATCATCGAGGCGGTGCGCCGCGGCGTCGACATGTTCGACTGCGTGCTGCCCACGCGCAATGCTCGCAACGGCTGGCTCTACACGCGGCAGGGCACGGTCAAGCTGCGCAACGCGCAGTACCAGCGCGACCTGCGCCCGGTGGACGAGAGCTGCGACTGTTACACCTGCCGCAACTTCACCCGGGCCTATCTGCATCATCTGCAACGTGCGAACGAGATTCTCGGGGCGCACCTGAACACGCTGCATAACCTGCATGCCTACCAGGTGCTGCTGCGCGAACTGCGCGCGGCCATCGCCGCCGGTACGCTGGACCGCTTCGAGTGGGGCGGTGCGGCTGCCAGCCGCCCGGAAAGTCCGGCCGACGACCCGTTGAGCAGCAACGAACAATGATAAAATCAAGGGCTTATGAACCGGCAGCGCCGGCCGTCATCACAACAGAGGAGTTCCAAGGGTGTTGATCAGCAACGCGTGGGCGCAAGGCGCCGCCGGTACCGGCCAGATGGATATCCTGAGCCTGATGCCGATCATCCTGATGTTCGTGGTTCTGTACTTCCTGCTGATCCGGCCCCAGCTCAAGCGGGCCAAGGAGCATCGCACCATGGTGGCCGCGCTCGCCAAGGGCGACGAGATCGTCACCGGAGGGGGCGAACTCGGTCGGGTCACCAAGGTCGGCGAGAACTACCTGACGGTCGAAATCGCCCCGGGCGTGGAGATCCTCATGCAGAAACCGGCCGTGCAGACGGTGCTGCCGAAGGGCACGATCAAGGCAGCGCAGGACGGCTGACGTCCCACCGGGGCGCGCCTGAGCCGGGCGGCGTCGGCTTTGGCCTCGCCGCCGGGCCGGCTGCGTCCCGTCCGTACCACCGTCCGCACCCTCATCGCCCGCGGCAAGGAACACCGAGCATGAATCGCTACCCGTTGTGGAAGTACGTGATCATCGCCGTGGCGATGATCGTCTCGACGATCTACACGCTGCCGAACTTCTTCGGCGAGGTGCCTGCGCTGCAGGTCTCGCCGGTGCGCGCGACGCTGAAGGCCGACATCGCGCTGCAGACGCGTGCCTCCGAGGCACTGACGGCGGCGAACATCGCGCCGGTGGGCTCCGTTCTCGACGGTGGCAGCCTGCGCCTGCGCTTTGCCGACACCGACATCCAGCTGCGCGCGAAAGAGATCGTGGAGAAGGCCGTGGGCGACGGCTACATCGTCGCGCTGAACCTGGTGTCGAATTCGCCGTCCTGGCTCACCAGCCTGCGGGCGTTGCCGATGTACCTCGGCCTCGACCTGCGCGGCGGCGTGCACTTCCTGCTGCAGATCGACATGAAGGCAGCCCTGAACAAGAAGGTCGAGGGCTACGTGAACGAGCTGCGCACCACGCTGCGCGAACAGAAGCTCGCCTCGGCGGGTATCACGCGCGAGGGCATGAACGTGGTGGTGCGCTTCCGTGACGCGGCGTCGCGCGAGAAGGCTTCGGTGGCGATCACCAAGGCTTCGCCCGACCTGTCGCTGCGCGAGGTGGAAGAGGGCGGCGAGTTCCGGCTGGTGGCATCGGTGCGTCCCGAGGCGATCAAGCGCTCCCAGGAGTTCGCGCTCCAGCAGAACGTCACCACGCTGCGCAATCGCGTGAACGAACTGGGCGTTGCCGAACCGGTGATCCAGCAGCAGGGTGCCGACCGCATCGTCGTGCAGTTGCCCGGCGTGCAGGACACGGCCAAGGCGAAAGAGCTGCTCGGGCGCACCGCGGCGCTCGAGGTGCGCATGGTCGCCGAAGACCTGAGCGACTTGTCGAGCCTCCAGGCGGGTGCTGCCGGCAACCCGCCGTTCGGCACCGAGTACTTTACCGAGCGCAACGGCGGCGGCTTGCTGGTGCGGCGTACGGCGGTGCTGACCGGCGAGCGCATCACCGATGCCCAGCCCGGTTTCGACGGCCAGACTGGCGAGCCGGCGGTACACATCACGCTCGACGGCCAGGGCTCGCGCATCTTCCAGCAGGTGACGCGCGAGAACGTGAACAAGCGCATGGCCATCCTGCTGATCGAGAAGGGCAAGGCCGAGGTGGTCACCGCCCCTGTGATCCGCACCGAGATCGGTGGCGGCCGCGTGCAGATCAGCGGCCGGATGACCACGGCCGAGGCGCGCGACACGGCGCTGCTGCTGCGCGCCGGCGCCCTGGCCGCGCCGATGGAGATCATCGAAGAGCGCACCGTCGGCCCGAGCCTCGGTGCTGACAACATCGCCAAGGGCGTGAACTCGACGCTGGTCGGCATGCTGCTGGTCACGGTGTTCATGTGCATCTACTACCGGTTCTTCGGCGTGATCTCCGTGGTCGCGCTGCTGGCGAACATGCTGCTGCTGGTGGCGATCCTGTCGCTCCTCCAGGCAACGCTGACGCTGCCCGGCATCGCCGGCATCGCGCTCACCCTGGGCATGGCGATCGATGCCAACGTGCTGATCAACGAGCGCATACGCGAGGAACTGCGCAACGGCTCCACGCCGCAGGCGGCGATCCATGCCGGCTACGACCGCGCGTTCGACACCATCCTGGACGCCAACATCACCACGCTGATCGCCGGCTTCGCGCTGTTCTGGCTCGGGTCGGGGCCGATCCGCGGCTTCGCGGTTACGCTGTGCATCGGCATCTTCACCACCATGTTCAGCGCGGTGCTGGTCTCGCGTGCACTGGTCAACCTCAGCTACGGCCGGCAGCGCAAGGTCGAGAGCCTCTCCGTCTAGTCTCGAACGGACACCAGGAACCACCATGTTCGAAGTCTACAAGGTCACCCGCGCGCTGCCGTTCATGGCGAACGCAAAGCCGTGGTTCTCCGTATCGGTCATAGCGGTGCTCATTGCCGTCGCCGGCCTGGCCTTCCGCGGCCTGAACCTCGGCATCGACTTCACCGGCGGCACGGTGATCGAAGTCACCTACCCGGAGCCGATCGAGGTGAACACGGTGCGCGAGAAACTCGCGACCGTGAACATGTCTGACGCGATCGTGCAGAACTTCGGCACTGCGCGCGACGTGCTGATCCGCATCCCGGTCAAGCCCGAGGTGACCAGCGCGCAGGTCTCCGAGGTGGTGCTCAAGGCCCTGCGCGAGCGCGAGCCGAAGGTCGAGATGAAGCGGGTCGAGTTCGTCGGCCCGCAGGTGGGCAGCGAACTGCTCTACGACGGCCTGCTGGCGCTGATCGTGGTGACGCTGGGCATCATGGGTTACCTCGCGGTGCGCTTCGAGTGGAAGTTTGCCGTCGGGGCCATCACGGCGACCGCTCACGACGTGCTGATCATCTTCGGCCTGTTTGCGATCTTCCAGTGGAACTTCGACCTGACCGCGCTGGCTGCGGTGCTGGCGGTGCTCGGCTATTCGGTGAACGACACGGTGGTGGTGTTCGACCGCATCCGCGAGAACTTCCGCAAGATGCGCCGCGCCACGGTGCCCGACATCATGGACGACGCCATCACCGCGACCCTCTCGCGCACCATCCTCACCGGCGGCTCGACCATGCTGATGGTGGCCGCCATGCTGTTCTTCGGCGGCGACGTGCTCTACTTCTTTGCGCTGGCCCTGACCATCGGCATCGTGGTGGGCATCTACTCGTCGATCTTCGTGGCGAGCGCGGTCACCATGTGGCTGGGCATTTCCCGCGAGGACTTCATCAAGCCCGACAAGAAGCCGCAGGACGCGCAGGTCTGACCGCCTGGCGATGGACACCCTGATCTCGCTGGGCCTGCAGGTCTTCGACATCCTGCTGCACCTGGACGACTATCTCGCCTGGGTGGTCGAGAACTACGGTGCCTGGATCTACCTGGTGCTGTTCCTGATCATCTTCTGCGAGACCGGGCTGGTGGTCACGCCATTCCTGCCCGGGGATTCGCTGCTGTTCGTCGCCGGCGCGATCGCCGCGGCCGGGGGCATGAACGTCCACCTGATGGTGGGGCTGCTGATCGTGGCCGCCATCCTGGGCGATGCGGTCAACTACCACATCGGCCGCTGGGCCGAGCCGAAGGTGTTCCGCGGTGAGCCGTGGTGGGGCGAGCGCTTCTTCAAGGCCGAGTACCTGCAGAAGACCCAGTCGTTCTACGACCGGTACGGCGGCAAGACCATCATCATCGCGCGCTTCATCCCGATCGTGCGCACCTATGCGCCGTTCATCGCCGGGGTGGCGAAGATGCCGTATCCGCGCTTCGCGCTTTATAACGTCAGCGGCGGCGTGCTCTGGGTGGCCTCCCTGAGCTACGCCGGGTTCCTGTTCGGCAACATGCCGTGGATCAAGGACAACCTGACGCTGGTCATCCTGGCGATCATCTTCCTGTCGATCCTGCCCGCGATCATCGAGGTGATGCGGGCGCGCATGGGCAAGGCGTCTGCATCGCCCTGAAGGCGTCTTTCAGACCAGCCGCGCGAGTTCCGCCGCCTTGCCGATGTAGGACGACGGCGTCAGCGCGAGCAGCCGTGCCTTCGCGTCCTCGGGCAGCGCCAGCGTACGCACGAAGCCGCGCAGGTCGGCCTCGGTCATGTGGCCCTTGCCCCGGGTGAGCGCCTTCAGCTGCTCGTAGGGCTCGGGCAGGCCATAGCGGCGCATCACCGTCTGGATCGGCTCGGCCAGCACTTCCCAGGCATCGTCGAGGTCGCGGGCGAGCGCGGCCGGGTTCGCCGCCAGCTTGTTCAGGCCGCGCAGGCAGGAGTCGAAGGCCAGCAGGGTGTGGCCGAAGGCCACGCCGAGGTTGCGCAGCGCGGTCGAGTCGGTGAGGTCGCGCTGCCAGCGCGACACCGGCAGTTTCTCCGACAGGTGGCGCAGCATCGCGTTCGCGATGCCGAGGTTGCCTTCGGAGTTCTCGAAGTCGATCGGGTTCACCTTGTGCGGCATGGTCGACGAGCCGACTTCGCCTTCTTTCACCCGCTGGGTGAAGTAGCCGAGCGAGATGTAGCCCCAGATGTCCCGGTTCAGGTCGACCAGGATGGTGTTCGCGCGGGCGAAGGCGTCGAGCAGTTCCGCCAGCGCATCGTGCGGTTCGATCTGCGTGGTGTAGGGGTTCAACTCCAGGCCCAGGCGTTCGACGAAGTCGTGCGCGAACTTCTCCCAGTCGAAGTCGGGGTAGGCAACCCGGTGCGCGTTGTAGTTGCCCACCGCGCCGTTGATCTTGCCAGTGACGCGGATATGGATGATGCGGTCGCGCGCGGTGCGCAGCCGCCAGGCAAAGTTCGCCATCTCCTTGCCGAGCGTGGTCGGCGAGGCGGGCTGGCCGTGGGTGCGCGACAGCATCGGCAGGTCGGCATGCTCATGGGCGAGGTCGCGCAGCCGGCAGCCGAGCTGGTTGAGCATCGGCAGCATCACGTCTTCGCGCGCACCGCGCACCATGAGCGCATAGGACAGGTTGTTGATGTCCTCGGAGGTGCACGCGAAGTGGATGAAGCCGGCCGCTTTCGCGATCGCCGGATCGCCGGCGAAACGCTCGCACAGCCAATACTCGACCGCCTTCACGTCGTGGTTGGTGCGGGCCTCGATGTCTTTCACCGCCTTCGCATCGGCCACCGAGAAGCCACGTACCGCTTCGTCGAGCGCCACGATGGCCTCGGACGGGAACGGTTCGACCTCGGTGAAGTGCGGCTCAGCGGCCAGGGCCTTCAGCCATTCGACCTCGACCAGCACGCGGTTGCGGATCAGCGCGTACTCGGAAAAATGCGCCTGCAGCTGCTTCAGCCTGGCCGCGTAGCGTCCGTCCAGCGGCGACACCGCCGTCAGGGCAGTCATCGCGGCCAGTGCGTCAGCCGACGCGGTGGTCAGGGAAGCGGGGGCAGGAGAGGTGTTCGACATGTTCGGCTCGCGGATCCGGGTGTGTTGCGGTGCAGCCACCCATGGGGCCGGGATCGTAGCATGCGACCGCGGGGTGGGCCGCAGGGCGCGCCCGGCCTTGCGCTGCCGGGCGCCCGGTCAGCCGTCGCCCGCTGGCGCAGGCTGCTGCGCGGCCCACCAGGCCCTGAGCACGCCCTGCGTGCCGCCCTGGCGGATGATCTCCAGCGCGCGTTCGGGCAGTGGCTTGAATGCGTGGCTGGTGCCGCGCGAGTGGTTGAAGAAAGCACCGCTGCGGAAATCGATCTCGACTTCGTCGCCGTCGTCGACCATCGCGGCGATGCCGGGGCAGCCGGTCATGAAGGTGAAGCCCAGGCCGATCAGCGCGCGGTAGGTGTTGTAGGGCATCGATTCGCAGGCGAGCGCCAGGCCCATCGCCTTCATCGCGATGTAGGCCTGGATATGCGCCTTGCCCTTGCCGAAGTTGCGCCCGGCGATCACCAGGTCGCCCGGCCTCGCCCGCTGGTGGAAGTCGGGTCGGCTGGTCTCGAACAGGTGCGGGATCAGCACCTCGGGATCCATCACGCGCCGGATCACGTAGTCGAACGAGATCATCTGTGCGTCGTGCTCGACATCGTCGCCGAACCGGTGGCAGGTACCGCGGTAATGCCATTCGGTGCGGTTCATCGCGCCGCCTGCAGGTAGTCGCGCGGGTCGGCGATTGCGCCGGCGATGGCCGAGGCCGCGACGGTGGCCGGGCTGCCGAGGTAGCACTTCGAATCCTTCGGCCCCATGCGGCCGGCATGATTGGTCGCGGCAGTCGAGATCGACACCTCGCCGGCATCCATCAAGCCCATGTTGCCGCCTGCGCATGGTCCGCAGCCGGCGGGCAGCACCAGTGCCCCGGCTTCGATGAACACGTCGGTGAGCCCCTGCTCGGACATCTTCCGTGCGCACTGGACAGTGCCCGGTACGATGAACAGGCGCGTGCCCGAGGCCACCCGCCGCCCCTTCAGGATGCCGGCGGCGACCGCGAAGTCTTCGTACATGCCCGAGCCGCACGCCCCGATGTAGGCATGCTGGACCGGCAGGCCGGCCACCTGGGCGAGGTCGGCCGCATTGGAGGGGCTGCCCGGCAGTGCCACCTGCGGGCCGAGGGTGGAGAGGTCGAACGTGAACGTGGCCTCGAAGCGTGCATCCGGGTCGCTGAACACCGGCGCGAACGGCGCCCTGGCGCGCTGGCGGCACCAGTCGAGCACATGCTCCGATGGCGGCACGAACACGCCGGCTACCCCGGCCTCGGTCGGCGTGTTGCACAGCGCCACGCGTTCGTGCACGTCGAGCGCGTCGAGCGCGTCGCCAGCCAGTTCGAGGTAGCGGTAGTCGATGTCGATCGCATCCGGCCCGTTGAGCAGCGCGTGCGTGATGCGGAAGCCGGCATCGCGGCAGGACACCCCGTGCTGCAGGCGGCCGGTCAGCGTCACCTTCACCGATGGCGGCACCGTCGTCCAGAGCGTGCCCATGGCGAGCACGCTGACCACCTCCGGGCCGGCGCGCACCGGCACGGCGCCGATCGCGCCGAAGTTCGAGCAGTGCATGTCGCTCGCGAACACGAACATGCCGGGGGTCACCAGGCCGTCCTCCATCGGGAAGATGTGGCCGTGGCCGCCCTGGCCGACGTCGTAGAAGCGCCCGACCTGCCAGTCGCGCGCAGTCCTGCGGATCGCCGTGCCGCGCGCCGCCGCGCGCGGGCTCAGGTAGAGCACTTCGTGGTCGGTGGCGAAGACGACGCGTTCCGGATGCGTGATCCGGTCGATGCCCAGTGCGTCGAGTTCGCGCCGCGCGCCTTCGACATGGCCGTCGTGCACGAAGACCAGCGCGGGCTGCGGGTAGACGACATCCCACGGTGCCACCGTGGTGGCGCCGCTCGCCTGCGCGAGGACCTTCTCGACTGCCGTCATGCCCACGGGTGTGCGCGCTCCCGGATGCAGGTGGTCGCGATGCCGCCAGTGTTCATTCCTGGGGAATCTTCGCGCCGGCGATCACCTTCGCCCACTTGTCCTTCTCGGACGCGATGAAGCGCGCGAACTCGTCCGGCGTGTTGCCGACCACCTGGAAGCCGTCCTCGGTCAGGCGCGAGCGTACCTCGGGCGACCCGAGTGCCTTGACGAACTCGGCATGCAGGCGGCGGATGATCTCGCCTGCCGTACCGGCCGGGGCGAGCACGCCATGCCAGTTGATCACTTCGTAGCCCGCCAGGCTCTCGTTCATCGAGGCGAGCTTCGGCGCATTCGGGATCGGCTTCGAACCGGTGTGCGCGATCGCCCGCAGCTTGCCCGAGTTGACCAGTGGCCATGACGTGCCCTGGCCGCTGAACATCATCGACACTTCGCCGCCGACCACTGCCATCGTCGCCGGCCCGGTGCCCTTGTAGGGCACATGCAGGACGTCGACCTTGCCGAGGCTGTCGAGCAGCGCACCGGCGAGGTGCGACGCGCTGCCGCTGCCGGCCGAGGAGTAGGTCAGCTGGCCGGGACGCGACCGCGCGAGCGCGAGCACGTCCTTCAGGCCCTTGGCCGGAAGCGAAGGATGTACCACCAGCATCAGCGGGCTCGCGATGGCCAGCGTGATCGGGGCGAAATCGCGGATCGGATCGTAGGGGAGCTTGCGATAGAGCGCAGGATTGATCGCCAGCGTGCCGACATGCCCCATGAACAGCGTGTAGCCGTCCGGTGCGGCGCGTGCTGCAGCCTCGGCACCGATGTTCCCGCCCGCGCCCGCGCGGTTCTCTATCGTCACCGTCTGGCCTAGGCCCTCTGAGGCGCGTGCCCCCAGCGCGCGCGCGACGATGTCGGTGGAACCGCCGGGTGCGAAGGGCACCACGATGCGCAGCGGTCTGGCCGGCCATGCCTGTGCCTGTACCGCTGCCGGCCATGCACCGATAGCCAATGCTGCAAGCGCAACGCCGATCTCCGGCACCCTGTGTTTCATCGATCACTCCTCCAGCCGGCTTTGCCACCAAGCGTACAATCTTAGCAAACGTGGCTCGCCGCCACGCACGGAGGTGGGTGATGGTGCAAGGAAAGCGCAGCGGGAAGACCGTCGTTATGGTTGCACCCACCGGTTCGCGCTACATGAAGGTAGACCATCCCGCGATCCCGCTGTCGCCGCGCGAGATCGCCGAGGACGTCGCAGCCTGCGTCGAGGCGGGCGCATCGGTCGCGCACCTGCATGCGCGCGGGCCCGACGGCCGGTCGACCCAGGATCCCGAGGTCTATCGCGAGATCATCGAACGCATCCGCGAGCGCACCGACGTGGTGATCCAGCTGTCGATCGGCGCCAAGGGCTTCACCGTCGACGAGGCCCTCAGGCCGCTGGTGCTCGAACCCGAGATGGCTTCACTGCCGATGCGCAATGTCGCGACGCAGCCGGAAGAGGTGCACCAGATGGCGGCTGCGATGAAGCTGCGCGGGGTGGTGCCGAGCGTCGACGGGTCCACGGTGGAGATGTTCGAGGCGGTCGGGGCGATGCATCGCGACGGCGTGTTCTCCGATCCGCTCTGCCTGGGCTTCATCCTCGGCGAACCCGCCACGCGCGAGGACGCGGAAGCACGGCTGCGATCGTTCGCCGCCACGGCACCGGCGGGCGCGCTGTGGTGGTGTGCGAAAGGCGGTGCATTCGCCGCCGAGGTCGCAGCCGTCGCCGTGGGCATGGGCGGGCACCTGCGTGCCGGCCTGGAAGACGTGGTGCCGGCGCCGGGCGCGCCCGCCGTGGGCAATGTCGAACTGGTGAAACGCGCAGCCGCCATCGCCCGCGCCCAGGGGCGAGAGACGGCGACTGCGGCCGAGGTGCGTGCGATGTTCCGGGCTGCCCGCGGCTGATCCTGCCGGGCCACGCGCCACGGCGTTGCCGAGGCGCGCGCCCGGCCTGCTCAGCGGGTGCCGGCGCCGACCTTGCCGCTGCGCAGGTCCTCGGCCATCGCCTCGGCGCTGCGCTCGGCAGCCGGGCCGTAGCCGCCGCCACCAGGGGTGAACACGCGCAGCCGGTCTCCGGCCTGCAGCACGAGCATGCCCTTGGACGGCACCGTTTCGATCCGGCCATCTGCGCGCAGGATCTCGGAGGTCGCCAGTGCACCATCGCCCCCGCCGGCCAGGCCAGGGGCCTGCGCATAATGGCGTTCGCCCCGGTGCGAGATGGATACCGGACCGTGCAGCACGAGGTATTCGCGCTCCAGGCCGCAGCCACCGCGGAAGCGGCCGATGCCACCGGAGTCGGGACGGATCGCGCAGCGCAGCAGCCGGATCGGTGCTTCGAGTTCCAGCACCTCTGCGGCGAGGCTCATGCCGTTGGTCATGTCGGTCGCGATGCCGTCGATGCCGTCGTGCCCGAGCGCCGCGCCGCTGCCGCCGTTGATCAGGTCGGTGACCACGAAGCGGCGGCCTGGCGGCGGGGGCGCTGCGGCAGCGGTGGCGTCCGCGCGGCCAGGCTCGCGCGGCCATTCGCCGCCGAACGCGAGCACCAGCACCGATGCGGCCGATGCCGCGGGGAAACGCTCCGGCAGCACCTGCGCCAGCGCGCCGACGATGCAGGAGGCGATCCGCTTCATCACCGGCGTGCGGCCGTTCACCGGTGCCGGTGCATCCGGGTTCACCAGGCTGCGCGGTGGCAGCTTCACCGTGACCGGACGGAAGCAGCCGCCATTGGTCGGGATCGCCGGGTCGGTGATCGCGCGCACGCCGTAGAACGCGGCCGAGTGCACGCCCGAGGGCACGATGTTGAGCGGGCCGCGTACCTGCGGGCTGGTGCCCTCGAAATCGAACGCGACATTGCCCTTGCCGTCGAGGGTCACCGCGACTTCGATGCGGATACGCCGGTCGAGGTCGATGCCGTCGTTGTCGAGGAAGTCGACATAGTGGTAGGTGCCGGCAGGCAGTGCAGCCAGCGCCTGGCGGGTCATCGCCTCCGAGCGGTCGAGCAGTTCGGCGAACAGCCCGGTGAGCTGCGGCCAGCCGTAGCGCACACCGGTCTCGGCCAGCCGGCGCAGCGCGATCTTGCCGGCGGCAAGCTGGGCGTTGAGGTCGCCCTGCAGCGTGTCGGGCAGCCGCACGTTCTGCCGGATCAGGCGCAACAGGCCGTCGTCGATCACGCCGCGATACGCCAGGCGCAGCGCCGGCAGGCGCAGGCCTTCATGGAAGATCTCGGTCGCATGCGTGGGCACCGACCCGGCCATGATGCCGCCGACATCGACCTGGTGCGCCATCGAGGCGCTCATCGCGACCACGCGCCCGTCGACCACCAGCGGCATCACCAGTGCGATGTCGGGCAGGTGGGTGCCGCCGAGGTAGGGATCGTTCATGATGTAGACGTCGCCGTCTTCCATCGCCGCCACCGGGTACTGCGCGAGGATGCTGCGCACCGAGAACACCAGTGAGCCCAGGTGGCTGGGGTTCGAGCGCGACTGCGCGATCACCGTGCCGTCCGCGTCGAACAGGCTGCACGAGGCGTCGAGCGCTTCCTTCACCACCGGCGAGAACGAGCCGCGGATGAGGCTCCACTGCATCTCCTCGACGATGCTCTCGAGCCGGTAGCGCACCACTTCCAGCAGGACAGGATCGGTCACCCGGTTCATGTCGCCTGCCTCCGGAGGATCAGTTCGCCGCTCGGCGCGACCTCGCCCGTCCAGCCGGTGGGCATCAGCGTGGTGGTGTCGATCTGCTCGATCAGCGCCGGCCCGGTGAAACGTTCGCCGGGCGCGAGGCCGGCGCGGTCGATGATGCGAGCCTCTACCGCTGCCTGCGTGCCGGGCAGCCGGATGCTGCGCGTGCGGCCGGGTTGGCCGCCTGCTTCGTCGGGACGGCCGACAGGCAGGCCGCCAGCCTCTTGCACGAAGCCCGCCTCGATCCCGTGCACGCTGCGCAGGTTCACGATGCGTGCCGGTTCGCGCGAGCTGTGGCCGTAGATGCGCTCGTGTGCATGCAGGAAGTCTTCGTAGAGCCGAGGCAGCATGGTCGACGGATCGCCGGAGGCGAGCGGCACCGACACGTAGCTCGACTGGCCGATGAAGCACACGTCGGCGAGGTGGCGGATCGTCATCCGCGGACCCGCTGCGTCGGCCGCGTCGTGCGCATAGGCCTGCGCATGGCCTTCCTCGCGCATCGCGGCCGCGCAGTCGGCGTCGAGCGCGGACAGCCGCGCGAGGATTTCCACCGGGTCCGCCCCGGCGATCGGGCGCGCGCAGGCCACCAGCGCCTCGTGTTCGACCGGCGCCGCCAGCAGGCCGATCGCCGACAGTACGCCGGGATGGCGGGGCACCAGCACCTCTGCGATATCGAGTTCCTCGGCCAGCGCACAGGCATGCAGGCCGCCACCGCCGCCGAGCGCGACCAGGCTGAATCCGCGCGGGTCTATGCCGCGGTGGATCGAGGCTAGCCGGATGCCTTCGGCCATCTGCGCGTTGACCACGCGATGGATGCCCAGCGCCGCGCGTTCGACATCCAGCCCGAGCGGCTGCGCAATACGTGCGTCGATCGCGGCACGGGCGCAGTCGACGTCGAGCGCGACCGTACCGCCGGCGAAGTTGGCCGGGTCGAGCCAGCCCAGCGCAAGCGAGGCGTCGGTCACCGTGGGTTCGGTGCCACCCCGCGCATAGCAGGCGGGGCCGGGGTCGGCCCCGGCCGAGTGCGGGCCTACGCGCAGCGTGCCGGCACCGTCGAGCCACGCCAGGCTGCCACCGCCGGCGCCGATCGCGTTCACGTCGACCATCGCGACCCGCACCGGGTGGCCTTCGATCGAGCCTTCGGAGCGCAACAGCGGCACGCCGTCGGCCGCCAGTGCGATGTCGCAGCTGGTGCCGCCGATGTCCACCGAGATCAGGTCGCGCCGGCCGACCGCGCGGCCGGTCATCGCGCCGCCGATCGCGCCGGCCGCCGGGCCGGACAGGAACAGCCGTACCGGGCGCGCGCGGGCGACCCCGGCCGAACTGACGCCACCGCGCGACTGCATGATCTGCAGCCGGGCGGGCACGCCGGCGCTGGCGAGCCCCTGTTCCATCTGCGACAGATACTGGTCGAGCACCGGCTTCACGTAGGCATCGAAGGCGGTGACGCAGGCGCGCTCGTACTCGCGGAAGGCCGGGTCGACCTCGGAGGACAGCGACACGGCGAGCCCGGGATGCTTCCGGAGGATCAGTTCGCGCGCCCGCCGCTCCTGCGACGGATCGAGGAAGGAGAACAGGAACACGATCGCGATCGCGCGCACGTCCAGTGCCACCAGTTCGTCGACCGCGGCGAGCAGCGCGGTCTCGTCGAGCGCCTGCACCACCTGGCCCCGCGCATCGAGCCGGGCCGGCACGTCGCGCCGCAGGTGGCGCGGCGCGAGGAACACCGGCGCCTGCGGCTTGAGCACGGTGTCGTAGATCTCGCGTCGGTTGCCGCGGCCGATCTCGAGCAGGTCGCGGAAGCCTTCGCTGGCGAGGAAGCCGATGCGCGCGCCCTTGCGCTCGATCACGGCATTGGTCGCCACCGTCGTGCCATGCACGAAGCGGCCGATCGAGGCCGGGTCGACGCCCCATGCGTCGCGCAGGTGCGCCACCGCATCGAGCACCGCGCGCGCCGGGTTCGACGGCGTGCTGCGCAGCTTGGCGAGCTTGAGCGTGCCGTCGGGCAGCACGCACACCAGGTCGGTGAAGGTGCCGCCGATGTCGATGCCGACGATCGCCTGTCCGGCGCCTGCGCTCATCGGTTGGCCAGTTCGGCCAGCGTCGCCGCCAGCACGCGCGCGCCCGCCGCGAGGTCGGAAGGCAGCGCGTTCTCGGCTTCGTTGTGGCTGACCCCGCGCTCGCACGGAACGAAGATCATCCCGGTGGGGCATAGCCGGCTGAGGTACATCGCGTCATGGCTCGCGCCCGATGGCAGGCGCATCGACGGCAGCCCGAGCGCGCCGGACGCGGCCTCGACCAGGCCGACGATCGCGGGATCGAAGTCGGTGGGATCGTCATGCAGCGTGGGCGTGACGGTGACCGTGCAGGCGCGGGCGTGGGCGCGGCAGGTCGGCTCCACCGCCTCGCCGAGGCGGGCGATCGTCGCGCGGTCAGGATGGCGGATGTCCACCGAGAACAGGACATGGCTGGGCACCGAGTTCGGCGAGTTGGGCGTGACCAGCATGCGGCCGACGGTAAAGCGCGTGACGTCCGACGGGTCGGCGGTCAGTTCGCGCAGCGCCGCTATCATCGCGACTGCCTCGCGCAATGCGTCGCGCCGCAGAGACACCGGCGCGGTGCCGGCATGCGCACTCTCGCCCGACACCTCGACATTGAACCAGCGCATGCCCTGGATGCCGGTGACCGCGCCGACCTGCAGCGCGGCCGACTCGAGCAGCGGCCCCTGCTCGATGTGTGCCTCGACATAGGCGGCGACCGGACCAGCCACCGGGCGGCGCGCGGCATCCGGCGTGGCGGCGAGCGTCTGCGCGAGCGCATCAGCGAGTCGTATGCCGGCGTTGTCGTGCACCTCGGCGAAGTCCTCGACGGTGCGTGCGCCCGCGAACACCATGGAGCCCATGGTGCAAGGCGGGAAGCGGCCGCCTTCCTCGTTCGTCCAGGCCACGACTTCGATCGGCGCCCGGGTACGCACGCCCGCCGCGTCCATCGCCTCGAGGGCTTCCAGGCCGGCGAGCACGCCGTAGATGCCGTCGAAGCGGCCACCCTTGGGCTGGGTGTCCATGTGGCTGCCGGTCATCACCGGCGGGGCGGAGGGGTCCAGCCCCGCGCGGCGCAGGAACAGGTTGCCGATGGCATCGACGCTCACCGCGAGCCCGAGCGTGCGTGCCCACGACAGCAGCAGCGCACGCGACTCGATGTCTTCCGGCGACAGCGCAGGCCGGTTCACGCCCTGGCCGGGAATCGCACCGATCTTCGCCATCGCGGCGAGCCTGTCCCACAGACGCTGCTGGTCGACCGAAGCCGCCGCGGCGACCGAATCTTCGCGCAGGACAGCCACCGTCACTCGATCTTCGCGCCGGATTCGCGGATCACCTTCGCCCACAGCGCGATCTCGGAGGCGATGATCGCGCGCAACTCTTCCGGCGTGCTCGAACGCGGCTCGAAGCCGATGTCCAGCAGCCGCTTGCGCAGCTCGGGCAGGGCGAGCGCCTTGACCATCTCGCCGTTGAGCCGCGTGATGATCTCCTTCGATACGCCCGCCGGGGCCATCATGCCGAACCAGTTCTCGGCGGCGTAGCCCTTCAGTCCCGACTCGGCGACGGTGGGCACGTCGGGCAGCACGTTCGAGCGGCGCGAGGTGGCGACCGCGAGCGCGCGCAGCTTGCCGCCGCGGATGTGGTGCAGTACGGCCGGCACGCTGTCGAACAGCAGCACGACCTGGCCGCCGAACAGGTCGGCCAGTGCCGGCGAACTGCCCTTGTAGGGCACGTGCACTACATCGATCTTCGCCATCGCGCGCAGCAGCTCCTGTTCGAGGTGCGACAGCGTACCGTTGCCCTGCGAGGCCCAGCTCAGCTGGCCGGGGCGCGCCCGCGCGAGCGCGATCACGTCCTGCACGGTCTTCACCGGCAGCGACGGATGGGCGATCAGGACCTGCGGGGAATTCGCGGCGAGCGAGATCGGTGCGAGGTCCTTCTGCAGGTCGTAGTTGAGCTTCTGGTACAGCGTCGCGCTGATCGAGTGCGTGGTGACCGCAGCCATCAGCAGCGAGTAGCCGTCGGCGGGCGCCTTGGCGACTGCCTCTGCGCCGATGTTGCCGCCGGCTCCGGGCCGGTTCTCGAACACGATCTGCTGGCCGAGCGTTTCCTGCAGCCGCAGCGCGATCGGGCGGCCGACCAGGTCGACCGCGCCGGCCGGCGGAAACGGGGCGATCAGCCGGATCGGCCGGGTCGGCCACGCCTGCGCGGCTGCGGGGGCGGCGGGCACTGACATCAGCAGGGCCGGCAGCAGGAACGCGGCCGCCGCAGCGGCGGTCGCTGCAAGGCCGGGAACGGTGCCCTGACGGGCGGGGCTGGCAAGAAGGGAATGCACGCAGGACTCCGGA
>CAIQON010000364.1 GCA_903873475.1 uncultured bacterium
AGGGCCGCCGCCTGAACGGAGGAGCAATCCGATGAGCCTCACCGCCGAAGCACTGGGTAACGAATTCCGTGGCTACCTCGAAGCCGAGCCGGGCCCGAAGGGGCGCGAGAAGGTGCGCGACCGCCTGAAGCAGGTGCTGACCGACGCCGAGTTCGTCTCGAAGTACCTGCGCGAAGACACGAAGGAACGCGAGATCCTGTACGAAGACCCGAAGCTGGGCTTCTGCATCCTCGCGCACCATTACCGCGGTCCGAAGGACAGCCCGCCGCACGACCATGGCCCGTCGTGGGCCATCTACGGCCAGGCGACGGGCGAGACGCTGATGAACGACTACGAGTTGCTCGAGGCGGCCTCGGAAGACACACCCGGCAAGGTGAAGAAGACCCGCAGCTACGCGCTGACCCCGGGCATCGCGCATGTGTACAACGAAGGCGACCTGCACTCGCCCCACCGCAATGCCTCGACGCACCTGATCCGCATCGAAGGCATGAACATGGAAAAGGTGCGGCGCCTGAAGTACCAGGCAGTCTGACGCTCCACCTTCGGCATGCGCCGGTGACCACGGTCACCGGCGCACGTGGCTCTCAGCTCCGGCCGGTGCTGCCGAAGCCACCTGCGCCGCGCTCGCTCTGGTCGAACGACTCGACCAGAGTGAAGGCCACCTGCACCACCGGCACGACCACCAGCTGCGCGATGCGCTCCATCGGCTCGAGCGTGAACGCGGTGCTGCCGCGGTTCCACAGCGATACGAACACCTGCCCCTGGTAATCGGAGTCGATCAGCCCCACCAGGTTGCCCAGGACGATGCCGTGCTTGTGCCCGAGGCCTGAGCGCGGCAGCACCATCGCGGCCAGGCCAGGGTCGGCCAGGTGCATGGCGATTCCGGTGGGGATGAGTTCGGTACGCCCGGGTTCGACCACCATCGTCTCAGCGATGCAGGCGCGAAGGTCGAGACCGGCCGAACCGGCGGTCGCGTAGGCGAGTGGCTGGCCGTGCAGCCGTTCGTCGAGGATGCGCAGCGCTACGGTGGGGCGGGGGGCGGGGGCGGTCATCGGGGCTGGTAGAGCTTCGAGATATGGGCGATCAGCATGCGGGCCTGTTCGAGTTTCGACGCACGCGGCAGCGGGTGGCGTCCGTCGTCGTCGAACAGGACGAGTTCATTGTCGTCCGCGCCGAAGGCTGTCTGCACGAAGTTCGCGGCGAGCAGCGGCAGGTTCTTGCGGCGCCGCTTGGCCTCGGCGAACTCGTCGAGGTTCTCGCTCTCGGCCGCGAAGCCGACGCAGAACGGCGGTTCGGGCAGCGCACTCACGCTGGCGAGGATGTCCGGGTTCGGCGCGAGTTCGAGCGTGAGGATATGCGCATCCTTCTTGATCTTCTGGTCGCTCGGATTGAGGACGTAGTAGTCGGCCACCGCAGCGACGCTCACGAAGATGTCGGCATCGGGTACGAAGGCATTCACCGTCGCGAGCATGTCCTGCGCACTCGAGACCTGCGCGAAGCGAGCCACCGGCGGCGCGTCGAGCGACGTGGGGCCGCTGATCAGGGTCACCTCCGCGCCGGCCTCCCAGGCGGCGCGCGCGATCGCGTAGCCCATCTTGCCCGAACTGAGGTTGGTGATCGCCCTGACCGCGTCGATGCGCTCGAACGTCGGCCCGGCGGTGACCAGCACCCGCAGCCCGTTGAGCGTCTTGGTGGTGAAGGAACGCACGACGCGCTCGGCGATCTGCGCCGGCTCGATCATGCGGCCCATGCCGACCTCGCCGCAGGCCTGGTCGCCCGAGGCCGGTCCCCAGACCTCGATGCCGTCGTCGAGCAGGCGCGCGATGTTGCGCCGCGTGGCCGGGTTCTCCCACATCTGGCGGTTCATCGCGGGTGCCACGGCCAGCGGGCAATCGCGCGCGAGGCACAGCGTGGACAGCAGGTCGTCGCACAGTCCGCTGGCGAGTTTCGCGATGAAGTCCGCCGAGGCCGGTGCGATCAGCACCAGTCCCTTGTCGCGCGACAGTTCGATATGCGCCATGTTGTTCGGCACGCGCGCATCCCAGGCGTCGTGCCAGACCGGGCGGCCGGACACCGCCTGCAGGGTGACCGGCGTGACGAACTGGCGTGCCGCCTCGGTCATCACGACATCGACCTCGTTGCCCTGGCCGACCAGCAGTCGCACCAGTTCGGCGGTCTTGTAGGCAGCGATGCCGCCGGTGATGCCGAGCAGCAGGCGGTCGACGCGGGGAGGAGTCATGGGCCGGGCGTTAACAGGTAGGACAGCGATGGAGGGCGGTGTACGGGGTGGAGCCGATGCCGGCAATGCCGCGCAAGGGATTGTTTCCATGGGGATCGGACCGATCCCGCAGGCGCATCCGGGCAGGCGGCGCCTTAGTGTAGCGCTTCCGCAGTTGCCCGCATCCGATGGACACGCCCGATGGAAACGCCATGACCCCGATCAAGCACTGGCCGAGCGGCGAGCGTCCGCGCGAGAAGTTGCTCGCACGCGGCGCCGACGCCCTGTCCGATGCGGAACTGCTGGCGATCCTGCTGCGCCACGGGGTGCGCGGCCACACGGCGCTCGACCTCGCGCGCGACCTGATCAACCGCTTCGGCAGCATCGGCCGCCTGGTGCTCGCCGATGAGCGCAGCTTCTGCGCGGCCCCGGGGCTGGGGCCGGCCCGCTTTGTCGAGATGCAGGCGATGGTGGCGATGGTGCGGCGGATGCTGCAGGAGACGCTGCGCACCTCCAGCGTGCTCGACTCGCCGCAGCAGGTGCGCGACTACCTGAAGCTCAGCCTCGCCGGGCGCGAGTACGAAGTGTTCGTCGCGGTATTCCTCGACACCCAGCATCGGGTCCTGATCGACAGCGAACTGTTCCGTGGCACGCTGTCGCAGACCAGCGTCTACCCGCGCGAGGTGGTGAAGGCTGCGCTGGCCTCCAATGCGGCAGCGGTGATCTTCGCGCACAACCATCCGTCCGGCATAGCCGAGCCGAGCCGGTCCGACGAACTGCTCACGCGCGCACTGAAGGATGCGCTGGCGCTGGTCGACGTGCGCGTACTCGACCATTTCGTCGTCGCACGCGGGGGCGTGGTGTCGTTCGCTGAACGCGGATTGATCTGACCGGGCAGGCTTGCCCAGGCCGGCTCGCCCGTGCTATAAACACCGGCTTTCCATTCGTCGCCAGTCCCGCCTCGGCAGACCGGCGAGAATCCTCATTACTACACCCGTCTGCCGGACAATTCCCCGGTGCCCACTTGCGGCATCGGCGTGAAGTGCCGGCGCCGGCGGGACTCAAACATCGCATCGAGGTCGTCATGTCACGCGTCTGTCAGGTCACCGGAAAGAAGCCGATCGGCGGGAACCATGTGTCCCACGCCAACAACAAGACCAAGCGCCGGTTTCTCCCGAACCTGCACTACCGGCGTTTCTGGGTCGAGAGCCAGAACCGATGGGTACGACTGCGCGTCAGCGGGGCCGGCCTGCGCACGATCGACAAGAACGGCATCGAAGCCGTGCTGGCAGACCTCGCCGCTCGCGGCGAAGTGATCTGAACCCCGGCTGTCCGAACACAGGCCGTCGAGACACCGGCCGTAAAATCACTGGCCGTCGAACCACCGGCCATCGAACTACCGGCCGTCGAAGCACCGGCCGCCAGGAGACCTGACCATGCGTGACAAGATCAAGCTCGAATCCTCCGCCGGAACGGGCCATTTCTACACCACGACGAAGAACAAGCGCACCACGACCGAGAAGATCGAGATGAAGAAGTTCGATCCGGTCGCGCGCAAGCACGTGATGTACAAGGAAACGAAGCTGAAGTGACCGACCCGGGCACGCGACTCGCATCGTTGCCCGAGTGATTCACAATGTGCACACCTGAAACGGTGGACACGGCCCTGCCGAAAATGTCAGGCTGGTCCACCGTTTTTTCTTGACCGACCGTCCGGAGACCCCCGCCATGGAACATACCCTGCCCGCCCTGCCGTATGCGATGGATGCACTCGCCCCGCACATCTCGAAAGAGACCTTCGAGTACCACTACGGCAAGCACCATGCCGCCTATGTGACCAACCTGAACAACCTGGTCAAGGGCACCGAGTTCGAGTCGATGGGGCTCGAGGACATCATCCGCAAGTCGAGCGGTGGCGTGTTCAACAACTCGGCGCAGGTCTGGAACCACACGTTCTTCTGGAACTCGATGAAGCCGGCCGGTGGCGGTGCACCGTCGGGCGCGCTGGCAGCAGCCATCGACAAGAAGTTCGGCTCGTACGACGGCTTCAAGGATGCGTTCACCAAGAGCGCGGTCGGCAACTTCGGTGCTGGCTGGACCTGGCTGGTCAAGAAGGCCGATGGTTCGGTCGACATCGTCAACACCAGCAACGCCGCGACCCCGCTGACCACCGGCGATACCGCGCTGCTGACGATCGATGTCTGGGAGCATGCCTACTACATCGACTACCGCAATGCCCGTCCGAAGTTCGTCGAGACCTTCCTCGGCGGCCTGGTCAACTGGTCGTTCGCCGAGAAGAATTTCGGCTGATCGGCGAGACGCAGGGGCCTGCCGTGGCGGGCCACCTGCGGGCTGCAGCGAACGCGGCGCCGACACCTGGAACCCGTCCCCGGGAACACGTGTCCGGCCCGGATGTCCTGCGCCGGGGTAGCATCACGGCTTGGCCGACCCGCCCGCAGGAGACAACCATGAAGCTCTACATCAGCCCCGCATCGCCGTTCGCGCGCAAGGTACGCCTGGTCGCGCACGAGGCAGGCCTTGCATCGCGCGTCGAAGAGATCCCGACCGCAGTGTCGCCGCTGAAGCCGAACGCCGACCTGGCGAAGGCGAACCCGCTGATGAAACTGCCGACGCTGGTCACCGACGAAGGCTTCGCGTTGTTCGATTCACCGGTGATCTGCGAGTACCTCGACAGCCTGAATGCCGGGCGCAAGCTGTTCCCCGAGGCTGGTGCGGCCCGCTGGAGCGCTCTGCGCCAGCAGGCGATCGCCGACGGCATCCTCGACGCCGCGATCAGCGTGCGCTACCAGACCGCGCTTGCCCCGAAGGCACTGCAGTGGATCGACTGGCAGGACGGCCAGCGAACGAAATGGAGGCAGGGGCTCGATTGCCTTGAGGCAGATGCGCAAGCCCTGCAAGGCGAGCCGACGATCGGATCCCTGTCTGTCGCGGCTACGCTGGCCTGGCTCGACTTTCGTTATGGGGCTGATGACTGGCGCAAGGGACGGCCGGCGTTGTCGGGCTGGTTCGCGGTGTTCAGTCAGCGACCGTCGATGCTGGCGACACCGCCGACCGCCTGAACAGGGCCACCATGAAAAACGGGGTCGCTGGCGACCCCGTTTCGCGTTACTGCCTGTCGCAGCCGGTCAGGCGTAGCTGCGCAGGCGCATCGAGAAATCACGCAACTGCGTGACGCCACTCTGTTCGGCGCGTGCACACCAGTCCTGCAACTGATGCACCAGCTGCTCTTTGGAGGCCGTCGAGCGGGCCCAGAGCGCCGACAGCTCCTGGCGCATCGTGTAGGTCTTGCGCAGCGCTTCGCTGCGGCTGAGGACCTCGGACAGCGCCGGACGCACCGTCTCGGGCACATCAGCCGCGTCACGCTGCAGCCAGTGACGCAGCGCCGATACATCGACGTTCGGTATCGCCGGTGCCACGTTGCGGATGGCGCCGATCTCCTGGCGCCATGTCGCGGCCAGCATCTTGCCGTAGCGCGAAAGCACGTCGTAGCGGTGCGCAATCACGGCATCGAGGGTATCGATGTCAGCGACCGTCTTCGTCGTGTCGAGCTTCACCTGCGCTGCGACCTTCTTCACGCGGGCCAGCCCGACGATCTCGAGCATGCGGATGTACATCCAGCCGATGTCGAACTCGTACCACTTCGACGACAACCGCGCGGAGCTGGGATAGGCGTGGTGGTTGTTGTGCAGTTCTTCGCCACCGATGATGATGCCCCACGGCAGGATGTTGCGGCTGGCATCTTCGGCCGCGAAGTTCCGGTAGCCCCAGAAGTGGCCGACGCCGTTGATGATGCCGGCCGCGGTGATCGGGATCCAGATCATCTGCACCGCGAAGATCGTGATGCCGATCGGCCCGAACAGCAACACGTTCAGTGCCAGCGTGGTGTAGGGCCCCATCACCGAGTAGCGCGTGTAGAGGTTGCGCTCGATCCAGTCGTCGGGCGTGCCGCTGCCGAACTTCTCGAGCGTTTCCTTGTTCTTGGCTTCGGCCCGGTACAACTCGCTGCCCTGCAGCAGCAGCTTGCGGATGCCGTAGATCTGCGGGCTGTGCGGATCTTCGGGCGTCTCGCAGCGTGCATGGTGCTTGCGGTGGATGGCGACCCATTCGCGGGTGACCATGCCGGTGGAGAGCCACAGCCAGAAGCGGAAGAAGTGCGAGACGACCGGGTGCAGGTCCAGGCCGCGGTGCGCCTGGTGGCGGTGCAGGAAAATCGTCACGCCCGCGATGGTGATGTGTGTCACCACCAGTGCGTAAAGCACGTAACCCCACCACGGAAGATCGATCAGGCCGGAGAGCATCAAGTGTCCTGTTTTGAACGGAAGTAATGCGCAGTCTACCGAAAAACCCCGGCTTTCTGTTCTTCGCGTCAAGTATTTTGGACAGGCCTCGAAAAAGGCTTTGAATCAGGGGTTTGCAGTTTCTTCCGGGCCCAGCATACGGACTTCCCGCTGCGGGTAGGGAATGCGTATCCCGTGTTCCCTGAAGGCCTGCCAGAGTTCGCGGTAGAGGTCTGAACGCAGGTTGTTGCGGCCGCGGTCGGGATCGCCGACCCAGACGCCGAGCTCGAGGTCGATACCGCTCTCGGCGAACAGCCTGACCAGTACCGACGGACCCGGGTCCGGGAGGACGCGCGGGTTGCGCGCCGCGACCGCCCGCACCAGCTCGATCACTGCCTCGAGGTCGGATTCGTAGGCGATCTGCAGCGGGACCGCGATCCGCACCTTCGGGTCGCTGTAGGACTGGTTGATCACGGTGCTGGTGATGATGGTCTCGTTCGGGATGATCGCCTCGTTGCCATCGAGGCTGCGTACCACCACGTAGCGCCCGGTCATGCGTGTGACAACCCCCTCGCGGTTGTCGATCACCACCGTGTTGCCGATAGACACCGACCGATCGGCAAGGATGATGAAGCCGCTGACATAGTTGCTGGCGATCTTCTGCAGGCCGAAGCCGAGGCCGACGCCGAGCGCCCCGCCGAACACCGACAGCAGCGTGATGTCGATACCCACGGCCGACAGTGCGACCAGCACCCCGATCACGATCAGCAGCGCCTTCGCGGCCTTCGCGAAGATCACCCGCACGTTGATCTCCAGGCCCTGCGCGCCCATCAGGCGAGTCTCGATCAGCCGCCCGATCCACAGCGCGACCAGCAGGGTCAGCACCACGGACAGCGCGCCCCGGATCATCAGCAGCACCGACACGTTGCCTTTGCCGACCGGTACCGAGATGCCCTCGAGGATGCGCAGGATGGCTGGCAGCATGCCGGTCAGGTGCAGCGCAACGCCGATCCAGACCGTCCATCCGATCAGTCGTTCCCAGCCGTCGCGGGCGGGCGACGGGTTGAAGGCCGAGCCCAGCAGGTAGGCCAGCACGCGCACGATCGCCATCGCGGCGAGCAGCGAGGACGCGATGCCCAGCAACCCGGTGGGGTTCCAGTTGGCGAGCAGCGCATGCGCCGGCAGCAGCAGCAGCAGCCCGGACACCGGGAACAGCGCCCTTTCCAGCCCCGCGATGCTCGATTTCCAGCGGCCCTCGACCCGGGCCAGCCTCGGCTGCAGCCGAAGCTTCACCATCCAGGCGAAGGCCAGCGCCAGTGCGATGGCCGCCAGCTGCCATGCGGTACTTGCCTGCTGCAGGCCGTGGCCGAGCAGCGAGAGCGCCGACGGGAGGTCGTTGACTGCAGGAATCTGGGCCATCTTTTCCGGGGGAGGGGGGCGACGGTTGGTGACCGCAGCGCGGGCTGCGGGCATCGGCGGGCTGCGGGTCCACTGCGCCCGCGACCGCGGGTTATAGCATGTGCTTCAGGGCATGCGGCCGGGGCGAAGGCTGCCGCGTGCCGCCTCAGCGCGGCAGCGGGACCGACAGCCGCTCGATGCGCTCTGCCATGTCCGGATGGCTCTGCAGGTAGCGTTGCAGCCGCGGCGCCGGTGCCGCCCCGTCGCGGGGCCCGGTGCCGGGCGTGCGCGCAGCCCCGGCCAGCGCCTGCAGCATCGTCGCCAGCGCCCGTGCCGGGATGCCATTGCGCGCGAGGAGGTCGCGCGCATGGTCGTCGGCCTCGATCTCCATCGCGCGCGAATAGTGCAGGTTGACCAGCAGCGCGGGCGCGCCCGCCAGCAGGCTGCTCCAGTCGCCGAACAGTACCGCCGCGCCACTGCCGACGATCGCACTGGCGACCAGCCGACGCATCACGTGTCGATGGTGGACATGTCCGACCTCGTGCGCGAACGCAGCCACGACCGGATCGTCGCCGCCGGCGATCTCGACCAGTTCGTCGGTGATCACGATGATCCCGCCGGGCAGCGCGAACGCGTTGGGCCCGATCCTGGAACTGCGGAACTCGACCCGGCCGGGCGAGCCCTCTGGCGGCAGTATCGCGGCGAACCGTGCGGACAGCCGCTCGCGGGTGGCGGCATCGAGCGTCGAGGGCTGCATCAGTTCGCCGTCGAGCAAGGCAAGCGTTCGTTCGCCGAGGCTGGCTTCGACCCCGATCGGCACCAGCCGCGCGATCACGTCCGCGGCGAGCGGCACGCCCCAGTAGACGCCGGACGCCGAAACTGCGATCACCGCGAGCATCGCCACCAGCACGCCGCGCCAGCGCGACTGGAGCCGGGCCACCAGCGGCTCCCGGTAGCCGGTACGGTCGAGCAGCGCGGCGAAGGCCGCGGCATCGTCGACTTCACAGTGGCTGCCGTCGGGCAGGGTGACCAGCCGCGGCCCGCGGGACATCGCTTCGGATACGCGCAACTGGTGCAGTTCGACCTGCAGCGACAGCGACTCGCCGTCGATCCGGGCCATGCCACCGCCGACCGACAGCAGGGCCGGCACCGGCCGTGCGCTGCGGCCGTCGAA
>CAIQON010000365.1 GCA_903873475.1 uncultured bacterium
ACAAAGTTTAGCGCTTCGGGGTAGTGATGACTCCATGGCAGTTAGGGCAGTGCGTCCATGCGACGCCAAAGCTGCGCTGCCACCTTGCGTGCTTGCGCGTAAATCGGCGCCACATCAAACGGAAATGCACGGTTCTGATAAACCATCTGGCCGTTGACCATCACGCTGTCAACGCTGGCAGCGTTCATGCCGAATGCCAGGTGGCCGCCCAGATTCTGTGCCACCAATGGTGTCGGACTGTCGTAGCTGCAAATTGTCAGATCAGCCTGATAACCTGCTTCGATGCGCCCAAAGCGCGCGCCAAAATTGCGCTCAAGCAGCGTGTTGCCCTTCCACAAGAAGCGTGTAAAGCTGTCTGGCCACAGACTGCCGCCCGCGTCGCGGTGCTTGAAATAGGCGAACTTCATTTCCTCAAACATGTCGGCACCGATGCCGTCGTTCAGCGCTTTTCGAATGGTTTCGAATTCACGGCCGGGGAGAAGCGGTGTGTAGTTCTTTGCCCCTTGTACCTTGCCTTCAAGGCGCTGGTTGTCGCTCTCTCGCCCCAGGACGATGACATCCTTGAGGTCGTAGTCTCCGTGGAGGTAGCTCCAACCCACTGCGTCGCGGGCGATCTGCAGGCAGCCGAAGTGCTGTGACATGGGATTGACATCGATGCGCCAGCGCCAGCCCGAGCGGGCGCTGACGTGCTCTTTTCCCCAAGCCGCCCACGTGTCTGGCGAAGTGGCAGGGATGTTGACCCCTGCGCCATGCAACACGTCGAGCGTGTCTGCCCAGCAACTGAAGGCCTTATCCATCTTCGCTCCGGCGAAGACCTTTGGCTGAAATCCAGGATGGGGCACCAGACCTGCGATGCGGTGCTGCACCGTCTGGCTCCCGGCACCTGCGCCATGGCGATACGGCGGCGGGTCCACGTCTGCAGTCTTGGCTTTTATGGTTGCCGGCTTCGGGTAATAGCCAGGCTTGCCTATGTAGCCCAGTGACGCATCATTGGTGTGTCGGACGAGGATGTAGACGCCATACTGCCGTGCCACCATACAGAAGACGCGCAGGTCTTTTCCGCGCATTCCAGTGCCGATGCCCATGATGAACTCGATCTCCTCGCGTTGTCGCAGGATCGATCATCGGTCACACCTGCTTGGGGCGCAACCCCCCCCCGCGGGGTTAACGCACTGGTGGCGATCGATGCCCACGGCGCGGCCAATGGTACGAACTTCCCGACGATGATCCCGCTGGTCGACCGTACTGCAGGAGGCATCTCGGACAGTTTCTTCCTGGTCCAGTGAGACGCTGAATTCCGTGCTGACCGAAGCTGTGACGCATTCCCTGGCTTAAACTGTGACAAGCAAGAGCGCGTCAAGCGCGTGGCAGTCGACTACGCGCCGCTTCAGAATTCATGGTCCTTTTCCCGAGTGTCCACCGACGCCCCAAGGAGCCCCTGATGGCAGGCAACGCCAACGCTCTTCCCGGCCCGCTCGGCGTGCAGACGGCGCCTTTGGTGGTTGATGAAGGCACGCTCGCGCGCACCCGAAGTCCCTTGCCCACGGTGCTCGGCACTGAGGCGCCGTCGGCGGCGCAGGTGGTCACCATCGACGCTGATACGAAGATGCTGGCTGCAACAGCCTATGGCGAGGGATCAAGCGAGAACGTGTTCGAGGAGATGGCTGCCATCGCCAACGTGCTGGTACGTCAGCAGAAGGCACGCGGCTATGCAAGCGTCTCGGCGTTCATCAGGGCCGACAAGACCTTTGCCTTCGCTGCGCACGACGGTAACGAGCGCTATGCAAAGCTGATGGCGGCCAAGCCAGCCGATATCGAGAAAGATGCGGGCATGGGCGCTGCACTGAAGGGCGCGTGCAACGCGCTGGCCGCGAGCCCGATCGACTATTCCAACGGTGCGTATTTCTGGGACGGCGCCGACGTGAAGAGCAACTATGCCAACCACGCCAAGGTGCTGGGCGGCGTCCACATCACCGACCAGGCGCATAACATTTACGGCATCGAGGACAAGGAAGTGCCTGGGGAAAACTGGTTGCTCGATGCCAATGGCAAGAAGACCAGGCTGCGCGGGAAGTGGAAATACAAGTATGAGTCGACAGCGGGCTGGGGTGGCACCATTTTCTGGAAGTACGACGCCGCTTTCGTGAAGGCTTCGGGCAACAAGGAACACAAGTGAGATACATCGGATGGGCAGCAGCAATCGGGCTGCTTTGCGCGCTGCCGGTCGCCAGCGCGAACGACGTAGCTGGCAACACCGATGAACTGACGCGTGTGTTGGGCCAGGCGCGCAAACCGGCGACGCTCAATGCACTGAGCATGGTGCAAGGATGTGGCCCGGTCGGTTGTGGGGTGACGCTCGGGGGCCTCGTCATCGACACCGATACAGGATCTGTGCGGCGCTCGAACGGCAGGTTGCTGTCCTGGGTGCCCACAGGGGCGGTGGCCGATCTGGCCGAGGTCAACTGGGAGCCGCTGCGTGGCTACGGCGTGCGGCACGCGGGCCGCAACTGGGGACAGTGCCTGGAGTTCGCGCACACTGGTCTGGGCAACAGTGGTCGGGCGCAGCGGTGGCGAACGCTGGCCTTGGTGCCTGCTGATGGCCGAACAGCGTACCGGTTCACCGGCTACTGGGCCGCCTGTGCGGCCTTGGTGCAGGGGACGCAGGCGGGCGAGATCATCCTCCCCACGGTCGAGCCCGTCCAGCCGGGTGCTTCAGCGCTGCGGCTTGTGTGGAATCACTGTGATGTCAGACGCTGCGTGCGGGATATCGATACCCGCAGCGTCGAGGGCAATCCAGGCAGCGAAGACGGACGATTGACCCTCCGGTGAAGGCGCGCTCGCACCTCGATCTCATTGCGTTCTCGCAGTGTCACCTTTCGGCATATTCCGGCCACTTGCCCCAGCCGTCACGAACATCTCGATCTGATCACCGCTACCGATACCGTGCGGGTGACCTGCTCAAGCCTACGCCGCAGCCGCTCGCTTCACCCGCAACGCACACGACCTCTTCACCGCGCAGCCCGGCCAGCTGCAATGATGTGCAAGGCGGCCTGCCGCGCGTGGCCGGACGGCGCGCTCCGGTTTGATCGCACCGGCAGGCTCTGCTAACGTTCGTGCACGGCATGTGCCGGGCTTCTGGAAGGGAGGTGATCCGATGTCTAGTCGATTGCTGCAGTTCCACCCTGTCGTGACCTCGGTCAGGGCAGTGGATGTCGCGCCAGCGTCTTGCGGCGTGGCGTTGAAGTCGACCGGCCGCGCTTGATCGAGCGCAGCGTCGTCCTCCCAGACGATGAAGGCACGTTGCCTCTGACGTAGACTTCTTCGCCTCGACGCCGTGAGCGCGCAGGCGTCCCGGATACACCGGGGCACCGGCGCGAAGACAGGCAGTCGAACCAGCAGTACCTGCAGTGGACGGCCGCGGAGCGATCCGCGGCCGTTTTCATTCATCCGTGCGCAAGGCCCCCGGCGTTCGGTGCGGCACTACAATCGAGCGACCGTGACCACCCGCTTCTCCCCCGCCGACATCGCCCGCCGCCGCGCCGCGCTGCCGCCGATCACCTATCCGGAAGAGCTGCCGGTCTCCGGCAAGCGCGCCGAGATCGCTACGGCCATCCAGGCGAACCGGGTGGTCATCGTCTGCGGCGAAACAGGTTCCGGCAAGACGACCCAGCTGCCCAAGCTGTGCCTGGAGCTGGGTCGGGGCATCGAGGGCTTGATCGGCCACACCCAGCCGCGCCGGCTCGCAGCGCGCAGCGTGGCCGCGCGCATCGCGCAGGAGCTGAACACGCCACTGGGCACGGTGGTCGGCTACAAGGTGCGCTTCTCGGACAAGCTCTCGCGCGACAGCCATGTGAAGCTGATGACCGACGGTATCCTGCTCGCCGAGCTTGAGCACGACCGCGACCTGCGTGCCTACGACACGCTGATCATCGACGAGGCGCACGAGCGCAGCCTGAACATCGACTTCCTGCTCGGCTTCCTGCGCGGGCTGGTGCGCCGGCGCGCCGACCTGAAGGTGATCGTCACCTCGGCCACGATCGACGCGCAGCGCTTCTCGGCGTTCTTCGACGACGCGCCGGTGATCGAGGTGTCCGGCCGCCTGTATCCGGTCGAGACGCGCTACCGGCCGCCGGTCGAAGCCGACGAGGACGATGCGCGCGATGAAGATCCGGCGCAGCCGATCCTCGATGCTGTCGACGAACTCGCGCGCGACCGCACAGCTGGTTCCATGGGGGGCGACATCCTGGTGTTCCTGCCCGGCGAGCGCGAGATCCGCGACACGGCCGAGGCGCTGCGCAAGCACCATCCGAAAGGCTACGAGATCCTGCCGCTGTTCGCCCGGCTCTCGTTCGAGGAACAGGAGCGGGTGTTCAAGCCCGATGGCGGCCGCCGCATCGTGCTGGCCACCAACGTCGCAGAGACCTCTCTGACGGTGCCGGGCATCCGCTACGTGGTCGACACCGGTGTCGCGCGGGTCAAGCGCTACAGCTTCCGCAACAAGGTCGAGATGCTGCAGGTCGAGCCCGTGTCGCGCGCGGCCGCGAACCAGCGGGCGGGGCGCTGCGGACGGCTCGGGCCGGGCGTCTGCATCCGCCTGTACGACGAGCAGGGCTTCGACGCGCGCCCGGCGTTCACCGACCCCGAGATCCTGCGCACCTCGATCGCGGCGGTGATCCTGCGCATGAAGGCGCTCGGGCTGCCCGAGGTCGAGGACTTCCCGTTCATCGACCCGCCGACGCCGCGTGCGGTGGCCGATGGCTACCAGCTGCTCACCGAACTGGGCGCGATCGACGAGGCGCGCCGGCTTACCCGCATCGGCCGCGAACTGGCGCGCTTCCCGACCGATCCGCGGCTGGGCCGCATCCTCGTCGCGGCGCGCGACGGCGGCTGCCTGGCCGAGGCCCTGGTCCTGTGTTCGGTGCTGGCCGTGCAGGACCCGCGCGACCGTCCGTTCGAGCAGTCCGAGGCCGCCGACCGTGCGCATGCCGAGTTCGTCGACGACAAGTCCGACTTCGCGACGCTGCTGGTGATCTGGAAGTTCCACGAGGAGTCGCTGCAGCACAAGAAGTCCAACCGCAAGCATGTCGAGGCGATGCAGGCGCGCTTCCTGTCGCCGCGACGGCTGCGCGAATGGCGTGACGTGCACGGGCAGCTGCATGCGACCGTGTCGGAACTGGGCTGGCGCATCAACGACGTGCCGGCGAAGGGCGATGCAGTGCACCGGGCGCTGCTCGCCGGCTTCATCGGCAACATCGGCTTCAAGCTGGAGGAGGGCGACGGCTACGCCGGCGCGCGCGGCATCCGCTTCAACGTGCATCCGTCCTCGGGGTTGCGCAAGGCGAAGCCGAAGTGGGTGGTGGCGGCGGAGCTGACCGAGACCACCCGGCTCTATGCACGGCTGGTGGCGAAGGTCGAGCCCGAGGTGATCGAGCAGGTCGGCGCGGCATTGCTCAAGCGTGAACACTTCGATCCGCGTTTCGAAGCCGAACGCGCGATGGTGATCGCGTACGAACGGGTGACGCTGTTCGGGCTGACGCTGGTGGCCCGGCGCAAGGTGCACTACGGTCCGATCGACCCGGTGAAGGCGCGCGAGATCTTCATCCGCGCAGGGCTGGTCGACGGCGGCTGGGTGCCGAAGGGCGCTCAGGCACCGTTCCTCGAGCACAACCGGCGGCTGATCCGCGAGGTCGAGGCGTTGGAACACAAGGCACGGCGCAAGGACGTGCTGGTCGATCCCGAGGCGATTGCCGCGTTCTATGCGGAGCGTGTCGGCGAGGGCATCCACAATGGCGCAGCGTTCGAGACCTGGCGGCGCACGGCCGAGAAGGACGACCCGAAGCGGCTGTTCCTGACCCGCGACTACCTGATGCGGCATGCGGCCTCGGCGGTCACCGAAGAACTCTATCCGGCGCAGGTCGAGGTCGATGCGCTGGTCCTGAAGCTCGTCTACCGGTTCGAGCCGGGCCATCCGCTCGACGGGGTCACGCTGTCGGTGCCACTGCCGGTGCTCAACCGCATCGACCCCGGGCAGTTCGACTGGCTGGTGCCGGGCATGATCCGGGACAAGGTCGCGGCCTGCCTGAAGGCGCTGCCCAAGGCCATCCGCAAGCGGCTGATCCCGGTGCCCGAGCATGTGACCCGCTTCCTCGAATGGGTCGACCGCGGCGGAGAATCGGTCGGCGCGCGCGGTGCCGGCGGACGGCCGCCCTTCGAGCAGGCCCTGGTCGCGTTCGTGAAGCGCGAGACCGGCGAGGCATTCACGGTCGAGGCCTGGCGCGCGATCCAGCAGTCGGCGACCAGCAGTGGCGATCTACCCGCCCACCTGCGCATGAACTACCGGGTGGTCGATGACGCCGGGCGCGAGCTGGCGCTGGGTCGTGACCTGCCGGCGCTGCGCGCGCAGCTGGGCGAGGCGGCGCAGCTCGCGGTGAGCGAGGCCGGCAGCGAGTTCGAACGCAGCGGCATCACGGCCTGGGATTTCGGCGAGCTGCCGGCGTCGATCGCGGTCACCCAGGGCGGACGACGCCTGACCGCGCATCCGGGCATCGAGGACGAAGGCAAGGGCGTCGCGCTGCGGCTGTTCGACACCGAACCGTCCGCGACTGCGTCGACCCGGCGCGGCGTGGTGCGGCTGATGCGCCTCGAGATGAAGGAGCCGATGCGCATGCTCGAGAAGCGGGTGCGCGACCAGAAGGAGGCGCTGCTCGCGTTGCGCCTGGTGGCGCCACCCGATGCGCTGGTGGAGGACGTGGTCGCGGCGGTCGCCGATCGCGCCTTCATCGGCGATGACCCGCTGCCGCGGTCCAAGGCCCAGTATGAGCAGCAGCGAACCCGCGCGCGCGCACGGGTGCCTGCAGTGGCCGATGGCGCGCTCCGTCTGCTCGGGCAGGTGGGCCAGGCCTACGCGAAGGTCGCGCCGCTGGTGTCGGCGCCACCGCCAGCGCTCGCGCGCATCGCCGCCGACATGCGCGTGCAGCTGGCGCGGCTGGTGCATCCCGGTTTCATGCAGGGCACGCCCTGGGAGCAACTGCCGCACCTGCCTCGCTACCTCAAGGCGATGGAGCTGCGCCTGGCGAAGTATCCGGGCAACCCGGACCGCGACCGCAAGCATGCCGAGGCGATCGCCGGGCTGGCACGGCGCATCGACCGCCGGCTCGAGGAGCGGCAGGCCGCGGGAGAACCCGATCCGGGCGCGGAGGCGCTACGCTGGCAGGTCGAGGAACTGCGGGTATCACTGTTCGCCCAGGAACTGCGCACGCCGGCACCGGTGTCGATCAAGCGCCTGCAGAAGGCCTGGGAGGATCTGCAGTGAGCGCGGATGCACCCAGGGTCGGCGTGGCCACCGCGGTGGGTGTCGCGTTCGCGGTGCAGGCCGGCGTCGCACTGGTAATTTTCGCACCGCCGGTGCTCGCACCTGCGGCCACCCGCATGATGGGGCTGGACCCGTCGACGGTCGGCGTATTCACCTCGCTCGTCTATCTGTTTGCCGCCATCGCCGCCGTCTCCAGTGCCCGCCCGGTAGCCGCGCTCGGCGCGTTGCGCGCAAGCCAGGTCTGCCTGCTGCTGTGCGCCGCGGGCATCGCGCTGGTGGCCACCGCCTCGCTGCCGCTGGTGTTGCTCGGTGCGATGCTGCTCGGGCTCGGCTACGGGCCCGTCACGCCATCATCGGCGATCATCCTCGTGTCGACCCTGCCGGCACGCTTCCGGTCGCTCGGCTTCTCGATCAAGCAGACCGGCGTGCCGGTGGGTGCCGGTGCGTGCGGGCTGGCGATCCCGGCGCTGGTCGCGGCGTTCGACTGGCAGGTGGCCGCTTGTGCGCTCGCTGCTGCCGCGGTCGCAGGCGCTGTGCTCTGCCAGCCGCTGCAGCGCGACTTCGATGAAGGCGTGCGCGGCAGCGGTCCGTCGGCCAGCACCTCGCCGCTCGGTTCGCTCGCGCTGGTGTGGCGCCTGCCGAGGCTGCGTGAACTGGCGATCGGTTCGTTCGTGTTCGCCGGCATACAGATGTGCGTCGTCACCTATCTGGTGGTGTTTCTCACCGAGACCGGGCTCGGCCTGGCCGCGGCCGGGCTTGCCATGACCTGCGCGATGATCGGCGGACTGGTCGGTCGTATCGGCGGGGGCTGGGTGGCCGACACCCTGCTGGCGCCGCGGCGCACGCTCGCGCTGGTAAGCCTGTTGATGGGCATGACCTCGCTCGGCCTGGCCTGCGTGCAGCCATCGTGGCCGCTGGCTGCGGTGATTGCAATGGCAGCGGCTGCCGGCCTCTCGTCGATCGCATGGAACGGCGTGTACCTCGCCGAGGTCGCGCATCGCGCGCCGCCCGGGATGGCCACCGCGGCTACCGGTGGCACCATGTTCTGCACCTATGCAGGGGTGATGGTGTGGCCGACGGCGTTCTACGTGGCACATGCGGCGACCGGGAGTTACGTAGCCTCGTTCGTGCTGGTCGGTCTGCTCGGGTTGGCCGGGGCAGCGATGTTCGTTCGCCCGTCGCCGGACTGAAAGAAGAAAGAGCGGACGTCCCTGGCTTGGAGGCAGGTACGTCCGCTCGAGTGAGCCCGTCTGCGCACGGGCGCAGGGGGCTGCACTGCGACGGCTGCATCGGATCGCGATGCAGCCGCCACCGTGCAGTTACTTCTTGGCGGTTTCGGGCACGGCCTTCTTCGCCTCGGTAACGGCAGCCTTCGCGTCGGCCTTCTTCGCCTCGGCAACCGGCGCACCGGTCGACGGCTTGGCCGGGGTGGCCGGCGTTGCGGCGGGGGCCGGGCTCTTCGCGGGCGCTGCCGGGGTGGCGGCGACCGGGCTCTTCGCGGAAGCCGACGGGGCGGGGGTGCCTTGTGCAACTGCGTTGCCTGCCACGAAAAGGCCAGCGATCAGCATCGTCACGATCTTGCTCATTTTTTCTTCCTTTCCTTGGGATGACACAGATGGCCTGTGTTGAGTCGAATAACGGTACGTGCACCGTCCCGTTGACGATCTGCGGCCCAGGAAGCCCAACTATAAATTTCGCTGGACAGGCCGGTTTGCGTCAACCACGCACACCCGTTCGCGTTTCGCGCGCGACGCGGGCACCAGTGCATGCAAGCCGTGTGCTGCGGCCATCCTCGTCCGCGCTGCGCGCGGGCGACGGTGGCGGTAAGCTTCCGCTTCCACAGCCAAGACAGCGGACGCACCGTGAACACATCCAGCGCAGCCAGTGAACCCTTCCGCCTCGAAGAGGCCACCATCGGCGAAATGCAGCAGGCCATCCGCGATGGCCGCACCACCTGCGTGAAGGTGGTCGAGCACTACCTGAAGCGGGTACGCGCGTTCAATGGCGTGTCCAGCATGCTGATCACCGAAGACGGTGCCGATGTCGCGCCTGCCCCCGGAACGGTGCGCGGCGGATCGCCGCTCGCCTTCCCGACGAAGACGGTGAAGGCTGCCGACTGGCTGCCCGACCTCGACAAGTACGAGGGGCCACCGATCGAATTCGGCCGGATGGACGCCACCGCCTCCGACCCCGAGGTCGCGCAGCAGTACGGCATGGTCGCCGGCATCCCGGATGCAGGGCAGGTCAACGCGCTGTCGACGATCAACATCCGCGGCGAGCGTTCGGTCACCTGCAAGGGCGACTTCGACCGCCATCCATCGCTCGGGCCGCTGCCGCCCGGTGCGCCGCCGATGTGCGACGAGTTCCGCCACCAGCCCGATGCGCTCGAGCGTGCGGCGGAACTCGACGCGCAGTACGGCAGCAACCCTGACCTCGAGAAGATGCCGATGTATGGCGTGGTCTTCTCCTTCAAGGATCCGTTCGATACGAAGGACATGCGTTCCACCGGCGGTGGAGACACCCGCTATGACATCGACGTGCCGGCGCGCGACCATGTGCTGGTCGATCAGTTGCGTGCGAAGGGCGCGATCATCTTCGCCAAGGCGGTGTGCACCGAGTACAACGGCCGCGCGGCCGATCCCGGTGGACGGCACAAGATGCTCAAGGTACTGCCCTCGACCATTGGCTACCAGCGCAGCACCTGGGGTGGTAACCCGTCCAATCCGTACGACACGACACGCTCCGGTTCGCTCGGTTCTAGCTCCGGTTCGGGCGTGTCCGTCGGCGCCAACCTGGTGATGGCGAGCCTGGGCGAGGAAACGCGGGCCTCCTGCCGCGGGCCGTCCAACCACAACTCGGTGGCGCTGATCCTGCCGCACAAGTCGATGATCGGCTTCGACGGTGGCGCAATCGGCGTGGACATCTACGTCGACCGTACCGGCATCCTGTGCCGGTCGCTCGGCGACTGCGCAAAGGTGCTCGACGCATTGAAGGATCCCGAGCGCGGCTACTACGACCCGCGCGACGAATGGTCGACCGTGCCGCGCTCGTCGATCGTGGCCGGTGGCTATGCGAAGCATGCGCAGTGCGCGGTCGCCTCCGGCGCGCTGGCCGGCATGCGGCTGGGCGTGATCCGCGAGTCGATGGTGTATCCGCGCGGCTCGAAGAGCGAGCAGCCGATCGTCGAGGCCGCTTGCGCCGAGATCAAGTCGGTGCTCGGCGGCCACCTGGGCGCGACGCTGGTCGAGTCGAGCGATCCGCTGTGGACGCGGGATGCCGACTGCGAGCAGATGACGGTGGACTTCCGTCGCGCGCTCGCGCGCATGGTTCCGGTGCTGATGCCCGACCTGCTGTTCCGCCTGGGTGCCGACGGGCTGCCGCTGTTCCGGGAATTCGCCGAGGCCATCGTGCGCACCGAGTTCCAGCCCGGGAAGTTCTTCGGCTCGGGTTCCATGCAGCCGATCGACTACTTCGTGAAGCTGGCTGAAGGGCTGATCCCTGCACCGTCGAACCTCGACGTGCCGACGGTGCAGCAGCAGGACATGGCGATGGCCTTCCGCTTCCACCTGACCCAGTACCTGACCCGGCGTGCCGCCGACTGGAAGACGCGCGGCTTCAGCGAGTCGGTGGTGGATTTCCCGACGCTCAACGCGCGCACGAAATTCTGGGGCGACGACCAGCGTGCCTGGTTCGCGAACTGGGAAGAGGTGGTCGACATGCGTAACCCGCTCGGCCAGCGCCAGGGCATCAACGAACGGATCATGCTGCGCGAACTGCTGCGCCGGGTCGACATGATGGTGATGTACGAGAACCGGCTCGACGCACTGGTGCGGCTGCACTCGCCCTATCCGCCGGCGAAGATCGGCGGCGCGGGGCAGCCGGGCGTCTGGCAGAACCTGCGCCCGGAGTCGCTGAACGGGCCGAACGCGGGGCTGACGGAGATGCTGGTGCCGGCAGGCTATGTCACCACGGTCTACGACCCGGAGTTCCGGCTGAGCGCCGACCGCAAGCGCTACGAGACGGTCGGCTCGGACCACGCACGGCAGGTCGCGGCGCCTGGCATGCCGTTCTCGCTGGTGTTCCGCTGCGAACCGGGCCGCGAGGACGTGCTGCTCAAGGTCGCCTCGTCCTACGAGGCTGCATCGAAGCGGCGGGTGTCGCCCCCGGCGTTCCCGCCATTGCCCGCGGCCTGACGGTTGGCCCGCCTTGCGCCGACCAGGCCCCGCGCCGCAGGCGGCGGTCGGCGCAAGGCCGCAAGCGCTATTCGAACTTGCCTTTGCGGATGA
>CAIQON010000366.1 GCA_903873475.1 uncultured bacterium
CATCGGCGACACCCACGAGATTCGCCCGCGCTCGGTGTCGATCTCGTCGATGCCGACGATCGACAGCACCTGCTCGGTGCCGTCCGTGCGCGCGATGCGCACGGTCGCGCCGAAGAACACCTGGTCGGTCCACTCGCGCGCGGCAGGGTCGACGATCTCGGCGAGGTCCAGGCGCCGGGTGAGGAAGCGGATGCGGCGGTCGATCTCGCGCAGCCGGCGCTTGCCGTAGATGTAGTCGGCATTCTCGGAGCGATCGCCGTTGGACGCAGCCCAGGAGACCGCCTTCACCACGTCGGGACGCTCGCGGTCGAGCAGGTGCTTCAGTTCGGTCTTCAGCCGCGTGTAGCCGGCCGGTGTGATGTAGTTGCGGCTGCCTGCGGGCAGTGGCGAGGGCGCTTCGAGTTCGTCGTCGCCGTCGCCGTCGTTGCTGCCGTCCGGTTCGCGGGTGAATGCCTTGTTCAATGGATGTCCTGGCTGGTGCGGCGCGCGCGGCGGATGTGCGATTGTGCACGCAGCGCGAGCAGCATGCCCGCCATGGGCGTGCAGGCGAGCAGCGCGAACGTCGTCGTGTACGCACCGGCCCAGCCGTACAGCGTCGTGAACAGCGACGGGCCGGCGAACGCGGTCACGAACAGGAAGAACCCCGCACCGCTCGAGGTGAGCCCTACCCGCCCCGGTGGCGACAGCCGCGCGAGCTGGCCATGGAACACGCCGTTCCAGCCGATGCCGATGAAACCGAACAGCAGGAACACGCCGACCACCGCGAAGCGCGGCCAGCGTTCGTCGAGCAGGCCGGTGACGAGGCACATCAGCGTCATCAGCCCGCCCGCGACGGTGAGGATGGTCAGGCTGTCCGGCACCCGGTCGGCGAGGAAGCCGAGCGACACCCGGCCGAGGGTGCCGCCGAGCTGGGCGGCCCCGGCGATCATGCCCGCCACCACCAGCGAGTAGCCGATGTCCTTCACCATCAGGTTCACGGTGAAGGCGGTCAGTGCAACGTGCGTCACGTTGAACGAGGCGCCAGCCAGCACGAGATAGCGGATCGGTACATCCGACCAGACGGCCGGGATGCCGCCGAAGGGATGCTGCAGCCAGCGCGCGTGCGGATCGCGGTCGTCGTCCCAGCGTGCGCGGTGGGGCTGCAGCGCGGCGACCAGCGCCAGGCAGCAGCCGGCGAACAGCACCAGTGCGCTCTGCCAGCCGAACACCACGGCGACCAGCGGGCCGATGATCGCTGCGAGCATGCCGCCCAGCGGTACCCCCGCCTGCTTCAGCGAGAACACGACGTTCTGCCGCTCGATGGGTGTGAACCGGGCGAGCGCATGCGCGGTGGCCGGCGTGGTGATGCCGAGCGCGGTGCCGATGCAGATCGACCCGGCGATGATCATCGGCAGGCTGCCGGCGCTGGCCAGCAGCAGCCCGATGGCGCTCGTGCCCAGCGTGCACTGGATCGTGCGCGCGGCGCCGAGCCGCCGGATCAGCGTGCCGGTGATGAAGGTCGCGCACAGGGCGCAGCCATACACGATGCTGGCCTGGTAGCCGATCAGCGAGGCGTCCACGCCCAGGCCACGGGCGATCGCGGGTGCGAGCGCGGGCAGGGCCGCACTGCAGATCGCGATCAGTGCCTGCGTTGCCGAGGCGATCGCGATGACCGCGACGGCGGAGGGTCTGGCGCTCACGAGCTCGGGACGGGCATGGGCGGCAGAGTATATCGCGCCGCCCGCTGGAGCCCGCCCGGCCGTAGACCTCGCGAGGCGCCCGCGCGCAGGCCGGGCGCGCTATCCTGTCCGTGCGCCAGCGCCCCGGGCGCCGCCGCGCGATTGCGTCGGCGCCGGGTGATTGCCGCCTTGCTCACTGACCCGAATGCATTGCCGCGCCATGCCTGCGCGCCTTCTCCTGCCTCCATGCGTATCCTGATCGTCGAAGATGAACCGTTGCTTGCCGACGGCCTGTCGCGCTCGTTGAAGCAGGCCGGCTATGCGGTCGACTGTCTCGATGACGGCCAGGCCGCGGATACGCTGCTGCTGTCCGAGCAGTACGACTGCGTGATCCTCGATCTCGGACTGCCGCGAATGGACGGGCTGCAGGTGCTGGCCCGGATGCGCAAGCGCGGCGGGCGCACCCCGGTGCTGATCCTCACCGCCCGCGACCGGCTGACCGACCGCGTCGACGGCCTCGACCTCGGTGCCGACGACTACATGAGCAAGCCGTTCGACCTGCCTGAGCTCGAGGCCCGCGTGCGCGCGCTGATCCGCCGTGCCCAGGGCTCGGCCAGCGCCGAGATCGTCGTCGGCCGCCTGAGCCTCGACACCGTCGGCAAGCGCGCGTCGGTGTCCGGCGTGGCGGTGGAGCTGTCGGCGCGCGAATTCACCGTGCTCGAGATCCTGATGCTCAGGGCCGGCCGCGTGGTGGGCAAGTCGCAGCTGTCCGAGCGGCTGTACAGCTTTGGCGAGGAAGCCGGCCCGAACGCGATCGAGGTGTACATCCACCGGCTGCGCAAGAAGCTCGACCCGACGGTGGTGGGCATCCGCACCATCCGCGGGCTCGGTTACCTGCTCGAGGAACCGGCGGCGGCGTCCGATGCTGGCTGATGCCCCGCTGCGCAGGCAGCTGCTGCTCTGGCTGCTGCCGCCGATCATCGTGCTCTGGTCGGCCAGTGCCTGGCTCACCTACACGCTTGCCTACCGCTTCGCGACCATTGCCTACGATCGGGCGCTGCACGACTCGGCGATCGCCCTGGCCGGTCAGTTGCGTATCGACCGCAGCGGGCGCGTGGTGGTCGACCTGCCGCAGATCGCGCAGAAGGTGCTGGTCTCGGACCTGCGCGACCGGGTGTACTACGCGGTGTCCGGACCCAAGGGCGAGTTCGTGATGGGCTACAGCGGCATGCCCGAGCCGCCGGACCGCGGGCCGCAGGTGCGCCGTGCCGTGGCGCCGCCCGACCCGGTCGAGGATACCGACGCCGGGTCCGGCCCCGACATCGAGTTGCCGCCGCCGCGCTTCTACCAGGCCGAGTATCGCGGCCAGCCGGTACGCATCGCGGCGATGAGCGTGCCTCTGGAGTCCCTGTCCGCCGGGCAGGTCGATGGCCACGCGCTGGTGCAGGTCGGCGAGACCCTGGTCGAGCGGCGCGAGATGGCGCGCGACGTGCTGATCGCGACGCTGCTGCCGCAGCTCGCGCTCATGCTGCTGATGACCGGCATCGTCTACGTGGGCATCGGCCGCGGCGTGGCGCCGCTGGAGGCACTGCGCCGCGAGATCGAGAACCGTTCCGTCCGCGACCTCACGCCGGTCAAGGAAGACCGCGCGCCGCCCGAGGTACGCCGGCTGGTGCGGTCGCTGAACGCCCTGCTCGGGCGCATGTCCACCACGCTCGCGGCGCAGCAGCGTTTCATCGCCGATGCCGCGCACCAGTTGCGCACGCCGACCGCGGCACTGAAGACGCAGGTCGAACTGGCGCAGCGCGCGAGCGACCCGGCCGAGACCCTCGAGCGGCTGGCGCAGATCCATGCCGCGGCCGACCGCAACGGCAGGCTGGTCAACCAGTTGCTGTCGCTCGCGCGCGCCGAGCCGGGGCGCACCGAACCGATGGCACGGCACCCGGTCGACATCATCGACATCGCGCGCGCGGCAACCGAGCACTGGGTGCCACAGGCGATCGCACGCTCGATCGACCTGGGCTTCGAGGCAGGCTGCCCGCGCGCCGACGGGCCGGTCGCGGTGTCCGGCGATGCGCTGATGCTCACCGAGATGCTCGGCAACCTGATCGACAACGCGCTGCGCTACACGCAGCCGGGCGGCACGGTCACGGTCGGCATCGCCCGCGCGGTCGATCGCGGGCAGCCGGCCGTCCTGCTGTCGGTCGAGGACAACGGGCCCGGCATCCCGGAGGCGGAGCGCGAACGCGTGTTCGAGCGCTTCCACCGCGTGCTGGGTACCGGCACCGAAGGTGCCGGGCTGGGCCTCGCCATCGTGCGCGAGATCGCGCGTGCCCATGCCGGACGCGTCGAGCTGGCGACCGCCACCGGCGGCACCGGCGTCCGGTTCACGGTGGTGCTGCCGGTATCGGTCGGTGACCCGGGCGCGGCCACGCCCGCCGCCGCATCGTCGGGTTGAAATCCGGCAGGCCGTCCCCATAACCCGCCTTTCCCGCCCTTCGACAACGCAGGATGCCATGACAGACACGTCCAACTCCCCCGATACCGCGCCGGCCGCAGGCGCTCGCGAGACCCTGGGTTTCCAGGCCGAGGTGAAGCAGCTGCTGCACCTGATGGTGCATTCGCTCTACAGCAACAAGGAAATCTTCCTGCGCGAGCTGATCTCGAATGCGTCCGACGCCTGCGACAAGCTGCGCTTCGAGGCGCTCGCCGACGGCTCGCTGTTCGAGGGCGATTCCGACCTCGGCATCGACGTCGGCTTCGACCCGGCCGCGCGCACCATCACCATCGCCGACAACGGCGTCGGCATGACCCGCCAGGAGGTCATCGACAACCTGGGCACGATCGCGAAATCCGGCACGCGCGAGTTCCTGTCCCGGCTCTCGGGCGACCAGGCGAAGGACGCGAACCTGATCGGTCAGTTCGGCGTCGGCTTCTATTCGGCCTTCATCATCGCCGACCGGGTGACGGTGGGTACGCGCCGCGCCGGCGTGCCAGCGGCGCAGGGCGTACGCTGGGAATCGACCGGGGACGGCGAATACACGCTGGAGGCGATCGACCGGCCGGTACGCGGCACCGAGGTCACGCTGCACCTGCGCGAGGGCGAGGACGATTTCCTCAACGCGATGCGCCTGCGCAACGTGATCCGCAAGTACTCCGACCACATCACCCTGCCGGTGCGCATGCACAAGGAGCGCTGGGATGCGGAGACTTCGGCCTACGTGACCGAGTCCGAGCGCGAGACGGTGAACCAGGCCTCGGCGCTGTGGTCGCGGCCGAAGTCGCAGGTCACCGACGAGCAGTACAACGAGTTCTACAAGCATGTCGCGCACGACTTCCAGGATCCGCTCGCCTGGGCGCATGCGCGCGTCGAGGGCAAGCAGGAGTACACACAGCTGCTGTACCTGCCGTCGCGCGCGCCGTTCGACCTGTACGACCGGCAGCACAAGCGCGGGCTCAAGCTCTACGTGCGGCGCGTGTTCATCATGGACGACGCAGAACAGCTGCTGCCGGCCTACCTGCGCTTCGTGCGCGGGGTGGTCGACTCGAGCGACCTGCCGCTGAACGTCTCGCGCGAGATCCTGCAGCAGAGCCGCGACATCGACGCGATCCGCGCCGGCTGCACCAAGCGCGTGCTGTCGATGCTCGACGACCTGGCCGAGAACGCGAAGGAGAAGTACACGACCTTCTGGACCGAGTTCGGCAAGGTGCTGAAGGAAGGCGTCGGCGAAGACTTCGCCAACCGCGACCGGGTCGCGAAGCTGTGCCGGTTCTCGAGCACGCACTCGGGAAGCCAGACGCAGGATGTGTCGCTCGACGACTACATCGGCCGGATGAAGCCGGGCCAGGAGAAGATCTACCACATCACCGCCGACACCCATGCGGCCGCCAGCAACAGCCCGCACCTCGAGGTGTTCCGCAAGAAGGGCATCGAGGTACTGCTGCTGACCGACCGGGTCGACGAGTGGATGGTGTCGAACCTGCCCGAGTACGAGGGCAAGGCGCTGGTGTCCGTGGCCAAGGGTCAGCTCGACCTGGGTGCCCTGGAGGACGAGGCCGAGAAGGCCGAGCAGACGAAGACTGCGGAAGAATTCAAGCCGCTGGTCGAGCGCGTCAAGGCCGCGCTGGGCGAGCGCGCGAAGGACGTGCGCGTCACGCTGCGCCTGACCGATTCGCCAGCCTGCCTGGTGGTCGAGGAGGGCGACATGGGGATGAACCTGGAGCGCCTGCTCAAGGCGGCTGGCCAGAGCGTCGGGCCGGGCAGCAAGCCGATCCTCGAAGTGAACCCGCACCATGCACTGGTCGAGCGGCTGGGCGCCGAGACTGACGAAGCGCGCTTCGCCGACTGGGCGAACCTGCTGTTCGAACAGGCGATGCTGGCCGAAGGCGGGCAGCTGGAAGACCCGGGTTCGTTCGTGCGCCGGTTGAACGGGTTGATGCTGGCCCTGGCCGGAGCGGCGAAAGAGCCGTCGCGCATCATCACGCCCTGATCGGCTGGGGCTGCGGCTACAACCACGGTGGCGGCGGGCGGCAGTGATCGCCTGCGGCCGCCGCCTTTTCTGCGGTCAGTGCACGGTCAGTGCACGGTCAGGGCACGGTCAGGCGGCCGGCGATGGTGAAGCCGGTCGCAGTGCGTCCGCCGGCGGGCTTCAGCACCACGAGTTCGCCCATCGCCGGTACGAGGCCCGTGAGCGCGGTGATATTGACCTGATGGGTCACGATGACCAGCGTGTCCGGGCCCCGGTGGGCCGCGATGCGCCGGCGCAGGTCGGCCGTCTGCCGCGCCGACGGGTCTTCCTGGCCGTCGGTGCCCCGGCGATCGAAGAACGAATCGGCCGCTGGCCAGGGCGTGACACGGCCGAAGGCTTCGGTAGCCGTGTCGAGGCAGCGGCACCAGCGGCTCGACAGTACGTCGCCGATCGCCACGTCAGCGGCACGGAAGGCCTCGCCGAGCCGGCGGGCCTGCCGCCGGCCGTCATCGGACAGGTTGCGCTGCGTCGCGCAGTCCTGCAGCTGGAACCCGGGCGGATCACCGATGCCGGGCACGGTCTGCGCATGGCGCAGTACCACGACCGCGCCGCCGGCGCGCAGTGCCGCCCAGGCCGTATCGGCCGGTGCGCTGCCCTGCGCGTGGGCGGGCGCGGCCACCAGCCAGGCCAGTGCAGGCAGCAGGGCCGGCATGAGTCGCGCGCAGCGCGCGGCGCGGAGCAGGAGGGAACGCATGCTCGAAGTCTAGCGATGGTGCGTGCGGCGCGAACCCGCCCATCGATTGCCCACCCGGACCTGCGCCGCACTATCATCGCGTCCAGCGTGAAGCAACCCGCGAAACCCGAGGAGGATGGCCGATGATCAAGCTCTACACCACAAGAAGTTCCGGCAACGGCTACAAGGTGCGTCTGCTCGCCGCGATGGTCGGTGCGCCCTGCGAGCAGGTGTTCATCGATTTCGAAGGCAAGGAACACAAGTCGCCGGCGTTCCTGAAGCTCAACCCGCGCGGCCAGGTGCCGGTGATCGTGGCCGAGGGCCGGGTGTTCTGGGATTCCACCGCCTGCATGGCCTATGTCGCGCGCAAGTACGGTGGAGAGTCGTGGCTGCCGAGCGATCCGCTCGGCATGGCGGAGGTCTCGCAATGGCTGGCGGTTGCCTCGAACGAGATCCAGTTCGGCATCCAGGCGGCGCGCGGCATGCTGCGCATGGGCCGCGAAGGCAACCTCGCGGAAGCGCAGGCGCGCGGCCGCGTCGCGCTCGACGCGCTCGAGCAGCAACTGGCCGTGTCGCCCTGGCTCGCGCTCGGTCGCCCCACGGTCGCGGATGTCGCCTGCCAGGCCTACGTGGGCGTCGCGCACGAAGCGGGCATCGACATGGATGCCTATCCGAACACGAAGGCATGGCTCGCGCGCATCGAAGGCTTGCCGGGCTGGGTGAGCCGGGTCCAGTGAGCGCGGCCGCACGATGAACCTGCCGCCGCTGCCTGCCGCCGCTCCCGGGCCGGCCTTCGTGCATGCGCACAGCCCGGCGCCGCGCTGGCAGGACGGCGCTGCAGCCTGCGCTCGCACCATTGCCGAGTCGGGCATCGGGGCGAACCTGGGCTTCGTGTACGTGACCGATACGCATGCGGAAGACCTGCAGGCGATCGTCGACCTGCTGCGCGCGCGCAGCGGCGTCGCGCACTGGGTCGGAACCGTCGGCATCGGCGTGTGTTCGACCGGCATCGAGTACCTCGACCAGCCGGGCATCGTCACCCTGGCTGGCGCCTTTCCCGAAGACGGTTTCCGGCTGCTGCCGGCCATGCTCGAGCCATCGGCGCTGCCCGAGGGCCTGTATGCATGCGGCGCGCAGGATGCGAACCTTGCGGTCCTGCACGGCGATCCGTCCAGCCGCCAGCTGCTGGACCTGATCCGCGGCGTCTCGCAACGGGTCTCCAGTGGCTTCGTGATCGGCGGGCTCACCAGTTCGCGCAGCGCGGTCTGGCAGGTCGCCGATGGCCTGTCTGTCGGCGGGTTGTCCGGCGTGCTGTTCGGCGAGAACGTATCGGTACTGACCCGGCTGAGCCAGGGATGCGTGCCGATCGGTCCGCGCCACCGGGTGACCGAGTACCACCGCAACGTGGCGATGGCGCTCGACGGCAAGCCGGCCCTCGAGGTGTTCGACGCCGATGTCGGGCAGCGGCTGGCGGGCGACTATCGGCAGGCGGCGGCCGAGGTGTTCGCCGCGATCACCGTGCGCGGCAGCGATACCGGCGACTACATGGTGCGCAACCTCGTGGGCATCGATCCGCAGCAGCAGTGGGTGGCGGTCGGCGACTGGCTCGAGCCGGGCAGTGAACTCATGTTCTGCCGGCGCGACGCGAAGAGCGCGACCGAAGACCTCGAGCGCGTGCTGGTCGAGGCGCGAGAGGCGATCGGCGGCGTTCCGCGCGGCGGGCTCTACTTCTCCTGCCTGGGGCGTGGCGAGAGCCTGTTCGGGCCCGGATCGCTCGAACTCGGGCTGATCGCCCGGCACCTCGGCGAATTCCCGCTCGCCGGGTTCTTCGGCAATGGCGAGGTTTCGCATGACCGGCTGTACGGCTACACCGGCGTGCTGTTGCTGTTCCCCTGATGCGCTTGAGTAAAGCCGCTGGAAACCCCATAACGGCTCTTTGAAGAGGACGGCGCGTCGCACATGCAATTCAAGGACTACTACAAGACCCTGGGCGTGGAACGCAGCGCCAGCGACGACGATATCCGCAAGGCCTATCGCAGGCTCGCGCGCAAGTACCACCCCGACGTGTCGAAGGAGAAGAACGCCGAGGAGCAGTTCAAGGCGGTCGGCGAGGCCTACGAAGTGCTGAAGGACAAGGAAAAGCGCGCCGCGTACGACCGGCTGGGCACCTACCAGCCCGGCCAGGACTTCCGCCCGCCGCCCGGCTGGGAGCAGCAGTACGGGCGCGGCGGCGGCTTCCGCGGCGGGGACACGGACGGACTCGACCTCGGTGACCTCTTCGGCGGCCTGTTCGGTGGCGGTGGCGGCAGGGCCCCTGGCGGCGGCCCCGGCCGCGGGCGGGCGCGCAGCGCGCCGCCGCGTGCGCCGATCGAGGCCGAGGTGAACATCACGCTGGAAGAGGCGCTCGAGGGCACCGAGCGCACCTTCCAGATTTCCGCCGGCGACGGGACGCAGTATCCGGTGACCGTGCGCATCCCGAAGGGCGCGGCGCCGGGCACCCGCATGCGCGTGCCGACCCGTGGCGTGGCCGGCGACATCATGCTCACGGTGCGCATCGCCGCGCATCCGGTCTACACCATCGATGGCCGAGACCTGCAGGTTGAGTTGGCGCTCACCCCGAGCGAGGCGGCGCTGGGCACGGCGGTCGAGGTGCCCACGCCGGCGGGTGCAGTGCGGCTGAAGGTGAAGCCCGGTACATGCAGCGGACAGCGGTTGCGGCTCACCGGCCGCGGCCTGCCGAACCCCAGCGGCGAACCGGGCAACCTGTATGCGCTGGTGCTGGTCAAGGTTCCGGCTGAACTGACCGAGGCCGAGCGCGAGGCCTACGAGCAGCTGGCGCGTGTGTCGACGTTCGATCCGCGCGCGGCGCGCTGAGCGAGTACAGGGATGACCCCGATGAGCGATTACCTCGATGCGCTGGTCGACTTCGTCGACGGCACCCGGCTCGACGACGTTCCAGCCGCTGCCCGCGCGCACCTGCGTGCGATCTTCGCCGACACGCTGGTCGCATTCGCCGCCGGCATGCAGCAGCCCGAGATGAAGGCGCTGGCCGCGCGGCAGGTGGCCGAGAGCGGTGGCGGCCACGCGATGATCGTCGGTACCGGCCAGCGCTGCGGTCCGATCGATGCGGCGGCGCTCAATGCCACGGCCGGCTGCTGGCTGGAGATCGACGAAGGCAACCTCGAGGCGAACGGCCACCCCGGCATCCAGGTGCTGCCGGCCGCCCTGGCGGTGGCGCAGCAGCGCGGCGCCTCGGGCAGGGCCTTCCTCGAAGCCTGCGCGATCGGCTATGAAGTCGCCGGGCGCATCGGCAGCGCCTGCGACCAGCGCATGATCGTGCATCCGCACGGCACCTACGGGGTGGTCGGCGCGGCGGTGGCGGTGGCGAAACTGTGCGGGCTGCCGCGCGAGCGGATGCGCGAACTGATCAGCCTTGCCGGGTCTTCGCCGCTGGCCGGCAACCGGATGACGATGAAGGACGGTGCCACGCTGCGCAACTGGTACGCCGCGCACAGCGCACAGATGGGCCAGATGGCCGTGCGCCTGATAGAGGCCGGGTTCACCGCGCCCCATGATGGCCTCGCGCCGACCTGCAACCAGATCCTGTTCGACAATTTCCGGCCCGATGCCGTGGTCGCCGGGCTGGGACGGCGCTGGCTGCTGGGCGACGGGTACATCAAGCTGTATCCGTGCGGGCGTCCGGTGCATGCCGCGATCGACGCGCTGCGCGATGCGCTGGCCCGGTCGCCGCGGCCGGTGCTGCCTACCGATGTCGCACGCATCGAAGTGCGCGCGTTCCAGTTCGCGGCCTTCCTCGACCGCACCGACATCCGCAATGCGTTCGCGACGCGCTTCTCGACGCCGTTCGCGCTGGCCAGCGTGCTGTTCCATGGCAGCCACGGGCTCGAGTGCTTCGACGAGGCGGCCGCCGCCAACCCGGTGATCCTCGACCTCGCCCGCCGTGTCGACCTCACCGAAGACGCCGGCTACACCGCGGCCTGGCCGACGCGGCAGCCCTGCGACGTGGTGCTGGTGATGAACGACGGCAGCAGGCTCGCCGGCCATTGCGAGGTGATGCGTGGTGAGCCATCGAACCCGGTGGACCGCGCCGAGTTCCATGCGAAGTTCATGGCGATCGGTGCGCCGATCTGGGGCGAGGCGATGGCCGGGCGCATCCACGCGGCGGCGCTTGCGGTGGACGAGGCCGCCGACATGAGGGGCTTCGCCGGCAGCCCGGGCATTTGATCGCACGGCGCCGGCAGCGGGACGCCGACCCTATAATCGCGTCCCCTCAACGCGGCGCCCGACACGAATGAACACGTTGCCCGATCCGCGGCGCTACCTGCCCCGCGGCGCACCTGACCGCCTGCTGGAACTTGCCCGGTCTTCGCTGGCCACCGGCGACCCGATCGCCCGGTCAGTGCACAACGACGTGCTGCTGTCGGCGATCCGCGCCTGCTACTCGGCCGGAGACGATGCGCTGGTGGCCGGCGCGCTGGCGGCTGCCATTTCGGCTGAAGAATACGCCTGCCTGTCTCAGCGCGCGGCCGAGGCGGCCGAGGCGCCGCTGGCCACCGGCGAGATCGGCGCGCGCCTGTTCGCGCTGCCGCTGGTGGTGGTGGCCGGCGGCCGCGAGGGCGCGACCCTCGGTGGCGCGCTGCCCGACATCGATGCGGTCAGCGCCCTGCTGTCCGAGCATTCGGCGCTGGGCGACGTGCAGCGCTACTCGCTCGGTAACGCGCTGTGCGCGGTCGAGTGCATCGAGGCCGTCGCGCCGGCTGAGCTGGCGTGTGCCGATGTCGACACGCTGGCCCGGCTCGCACCGGGTTTCGAGCCGTCACCGATCGTGCTGCCCTCGGCGGACGAATCGGTGCACCTGAGATTCCTGGTCGGGGTTGCCTGGGTGAGCAGCGAGGCGAAGCGGTGGATCGGCCCGCGCGACGCGGTCGGCAAGTGGGCGGTACCGCTCACCCACGCGGTGGCCGCCCAGCTGGCACAACCGAATGTCACCGTGCTGCCGCTCGCGCGGCCGCCGCTGCCGCTCGCGCAGGCGGCCGCGGCCGGGCGCGCCGCAGCGGCCGAGATCGCCTTCCAGCTGTTCGTCGGCGGGGCCCTGCGCCGCTCACGGGCTGGCGTCGGCGAGCCGACGGTGATCGTCGCCGCCCATCGCATCGACGATGCCGCGACCGTCGCGAGTACGCCGCAGGGCGAGGTGCGGGTGACCTTCTCCTCGCCGTTCGACGACGCGATGTGCGAGGCGTGGCGCTGGCCCCTCGGTCCTGCCGATGACATCGGCGCGATTTCCACGGCCATCACCGGGCTGCTCGCCGAATGCCGGGTCGACCATGTCGTGCTGGTGCCCGAGGTGCAACCCGACCGGCATCCGGCGCGGCCGCACGAGCGGCTGCTGCTCACGCATGCCCACCTCGAGGCCGGCGACGGCGGGTCGGCACAGGTGCCCGCGAGCAACCACTGAGCGCCGGCACGGTCTTGTCGCTGCACGGGGGCGCCCGTCAGGATGGCGAACGAGGCCGTGTATGCCCATCGGGTGCCGCGCTCGCGCATACTTCGAGTCCACGTCCTTCGCATGTCCACCGCAGCAAGCCTGCCGGAGCCTGACCTTGCCTGAACGAAACAGCCACATCGGCCGCATCCTGAAGGCGGCGCGTGCGATCGGCAAGCCGGTGCGGCTTGCCGTCCTGGCCCCGGTGGCGGCGCTGTCGGTCGTGCTGCTGCTCGGGGCGCCGCCCGCGGTCGCACAGCCCGAGAGTTCCGAGACCTACTTCAAGCGCGCGCTCCAGTACACCGCGCAGTTGCGCACCGTGGTCACGCTGCCGTTCGAGGGCGACCGCAAGGGCGCGATGCGCGGGGCTGGGTTCCTGGTCGATGCCGAGCGCGGCTGGATCATGACCAACTCGCACGTGGTGTCCGGGTCGCAGGCGCTGGTGCAGGCCGGGTTCACCGACAACGAGTTCATGGACGCGCGCCGGGTGTATGTCGATCCGTTCCTCGACCTCGCAATCGTGCAGGTGGATCCGGCACGCACGAAGGGTATCCCGGTGCCGGCGCTCGAGTGCGACCGCATGCCCCAGGTCGGCCATCCGGTCGGCGCGTTCGGCCATCCGTGGGGGCTGCGCTACACGGGCACGCGCGGCATCATCTCGGGCATCACCTCGCGCTTCGAGTTCGAGGTGCTGCAGACCGATGCCCCGATCAACCAGGGCAACTCCGGCGGTCCGCTGATCAGCATGGAGAACGGCCGTATCGTCGCCATCAACACGATGACGATCCGGGGTGCGCAGAACACCAACTTCGCGATCTCCTCGGTGTATGCCTGCCGCATCCTGCGCCTGCTGCAGCAGGGCATCGACCCCAGCCCGCCCGAGTTGACCTGGGTCACCTTCCGCGACGTGGACGAGCGGCGGATGCTGCGCATCGCGCGCAACTTCGCACCGTCCGGCCTGGCCCTGGAGCCGGGCGACGTGGTGCGCGGCGTGGTCGGCGTGATGGAGCGCATCGACAACGACACCCAGCTGGTGCATGCGCTGCGCGGCCGCCTCGACGGCTTCCGGCTGAACGTCGTGCGCGGCGGCAAGGAGATCGAACTGGCAGGCCGACTGCCGCCGGCGGCGCGGGTGATGGAGCGGCGCGGCATCCTGGTGGGCGGCGTTCTCATCTCGGAGTCGCGCTACCGCGACGGCCCGGACGTCGGCGCGCCGCTGCTGGTCGTGCACCATGTCGAGCCCGGGTCGCCCGGCCAATCGGCGGAGATCGGCCCGGGTGACCTGATCGAAGCGGTTGCCGGCCGCCCGGTGCGCTCGCTCGAAGAACTGGCCAGCGCGCTCGCCGAGCAGGGCAAGACGCGACGCGTGGCGCCGGTCGTGTTGCGCCGCCTCGGTGGCGGCCAGCGCGCCTACTTCAGCTTCCTCGAACGCCCGATGCCGCTGACCGGAATCCAGCTCGTCGACCTCGCCCGCGACCACTGACCGACCCAAAACCCGGGTCAGACACGGTTTACGCAGGAAACCGTGTC
>CAIQON010000367.1 GCA_903873475.1 uncultured bacterium
CTTCAGGCTGGTGGCGCCCAGATGCCGAAAGCCTGCCTCCTGGAGCTGGTTGGCCACGAGGTCGAGCACACGCTCGCGGTCGCGCTGCGTGGCGAAGCTACCGTCGCGGTTGCGGTGGCAGAGCTGCTTGAGCTGGTAGTTCAGGTCGCGCATCCGGTTGCTGCTGGTGTTCTCCGTCGTCGGTTCGGTCGGTTGCCCTTGGGGGCACGGTCGGGATCGTTGTCGCTGGTGTGAAGTCGGTCTGGTAAGTGTTTCTGTCCGTCCCGAGCGCCTGAGCGCAACGGGAACCACGAGGGACACGGGACACCACTCCCGTCTTGTGCCGAGGGCTTGCTGCTGGCCGCCGCGGCACGCGGCGTTGGCCCCGACGGCGCTTGCTGCTGCAAGTCGCTTCGTCGGTTCGAGCCCATGCCCTGGGCTCATGGGACGCACCGCAGGGCGGTGCGCAGGTCGACGGTGCCTGCTGCCGCAGGCTTCATGGCTGTCGTCAGCGACCGTAAACGTCGCCCCGGTGACCGCTTTCGCGGGCCGGGGTGGACGCGCCGGAGCCCGTCACTGGGGTTCGTCACTTGCGACAGCCCGGCATCGCCCGGGCTTGCTGGGGCAGCGTGCGCGTCGTCACTACCGGCTCGCGCCGCGTAGTGACGACGCTGTCGGTTGGCGCAGCAGGTTGCGGCAGGGCGCCGCCAAGGTCGCAGCAGGGCTCGATGTCGGCCGTGGTGCGCGAGTTGCCGCCGTGTTGGGGCAGTTAACGCACGCCGGGCGGGTCGGCCAGGCTGGGGCAGGACATGTCGGCAGGGCCGACTTCGGACACGTATCTCCGGGCCTTGCGGCCGCCGGTTTGCAGGAGATCAGGCCGGCTGGGGCGCCCGCCGAAGCGGGCAGGGCGATGCGATGACGGGCATCAAGCGGGCTGACTCAGCCAGCGGTTGATGGGCCGGATGCTGCGCCAGGAGAGTAGGGGCTGCAACCGCAGTCGTGGCGGTCAGGCTGACCTCGGGTGCGTTGGTCGTCAGCAGTGCTGACACCTCAGGTGATGGCAGATGCAGGCGGCTTATCCACCGCCGCGCGAGTCTTGCGTGAGAGGCGCCGATCGCGCGGCCGTGGATAAGCGCTGGTCGTCTTGAAGGCTCTCTGGACCGCCGGTCGCCTTACTCATCGTCATCGGCGTCGTGCCTGTCTCGACGCGTCCCATTTACATGGGCCCAGAACGCCGTCTTGCGCCCATGGCGGGCGCGGATCTCGGCTTCGAACTCATCGTGCGAAGACATGGGCACGAGGCCGGTCGTGCCGGTCGCGATCTCCTTCAGCCGCGACCAGTAGCGCGCAGCGTGCCCGTAGGCGCGGGCATAGGCCCGGTCCAGGATTCCTTCGAGCAGCGCACGGTAGATGACGGTCTCGCCGCGCGGGCAGTCGTGGTTGCGCAGCGCCTTGGCCAGCGGGACGAGGCTGCCGTATTGGGTGCCGTCGATCCGCCCGGGCTCGGCCAGCAGCCGGGCTTCCGCAGCGGCGGGGGCGTCGAGCTTCAGCAGTACGGTGGCGGCGGCTGCCGGGTCGGGGTGGCCGAGGGCGAGGTCGCGGGCATGGTCTCGCGCTGCAGGTCGGGCCGCCTCCGGCAGGTGTTGCAGCCAGAGGTCGAGGTAGTAGTCCGACATCGTTCGCTCGAACATCCCCCGACGGATCGGAACACTTTCCTCGAACCGGCCGAGGTTCTCCAGCGCTTCGGCCAGCAGCCCGAGTCGGCTGCCTTCGAGATGCCCCCAGCCGTCCTGTAGCCATAGAAGGGCATCGGCCGGCCGATCGGCTTCGATGTAGGCTCGGGCGAAGGCCTGGCGCTGCACCGGATTCGGGTCGGGGCTGTAGCGAAGGGCTGCGCGCACCTTCACGTCGGGGTCGCGCAGGGATTCGGATAGCAATGACAGCGCGCCCGAGATTCTGAAGATCTCGGGCGGCAGGTTCTCGGGCGTGGGACAGGCTTCCAGGGCGGCCGACAAATGCGCATCGAGCTTGGCTACCAACTCCCTCTGCGCCGCCTCGTCGAGCAGCAGGCCCGCGTTGCTCAGCAACTCACCGCGAGCGCCGTACTCATCGGCCAGGTAGAGCGCGAGCAAGCGGTCGGGCCAAACGCCTGCCGGAGTCTCGCAGCGCGCGGCGGCGCGCAGCCAGTGCTGGCAGGCCGAGCGCACGGCATCGCCGATCACGCCATCGGAATCATCGGC
>CAIQON010000368.1 GCA_903873475.1 uncultured bacterium
ACCACGGCGTCCAGTTCGGAGACCTGCCGCCGCTGCCGAAGCTGTCGATCGGGGCATGCCAGCTGAATTCAGGCAGCCGCATCGTCTTCAGCAACGAAGTACGCAGCCGCCCGGACGCGATCTCGATCGGTGATCCGAGCTATCCGGTGACCGACGCAGTCTGTGCGTCGATCGCGATGCCGCCGGATTTTCCGGCGCTGCGGGTGAGCGGCAGCGCCGTGGACGGCGACTCGCGCGCCATGCAACTGGCCGATGGCATGCTCTGCGACCCGCTCGCGCTGGCCGACGCGCATGACTGCAGGACGTTGTGGGTCAGCGATGGCGGCGGCGCACTGGTCGATGAGCCATCCATCGAGGGCAAGGTCGAGCAGGCCGCACGCGCCATCGAGATGCTGCAGCATGCATTGCGATCGGGGCCCAAGGATGCATTGCTGTCCGCCTTCGAGGGCGGGCGCCATGCCGGTGCCTACTGGTCGCTGCGCGCGACCACGGCCGACTACCCTGCGGACACCTGCCTGGTGTGCCCGCCGGCACGCGCGGCCGAACTGGCGGCACTGCCTGCGCGATTCGCCGCGATGTCCGACGACCTGCAGGAGCGGCTCGTCAACTGGGGCTATGCGATCTGCGACATTGCCTTGCGCTCGTGGTTCGACCGGGCGCTGCCGCACCCCGCCGAGTTTCCGTATCGCGACCGCGGGCTCTGAACGCCGCCGGGTTCAGCCGGCGTGGTACACCGCGCGCGCGGCGTCGACGCCAGCACCACGGGTGAACCGGTGGTGCTCCCCGGCGAGCACCGATTCCAGCGCCGCCAGCGTGGTGAGCACCGCATCGCGCCGCGCGTTGTAGCCCATCGCCCCGATGCGCCAGATGCGACCATGCAGGGGTCCGAAGGAGGTGCCGATCTCGATGTTGAACTCGTCGAGCATCGCGGTGCGCACACGATCACCGGCGACGCCTTCGGGGATCCACACGCCGGTGACGTTGGGCATCTTGTTGGCCTTGTCGCCGAAGATCTTCAGGTTCATCGCCTCCAGGGCCGCGACGATCGCACGGCTGGCGAGGGCGTGCCGTGCGTACACTGCCGCATGACCCTCCTGCAGGAAGATGCGCGCGCATTCCCGTGCCGCATAGAGCATGGAGGTGGCTTCGGTGTGGTGGTTGAGCGCGCGCTCGCTCCAGTAGTCGATGATCATCGCGAGGTCGAAGTAGTTCGACGCGATGATACGTCCCGCCCCTGGCTGGTAGTCGGCCGGTCGCAGGCCCTCCTCGACATGGCGGCGCCGCATGATCACTTCGCACAGCGCGTCGGACAGCGTGATCGGCGCGATGCCGGAGGGACCAGCCAGGCACTTCTGCAGCGCACCGGTCACGCAGTCGATCTGCCATTCGTCAACCGGCAGCGGGGTACCGCACAGCGATGCAGTGGCATCCACCTGCAGCATCACGCCATGGCGCCGGCACAGGGCGCCCAGTTCGGACAGCGGCTGCAGCATCGTCGTCGACGTGTCGCCCTGGCAGCAGGCAAGCAGCTTCGGCGAGAACGCGCGGATCTCGGCTTCGATCAGTGCAAGGTCGAACACCGTGCCCCATTCCGCCTCGATCACCCGCACTTGCGCACCGACCCGGCGAGCGATCTCGGCCTTCAACTGGCCGAACCGCCCGAAACTGGCCACGAGCACGCGGTCGCCGGGCTCGACCAGCGACAGCATCACGGTCTCGATCGCCGAGCGCGCCGTGCCATCGATGCACAACGTCTGCGCGTTCGAGGTCTCGAACACGCCGCGATAGAGTGCCTGCGTATCGCGCATGTACTGACGGAACTGAGGGTCGAACTGCCCGAGCAGTTGTGCCGACATTGCGCGCAGCACGCGCGGGTCGGCGTTGATCGGGCCGGGCCCCATCAGCAGCCGGGGCAGCGGGTTGAGCTCGGACAACGCCTGCGCGGGTATGGAAGGTGACATGGACTCAACCGTAGCGTGAGAAGTTCAGGAGGGAAGCCACTGTGCCCGAGTGTAGAACAGCGTCGCGTCGATCGGTCGAAATCGCGCCCCGCCCGAGTCGGACGCCGGCCGAAGATTTCGACGGGCCCGGGCGGGGGACTACAATGGCGGGGCTTCGGCCATCGAGGCAGGGCCCGCAACCTGCGTGACGATCCTGCCTGCCCGACACCTCTCCCGCCGTCCATGCCCGACCGTTCCACCCTTCGCTGCCCCCGGGGTCCCGAGTGCAACTGAGCGACGCCGCAGGCGCGGCCGGCATCTCGACCGGCTACCACGACATCTGGGGCCGCTGGCGCGACGCGCCCGAGGCGACGTTGATCGCCGCGCTCGAGGCCCTCGGTCATCGCGGCGCACCCGACGTGGCCGCGCTCGCGCAGGCGGTCGAGGCGCGCAGGCTGTCTGGCGAACGGCGCCTGGTTCCGGCAACGCTGGTGCTGGAAGCAGGTGCAGCAGGTACGGTCCGGTTGTCGCTGGCCGGGTTGCGTGCGCTTTCGGACGACCGGTGGCCTGCGGCCGCCGTCCGTGTCGACTGGGTGGTGGTGACGGAGTCGCAGGAGCGCCTGCGCGGCTCCTGCGTGCCGTGCGGGGCGGACCCGCTGCTGGCGCTGCCTGCGTTGCCGGCCGGACGGCACCAGCTGTCCCTGTGGATCGATGGCGTACCCATGCTTCCCGACGGTGCGCCAGGCCAGCCTGCGGCGACCGTGTCCGCCGTGCTGCTGTGCGCACCAGCGCGTTGCCACCTGCCGCAGCCGTTGCGCGAGGGTGGCCGGCAGTGGGGCATCGCGGTGCAGCTCTACGGCGTGCGGTCCCTGCGCAACTGGGGCATCGGCGACTTCACCGACCTGCTCGCGCTGACGGATTCGGCCGCGGTGCTGGGCGCTGGCGTGATCGGTCTGAATCCGCTGCATGCACTTGCGCTCGACCGCCCGGAACAGTCGAGTCCGTATTCGGCTGTGAGCCGCCTGTTCCTGCACCCGCTCTATATCGACCCCGAGCGCATCGACGTGTTCACCGACCCGTCGGTGGTGCCCTCACTGTGCCGGCAGTTCGCACCCGAAGCCGAGCGCGCACGGCTGCGTGACGCCGAGCGGGTCGACTATCCCGGTGTGGCCCGGTTGAAGATCGAGACGATGCGCGCGATCTACGAAGCCTTCGCACGCGACGAGTGCCAGTATGCCGACCCGGGCGCGGTCGATCGAGTGCCTGGCCGGTGGCAGCGCGAATTCGAGGCGTTCGCCGCGTCGAGCCACGCGCTGCGCCTGCATGCGACCTACCAGTCGATCCAGTCGGCGTTGCATCGGGCCGACCCTGCGGTCTGGGGCTGGCCCTGCTGGCCGCTGCCATTGCGCGATCCGTCGGGCGAGGCCGTGGCGCAGTGGCAGCGCGAGCATGCACACGACACCGGATTCCACATGTTCCTCGAGTGGCAGGCAACGCGCCAGTGGCAACAGGTCCGGGCCGGCGCGGCGCGCGCCGGCATCCTGCTGTACGGGGATCTGGCGCTCGGTGCCGACCGGGGCGGCTCGGAGGTCTGGGCCACGCAGGGGGCGCATGCGTTGTCCATCAGCGCGGGCTGCCCGCCGGACGACTTCAACCTGCAGGGGCAGGACTGGGGCCTGCCGCCGCTGCGGCCCGACCGCCTGCTCGCGGACGGGTGCGCAGTGTTCGGGTCGGTGGTCGCCGCCAGCATGGCCCGCTTCGACGCGTTGCGCCTCGACCATGTGATGAGCCTGATGCGGCTGTTCTGGATACCGCCCGGGCCCGGGCCGGCTGCCGGCGCCTATGTCGACTATCCGTTCGAGGCGATGCTGGCGGCATTGCGCATCGAGAGCGTGCGCCACGGGTGCATGGTGATCGGCGAGGACCTCGGCACCGTGCCACCGGCGGTGCGCGAGGGGCTGCAGGGTGCCGACGTGCTCTCGTACCGGCTGCTGGTGTTCGAGCGTGATGCGCCGGACCACTTCCGGCGGCCGCACGACTATCCGCGGCTGGCGCTGGCTTCCATCGGCAGCCACGACCTGTCGCCTTTGCAGGGCTGGTGGGCCGGCGACGACCTCGCCCAGCGGCGGCACCTCGGCCTGCTCGACGAAGGCCAGCACGAGCGTTTTGCAGCCGACCGCGGTCAGGCCCGCTGCGCACTGCTCGGTGCGCTCGCCGAGGCGGGACTGCTGCCCGAGGGGGGATCGACCGACGCCGGTCGCTATCCGGCGCTGCCGTCCTGCCTGGTCGATGCCGTGCATGCCTTCCTGGCCCGCACCAACGCGATGTGGACGATGGTCAACCCGGAGGACGTGTTCGACCTGGTCGATGCGACCAACCTGCCCGGGACGACCGACGAACATCCCAACTGGTCGCGTCGGTTGCCGGTGCCGGTCGAGGCGTGGACGGCCCACCCTCGCTGGCTGGCGATCGCCGATACCCAGCGCGAGCGCTGAGGCCCGCCTAGTCGGCTTTGGCTCCGGATACGCGCGCGACTTCCGCCCACTTGGTGATCTCTTGCCGGATGAAGGCGCCGAACTGTTCCGGGGTCTGCGCTGCCGAAGGGGTTGCGCCCTGCTGGGCGAATCGCTCGCGCACTTCCGGCGAGGCAACGGCCTTGAGCACCTCGAGGTTGAGCCGTTGCACGATCGCCCGCGGCGTATCGGCCGGCGCCAGCATGCCGAACCAGATCATCAGTTCGTAGCCTGGCAGCGCCGCCGCTTCGGCCACGGTAGGCACCTCGGGCAGGATCGGCAGCCGTGCACGCGAGGTGACGGCCAGTGCGCGCACCTTGCCGGAACGGATATGCGGGATCGCGGTGGGCAGCGGTTCGATCAGCAGTTGCACCTGGCCGCCGATCAGGTCGGCCATCGCGGCTGCACCGCCCTTGTAAGGCACATGGACCATGTCGATCTTCGCCAGTGCCTTCAGCAGCTCGGCACCCATGTGCTGGGAAGTACCGGCGCCGGCCGATGCGTAATTGAGCGAGCCCGGCTTCGCGCGGGCCAGCGAGACCAGCTCGCGCATCGAGGCCGCCGCGACCGAGGGCGTCACCAGCACGACGCTGGGTACCTCGGCCAGCGGCGCGATCGGTGCGAACGCCTTGACCGGGTCGTAGGGCAGGTTGCGGTACAGCGCCGGGCTGACCGCCACGGTGCTGGTCGCCCCGAAGGCCAGCGTGTAGCCGTCCGGATTCGCGCGCGCCGCGATGCCCAGGCCGAGCGTGCCGCCCGCGCCTGCCCGGTTGTCGATGATGACCGTCTGCCTCATCTGTTCGCCGAGGCTCTGGCCGATGATGCGCGCGACCAGGTCATTGATGCCGCCCGGCGGGAAGGGTACGACCAGCCGGATCGGGCGATCCGGATAGGTGTTGGCGGCCGATGGCTGCGCGGCGGTGGCCGGACCTGCGGCGCCGAACGTGGCCAGCGAGGCGAGCCCGGCGATCCACCCGGCGGCCACGGCCAGCGGCACAGCGCGGGTGCGGTGATGCCGGCCCATCTTCGTGTCGACACGAGCGGTGACGTCGCTGCCTGCTCCCATGCACTTCTCCATGCAGTTGTCGGTGGAAATCCCCCGCGCGGCGCCGTGCGGGGGGCGTGCGCCTCGCGTCTTGCATCCTGTGTCGACGAGCATGGCACACTTGGAGCCCTTCGGCGAACCCCTGCAGGGATCCTGCACGGAGCCGGTTTCGGGGAGCAGCACATGCGGGTGGCGATCATCGGGGCAGGCAGCATCGCGCGCATCGCGCTGGAACATACCCAGCGCGGGACGCTGGGGGATGTCGAGGTCGTGGCGCTGATGGGACGCAGCATGCACTCGCGTGGCCGCGCGCTGGCGGAGGCGAATGGCTGTGCGTTCGTCGCCGACATCGACGGTTTGCTGGCGACTGCGCCGGACGTGGTGGTCGAGGCGGCCGGCCATGAGGCCGTGCGTCTCTACGCGGAGGCGGTCCTGGCACGCGGTGTCGCGCTGGTAGTGCTCTCCTGCGGCGCGCTGGCCGACGATACGCTGCGCGGACGGCTGGAGTCGACCGCACGCGCCGCCGGTGGCCTGCTGTACGTACCGTCCGGCGGCATCTGCGGGCTCGACGGGGTGAAGACCATGGCGCTTGCCGGCATCGACGAGGCGTCGATCGCGGTGACCAAGCCGCCGATCGCATGGAAAGGCATTGCCTATGTCGACCAGCTGGGCATCGACCTGGCAGGCCTGCGCGAGGCGACCGTACTGTACGACGGGCCGGTGCGCGAAGGCGCCGGCTACTTCCCGGCAAACGTGAACATCGCCGCCGGGCTGGCGCTGGCCGGCATCGGCTTCGACCGTACCCGGCTCAAGGTGGTGGCCGATCCGGCACTGACCCGCAACACCCACTTCATCGAGATCCGCGGCAAGGCGAGCGACATTTCGATCCGCCTGGCGAACGTGGCCGACCCGGAGAACCCCAAGACCGCGTGGCTCGCCTGCTACAGCGCGCTGTGCGCGATCCGCGAGGCGAGGAGCAACGTCCGCTACGGCACCTGAGGGGAGGGCGCCAGCGCTTCTCAGGCGTGCAGGCGGCTGTGCTTCGGTACCCGCGCCATCAGGTATTGCATCTGGTCGACGAGGATGCGACGGTTCTGCAGGATCATGTGCTCGTGGCGATTGGGCACGTACGGCAGGTATAGCAGCGGCATGCGCGCGGCCTCGGGCGTGCGGTTGTCCTTCTTGCTGTTGCAGCCGCGGCAGGCGGTCACCACGTTCATCCAGCGGTCTTCACCGCCGCGCGACAGGGGCACGATGTGGTCGCGTGACAATTCGCGATCGCGCGGCCGATCGCCGCAGTAGGCACAGACCTGCCGGTCGCGCACGAACAGTGCAGCGTTGATGAGTGGCGGCTCGCGCTGGAACTCCTTCGCGAACACGCCGGAACCCTTGATGGCGATGATGCTGGCCGTCGACAGTTCGGAGCGCTCACCGGTGATGCGAGACAGCCCGCCATGGAAGGTGCGCACGATGCTGCCGATCGACCATGCCACCTGTTGCCTGGCATGGTAGGTGATCGCCTCTTCGACCAGCAGCCAGCGACGTGGCGTACCGCCTGGATCGACTTCCAGAATCAGCGGTTCACCTCGGGAGCGACTACGGAAGGCAGTCATGGTTCCTGAACATTAGGAACGATGGCCCGCGCTGTCAAGCCGCATCGGCGTGGCGATGCCGGGCGAGGCCTCCCGGGTAGCGGCGCGCTGGCGGAAGAGAGTGCGAGTCGAACGCACGGAGGACTGGATCACAGCCCTCACCGGGTTTGAAGTCCGGCCGTCCCACCGGGGACGTTTCCCTTCCCTTGCAACGTGCGGATTATCTCACGCGCCGGGCTCTGCGGCCTCGCGGTACACATCGGATACCTTGCGCCGGAGCTTGCGTGCGTCGCCGACACGCAAGGTGAGCCCTGCGCTGTCGAAGTGTTCGAGGATCTGGATGGCGAGGCTGCGCCCGATGCCGGCCTGGTCGCGGTACTGGGCCGCGTTGAACTGCCCGCCCGGGGCGGCCTTTGCGGTCGCCTCGACCAGCCGGGCGAGCGCGACGATGGCTGCCCGCAGGTAGACACGCTGCGGATCGATGCGCACGAGTTCACCGCGCTTGATGCGGCGCTGGAGCATCGCCTGCAGGGCTTTCTCGTCCAGTTTCAGCGTCGCAGCGATCTCGCGTACCTGGGGCGGTGCATTGGGCGCCTTCGACAGCAGCGGCCGGACCCGCTTCCACATCGCTTCGTCGGCACTGTTTGCCGCCGCGTCGAAGCCGGGCAGGCGGGCGAGGCCGCCGGTGAGTTCCAGCGTGCGTGCCTGGACCGCATCGCGCAGCACTGCCTGCAAGATCTCGTCGGGCAACGCGAGGCCCGCGTTCTTCTGCAGCACGGCCAGCTCGATGCCAGTCGCCTGTGGAGACTTCGCATGGAAGCTGCGCACCTCGGCCAGCAGCGCCTCGCGCATCGCCACGAGCCGTGCAGGTTCGAATGCACGCCGCAGTTCGCGCCCGAGCACCTGCAGGCCGGCCGACTGATACAGCCGTTGCGCGGCATCGGCGGTGAGGTTGAATCGGCGCTCGAACAGTGCCACATCGATGCCGGCGCAGGCCTGCGGCAGCAGTGCCTGCAGCACGTCGGGCGGTGCGCCGCCGTCGAGGGCCGCCAGCTCGAGCTGGCGCTCGGCGATCCGCCGCCGGCGTGGCGGCGGAAAGGGATCGATCACGTGCCCGCCGCCAATGGTGCGCTGGGCCGAGAAGTCGCTCACGATGAACCGGTCTCCGGCGATCGCGCCGACCGGCTGGTCGAGGACGATCTGTGCGACCTCTGCCGTGCCCGGTGCGATGGACAGGTCGCGCCGGGTCGAGAGGCGGCCGGTGACATCGGTGGTTCCCAGGTGCAGGTGCACCGGCGTCCAGTGGCGCAGCGGATTCTGTTCGGTCGCGAGCGCGCGCAGGTGCACGTCGATGCGGCTCGTCGGCGCATGTATCGCGGGATCGACCAGCCACTCGCCACGCGTGATGGCGTCTTTCTGCAGGTCGGCGCCGGTGAGGTTGACCGCGCAGCGCGCGCCTGCGGCCGCCTGCTCAACCGTGCGCCCCTGTACCTGCAGGCCGCGCACCCGCACGGCGACCCCGGACGGCGACAGTGCAAGGGTGTCGCCAACCTTCACGCGGCCGGCGAATATGGTGCCGGTGACCACGGTGCCACTGCCGGCCACCGTGAAGCAGCGGTCGATCGCCAGGCGGAAGTGCCGACCGTCGACGGCCCCCAGGCGCTGCGCCGCCAGCCTTGCCACGAGCGTCTCGCGCAGGAGGTCGACGCCGTCGCCTGTCATCGCCGACACCGCCAGCACCGGGGCGTCGCACAGCACGGTATCGGCCACCAGCGCGCGCAGCTCGGCGGTCACGGCCTCTACCCGCTCGGGCGACACGCGGTCTACCTTGGTGATCACGAGCAGGCCCTGGCGCACGCCGAGCAGGTCGAGGATCGCCAGGTGCTCGCGTGTCTGCGGCATCACGCCGTCGTCGGCGGCGACCACGAGCAGCACGAAGTCGATGCCCGACACGCCGGCGAGCATGTTGCGCACGAAGCGCTCATGGCCGGGTACATCGATGAAGCCGATCGTGCTGCCGTCGGGCAGGCGCAGGTGCGCGAAGCCGATGTCGATCGAGATGCCGCGCCGCTTTTCCTCGGGCAGGCGATCGGTATCGATCCCGGTGAGCCGCTTCACCAGCAGCGTCTTGCCGTGGTCGATATGGCCGGCGGTGGCGACGATCATCGTTCGGTCAGCCGGCCAGTTGCGGCAGTTGCGCGAGCAGCACCGCCTCGCCGTCCGCTTCGAGGCAGCGCAGGTCGAGCAGCAGCGCGTTGTCGTGGATGCGCCCCACCACCGGGCGGGGCAGTGCACGCAGGCGTGCCGCCAGGCGGTCAAGGTTGCCACCTCGGCCGGCGAAGCGGATCGCGAGCGCGGCCGAGGGCAGGCGGTCGACCGGCAGCGAGCCACTGCCGATCTGGCTCGAGCAGTCGACCACCTCGACCGTGGCTCGTTCGCCGAGGACCGCGACGAAAGCAGGCTGCAGGCGCAGCGCACAGGCGCGGATCTCGTCGCGCGGGCGGGTGAGCAGCCGCAGTGCTGGCAGCCGCTGGCGCAACCGGTCGGGGTCCAGGTACAGCCGAAGCGTCGCCTCCAGCGCGGCGATGGTCATCTTGTCCAGGCGCAGCGCCCGCTTCAGCGGGCACTTGCGGATGCGGTCGATCAGCGCCTTTCGGCCGACGATCAGCCCGGCCTGCGGCCCGCCGAGCAGCTTGTCGCCGCTGAAGGTGACCACGTCGGCGCCGTCGGCCAAGGCCTCCTGGGGCGTCGGCTCATGGGGCAGGCCGTAGGGCGCGAGGTCGATCAGCGAGCCGCTGCCGAGGTCTTCCAGCATCGGCAGTTCGTGCGCATGGGCGATGCCGGCGAGGGTCCTGGTATCGACTGTCGAGGTGAAGCCCTCGACCTGGTAATTGCTCGGGTGCACGCGCATCAGGGCAGCGGTCGAGCGGCTGATCGCCTCTTCGTAGTCGCTGCCATGGGTACGATTGGTCGTTCCCACTTCCCGCAGCTTGCAGCCGGCGCGGCTCATGATGTCGGGCATGCGGAACGCACCGCCGATCTCGATCAGTTCGCCGCGCGACACGATCACCTCGCGTCGTGCCGCCAGGGCGGTCAGCGTCAGCAGCACCGCGGCGGCGTTGTTGTTGACCAGGGTCGCGGCCTCCGCGCCGGTGATCCGGCACAACAGCTTTTCGACGTGGCTGTCGCGTTCGCCACGGCGGCCGGTCGTCAGGTCGAACTCCAGGCTGGCCGGCTGGCCCATCACGGCCAGCACCGCCTCGATCGCCTCCGGTGCCGCCCAGGCGCGCCCCAGGTTGGTGTGCAGCACCGTACCGGTCAGGTTCAGCACCGGCACCAGCCCGGGCCGGTTGTCCTGCTCGAGCAGCCGGTCGCATTCGTCGAAGAAGACGACCGGGTCGAAAGGGGACCCCGCGGCGCGCAGGCGATCGATTCCGGCACGTACGCCGTCGAGCGCGAGCGAGCGGCCATGCCGTTCGACCAACCGCTGGCCTTCGGATGACCTCAACAGACGGTCGACCGAAGGCGGATGGGATGTTGCAGCGGCTGGATCGTTCACGGCATGGTCTAGTCTTCCCAGACCTTTTCGGGAAGCGGCAGTCCCTTCAGGTCTTCCGCCGTCAGTGGCTGGTCGGGCTCGATGCCCATCCTCGACAGCAGGAACTGCAGCTGGCGGGTGTGCTGGGCCGAATGCCAGGCACAGCGCTCGAGCAGGACGGACAACGGTTGCGCGCCGAAGTAGGTCTGCACGACCTGCTTCGCTGCCGGGTCTGTCTTCTCGTGCTGTGCCCACCAGCCGTGGAGACGCTGGCGCACCTCGGCGGCATAGTCGGCCACCTGCTGCGGGCGCGTGATCGAATCATCCGGCGGTTTCACCGGCTGTTCGATCGTGAACTCCACGCCCTGGACCGCCTCGAGCATCGCTTCCTGGATGCGCACCAGGTGGTGCGCCAGTTCGCGGTAGGTGCGCTTGCGGCCGGACATCGGCAGCAGTTCATCGAACTTGTCGGCCGGCAGCTGTGGCACGAACCGCTGCGCCCCGGCCAGCACCACCTCGGCCCGCTCGACCAGTTGCGCAGGCGTGAGTGCCGGCCCGCCGTCGAATTGCAGGCCGAGGAACTTCGCCACTTCGGGGATCACCTGGCCGAGTACCCACTGGTCGCCACGCGCCACCACGGGGGTGGTCTTGGCGCCGAGCGCAGTCAGTTCGGCGAGCCCTGCGGGGTCGTTGAAGATATCGATGATGTCGAATTCGATATCGAGTCGCGAAAGAAACTCTTTCGTCCGGAGGCAGCTCGTTCAGCCGGGCTTGGTGAAGAAGCGGATGCGTTGTGCCTGGGCCATCGTGATCTCCCTGGATCGGTTGTGCCGGAGTGTCCGGCAACTGAGCGACGATTTTAGTCCATCGCGGCGATGACCGTGCGTTTGCCATCCATCGTCGGCACGCGCCTGGGGACGGGCGCGGATGCCGGCGGTGCGGACGTATACTTGGCACCGAACGCGCGGACACCGCGACGTCGATCGATGACAGGGGGGAGTGACGATGCGCAGGAACCGTATCAAGCAGCTGTGGCGCGAAGGCAAACCGGCAGTCGGCGGATGGCTGTCCATTCCCCACTGCTTCGCGGCTGAAGTGATGGCGCATACCGGCCTCGACTGGCTGTGCATCGACATGCAGCACGGATGCATCGACTACTCCGACGTGGTGCCGATGCTCACGGCGATCTCCACCACCGAGGTGACGCCCCTGGTGCGCGTGCCGTGGAACGAGCCGTCGATGATCATGAAGGTACTCGACGCGGGAGCCTATGGCGTGATCGTGCCGATGGTGAGCAACCGGGCGGAAGCCGAGCGGGCAGTGGCTGCCTGCCGTTATCCGCCGCGCGGCATGCGCAGCAACGGGCCGAACCGGGTGCTGTACTACGCGGGTGCCGATTACCAGAAGCATGCGGACGAGGAAGTTGCCTGCGTGGTGATGATCGAGACGCCGGAAGGCATCGAGAAGATGGACGAGATCATTTCGACGCCCGGGGTCGACGCCGCCTACATCGGGCCGACCGATCTCGCGCTCGCGCTCGGCCTGCCGCCGGTGATGGACAACGACGAGCCCAGGCACATCGCGACGGTCGATGCGATCCTGGCCTCTTGCAAGCACCACGGCGTGGTCGCCGGCATCCACACCAACAGTTCGAAGTTCTCCCAGCGCTACATCGACCAGGGCTTCGGCATGGTGATGCTGGCACCGGATCGCGTCGCCATGTCCAGCTACGTGAAGGCCGAGGCCGCGCGGCTGACCGGCTGGTCGCCGATGAAGCCGGTGGCGGCGCCCTCCGGCGGCGGCTACTAGCCGGCGCGGAGCCATCGATGTTCCTGTTCGAACACGACGCGAAGGCGCTGCTCGAGGCGTTCGGCGTCGTGGTGCCCGCAGGATGCTGGGTCGGCCCAGATGGGGTCGTCGATGGTGCCATGCCCACCGGGGCGCTGATCGTCAAGGCGCAGGTGGCCGGTGGCGGGCGCGGCAAGGCCGGGGGCATCCGGCGTGCTGCGGATGCTGCCGCTGCGGTCGAGGTAGCGCAGGCGCTGGCGGCAGCGCCGCTCGCCGGGCTCGAGGTTGCCGGCTGCCGGGTCGAACAGGTCATCGCCGGTGCGGCCGAGGTCTATCTGTCCATCACGCTCGATGCAACCCGTGCACAGGTCCAGGTGCTGCTGTGCGACCACGGTGGGGTGGACATCGAATCGGCCGGGGCTGACTCGCTGGTGCGTGAGTGGGCTGCACTCGATGCAGCCGCGATCGCCGGTGCAGTGAAGCGCGCCGCGCAGCGGCTCGTGCCGGCGAACCGAGCGGCGGTCGCCGCTGCGGGCGAACGTCTGGCGGCGGCGTTCGTGGGCCTCGATGCGCAGCTGGTCGAGATCAACCCGCTGTTCGTGCTCCCGGACGACGAGGGCCCGGGATGGGTCGCGGCGGATGCCAAGGTGATCACCGACGACAACGCACTGTACCGACGGCCGGTGCTGGCCGCATTGGTCGAGCGCGCGGCCGTCCGCTATCCGGAAGCGGCGCGCAAATGGCGCCACGGTTGCGACTACGTGGTGGTCGATCCGCAGGGGGAGATTGCGCTCCTGACGACCGGCGCCGGGCTGAGCATGATGCTGATCGATGAACTGCGCGCGCAGGGTATGCGGCCCTACAACTTCCTCGATGTACGCACCGGGGGCCTGCGCGGCGATCCACAGCGGCTGGTCGACGTGCTCGGATGGATGCGCGAAGGCGCGCGGGTGCGCGTGTTGCTGGTAAACATCTTTGCCGGTATCACCCATCTCGGCGAGTTCGCGCGGCTGCTGGTGCGGGCGATGGACGCTGTGCCCGGGTTCGCCGTGCCGGTGGTCGCGCGCCTGGCCGGACCGGGGTTCGACGAGGCCGTCGCGGTGCTGGGCGCCCGGGGCGTGCGCGTGGAGCGCGACCTGTCACGCGCGATCGAGACGGTGCGCTGCGAACTCGCGGCGGGCGGCGCACGGGCGGCCGAGGTGCAGCCGTGACCCCGCGCCCGCCGTTCGCGCTGTCGGTCGACCGCTACACCCCGGTGCTGGTACAGGGCATCACCGGGCGCGCCGGCCAGCGCCATGCGTGCATGATGCGCGATGCCGGCACGTCGATCGTGGCCGGGGTCAGCGCGCGTGCCGATACCGGGCCGGTCGACGGCATTCCGGTGTTCGCCGATTGCGCCTCGGCGGTGGCGGCCACTGGTGCGGTGGCCAGCGTGCTGCTGGTGGGTGCCGCACAGGTGCTGCCAGCGGTAGGCGAGGCACTGGCTGCCGGCATCCGGCTGCTGGTCACGCCGACCGAAGGCGTGCCGGTGCACGACGCGGTCGAGATCCGCAACCGCGTCGATGCCGCGGGGGCCACATGGATCGGCGCATCGACGCCCGGCATGGCGATACCAGGCGAGGCCAAGCTGGGATTCCTCCCCGACGTGTCGCTGGCACCCGGACCGGTCGCGATGGCATCGAAGAGCGGTACGCTGTCGTACGAGGCGGGCTTTCGCCTCGTGCAGGCGGGTCTCGGGCAGTCGGCCTGGATCGGCGTCGGTGGCGACCCGGTGAAAGGCACGCGCTTCGCCGACCTCGCGCCCTGGCTCGCCCGGCACGGCCGCACCGAAGCGATACTGCTGGTCGGCGAAATCGGCGGCAACGAAGAGGAGGAGTTCGCGCAGGCGATCGCCACCAGCGGGCTGGACAAGCCGGTGGTGGCGCTCATCGCCGGCCGTACGGCGCCGGGTGGGGTCAGCATGGGGCATGCGGGCGCGCTGACCTGGGGCAGCTTCGGCACCTGGGAAGCCAAGCGGGCGGCGCTGGCCGATGCCGGCGTCAACGTATGCGCGACGATCGACGAGGCGGTGCAGGCGCTCGCGCGTGCGCTCGGGCGATGACGTCCATGTGATGACGTCCATACGATGACGTCCTTGCGACGGCATCCGCACAAGGGCGGCTGCGCAATGGCGCGCGGGCGCAGACACTGGAACGGCAACAGGCATCCGAACGGAGGACATCTTGGATTTTCGACTCACCGCTGAACAGCGGGCGCTGGTGGATGCGGTCGCACAGGTCAGGCGCGACGTGTTGGAGCCGAACGCGATGAAGTGGCTCGACGGCACCTGGCCCGCCGAGAACCTGAAGGCGCTTGCCGAGATCGGCGTGATGGGCATGGCGGTGCCCGAGGAGTACGGTGGTTCCGGCATGGGCATCTTCGAGACTGCGCTCGCACTCGAGGAGATCGGCAAGGCGTGCTACGTCACGGCCATGGCGGTGCTCGGCGAGGTCGGTACCCAGACGCGGATCATCTCGACCTACGCGCCGGAACATGTGAAGCGCGCGATCCTGCCCAGGGTCGCCACCGGCGAGGCCATCCTGTCGATCTGCATGACCGAGCCCGATGCCGGCACGGACGTGGCGAACTACCGCACGAACACGCGCATCGACGGCGAGAAGGTGGTGATCAACGGGGTGAAGACCCTGATCAGCCGCGCCGACATCGCCGACATGATGGTGGTGTTCACCCGGGTCGACAACGTGCCCGGCGGCGCGGGCATCGGTTGCGTGCTGGTCGAGAAGGGCGCGCCCGGCGTCACCGCGACGGCCAAGTACCACACGATGGGTGGCGAGTACCTGTGCGAGGTGGTGTTCGACAACTGCGTGCAGCCGCGCGAGCACCTCGTGATCACCGACAACGGCATCAAGCGCCTGATGAGCGCGTTCAACACCCAGCGCATCCTCAACCCGGCCATCTGTCTCGGCCTGGCCGAAGGCGCGCTCGAGGCTTCCGTGCGCTACCTGCGCGACCGATCCGCATTCGGCAAGCCGATCGGCGAGTTCCAGGGCATGCGCTGGAAGGCGGCCGACATGTTCGTCGACATCGAGGCGGCGCGCAGCCTGCTCTGGCGGGCCGCGCATTCCGGCGACCAGTTCCCGGACCCGACGCTCGCGGCGGCAGCGAAGATCTACTGCAACGAGATGGGCATCCGCGTCACCAGCGAAGCGGTCCAGGTGCATGGCGGCTACGGCTTCACCGACGAGTTCGCGGTGTCGCGCTTCTTCCGCGGCGTACGCTACGGCAGCCTCGGCGGCGGCACCACCGAGACGCTGCGCAATCTGGTCGCACGCAAGCTGGTAGATGACATGGACCTGGCGACCGGACTGGCCGGCCTTGGTACTTTCTGATCACCCGACAGCACCCACACAAAACAGGAGAACGTCAATGGATCTCGGACTCGGCGGCAGGGTCGCCATCGTCACCGGCGGCAGCGAAGGCATCGGCCGTGCGACCGCCATACGGCTGGCCGCCGAGGGCGCGAAGGTCGCCATCTGCGCCCGCCGGCAGGGCCCGCTGGACGAGGTAGCGGCGACGATACGCGCGGCCGGCGGCGAGGTGACTGCGGTCAGCGTCGACGTGATGTCGGCCGAAGCGCTGAAGGCCTTCATCGATGGCATCGCGGCGAAGTACGGTCGAATCGACATCCTGGTCAACAACGCCGGGACGTCGATCTCGAAGCACTTCAGCGAGATCGACGACGCCACCTGGCATCTCGACCTGGAGCTCAAACTGATGGGCGCCGTGCGTGGATGCCGTGCGGTGATCCCGTACATGCAGAAGCAGGGCGGCGGGCGCATCGTCAACATCACCACCATCGGCGGCAAGCAGCCGCGGCCCAGTTCGACACCGACCTCGGTCACGCGCGCCGCCGGCCTGGCCCTCACCAAGGCGCTTTCGAAGGACTATGCGAAGGACAACATCCTGGTGAACACGGTCTGCATCGGCCTCATCAAGAGCGGCCAGCACGAGAAACGCGCCGACAAGGCGGGTACCCCGCGCGAGGTCTACTACGCCGACAAGGCGAAGGCAGCGGGTATTCCGCTCGGTCGCTTCGGCGAGGCGGCAGAGGCGGCGAACGTGATCGCATTCCTGGCCTCGGATGCGGCCAGCTACGTCACCGGCACCAGCGTGAACCTCGATGGGGGCACCTCCGGCGCGCTGTAGACGCCGGCAGCCTTCGGGCGCTTGCCTGGCGCAGTCCTGCGGGCCTGTGCCAGGCCGGCAGGGTGCACGCCGGGGTTCAGCACTCGCGAACGATCAGCGGCACCCACATCTCGGCTGGCGTGGTGCCGCCGTGCACGCCGATCAGCCGATGGCGGTTCTCGCCCGGCAGCCAGTCCTTGATCGTCCATCCCGGGCGCATCATCAGCAGGTAGTCACCGATGCGGCGGGCGAAGGCCGGGTGGTCGGCGCCCGCCGCTTCGCCGAACCATCCGTCCGAGACCGCCTGGGCCGAAGGCATCAGGTCGAGGGCGTGCCCCAGTTCCGCGGCGACTGCATGCTCGAACGCAGCTTCCATGCCGGGCTTGACGTAGGCATATGACAGCCGCCGTTCGCCGCACAGGGGATGGGCGAGCATCGACACGATGTCCGGATGGCGCTCGATCTCGATGCCCCGGTCAGCCGGCGAATCGATGAACCCGTGGTCGGCCGTGACCAGCACCAGCGTATCGGTGCCTGCCAGCCGCTCCAGCATCGAGCGGAAACCCTGGTCGAATCGCCAGAGTTCCGAGGCGACCTCGAGGCTGTGCGTGCCGTGGTCGTGGCTGTTGGCGTCGATCTCCGGGTAATACGCGTAGATGAACTGGCGCTCGGCGCTCGTGTTGACGGCGCTCACCACCTGGTTGAAGAACTGGTCGCGCGTCTGGTAGGGGAAACGCAGTGCCGGACCGTTGTGCGCGAGGTTGTAGTCGGAATCGATGATCCAGCGTGGCGACACGGTGGCCGCGCCGCTGGCGAGACGCGTTGCAAGCGGCACGGGATGCTCGAAGAAGTGCAACGGGTTGATGCCGATCTCGCGCAGGAACCGACGGTCGCCGCGTGTGCGGAACGGCAGGATGGTCGCCACTGCCGCGATCTCGTCGAGCCAGATGTTCCAGCCGGTCAGCCCGTGTTCGCGCGGCGAATGGCCGGTCAGGAAGGTGGTGATCGCGGTGGCGGTCGTCGACGGGAAAACGGAGTTGATCCGTCCCACGCGGTGCGCCGCGAACGCGGTGTCGCGGCCGTGGGCGCAGAGGTAGTCGTCGCCCAGGCCGTCGATGACCATCAGCACCACCCGGCGCGCGGCCTGTACTCGTGCCGGAGGCAGCAGGTCGAGCATCGGATGCCCGGTTGCGCGATGGCCGGGCCGGGTACCCATGCCGGCCTCGATCGAGGCCATCAGGTTGACGAGGCTGCGTCCGCGGTAATCGGGACGTACGGCCTCGGCTGGGTTCAACGGGACACGTTCGGAGTCAGGGCCGCGTGGACGCGCTGCGCTCGACCGTGCTGTCGGGTGCAGCGTTCCGGGCCACGATCGGAATGGCATGGCGCCCGAGACGGACCTTGGAAACCTGCGGGATCGGCTCCGCCCGGAACGACGGGCAGGCGTACAGATCGATGTCGTCCTTGCTTATCGGATAATCCGCACAGGTGAGCTGCCTGAAGAACCAGTTGCCGTAGATCCTGCATCTGGAATGTCCGTGCTCGTCGCTGTCGAGGAATACGCAGGCCTTGAACAGGCAGCATTCGCCGCAATGGCTGCACTCGCCCTCGATCTTCCAGGACGTGCCCTGCTCGGCGGCGCGCTTTTCGCTGTAGAAGCGGCGGGCGATGACCTCGGCCTTCGCCATCGCCTGGAGCGTGCGCGCGAGCCGGCTGATGGTCTGCCGGTAGTTGCGCACATAGGCGCGGTCCCAGGCCAGCAGGCTCACGAAGATCGGGGACACCGGAAGCCCGATCCAGATCACCGAGAGGAGGATTGTTTCCACGACGCGACCGAGGGCATGCATCAGATTCAGGAGTTCCAGTGCCTGTCATTGCCCGGCGCGCAGCACCGGGATGTCACGTCCGCGGGTGCGAGGCGACACTTCGAATGGGCCGGATGATACCGACTGGGCGTGCATCCGGAAACCGAAATCGGCCTGCACGAAGGCAGGCCGAGGCGCAGCCACGGCATGCCTTGACCCCGGGTTGGCGCCGCGGCGGCGCGTTTGCGCGCCGGTCAGGCCGGTCATACCGCTGCACCGACCAGCGCCCCGATGGCTGCGGTGACCGCCATCGCCAGTGCCCCCCATGCGCTGACCCGCCATATTGCGCGCCCGACCGGGGCACCACCGATGCGCGCGGCGGCAGCGCCGAGCAGCGCGAGGGCGCCGAGCGAACCGGCAGCGATGGCCGGCATCGCAGCGGCTGCAGGGGCCAGCAGCGCGCACAGCAGCGGCAGGACGGCACCGGCCGCGAAGCTCGCGGCGGACGCGAGCGACGCCTGAAGCGGGCGCGCAGCCGTCAGGTCGGAGATGCCCAGTTCCTCGAGGGCATGGGCCCCCAGGGCATCGTGCGCCATCAACTGCGCGGCCACCGTCCGTGCGACCTCGGGTTCCAGGCCACGACGGACGTAGATCGCGGCGAGTTCGTCCTGCTCCAGGACGGGATCGGCACGCAGTTCGGCGCGCTCCCGCTCGAGATCGGCCTGTTCCGAGTCCGCCTGCGAACTCACCGACACGTATTCGCCGGCTGCCATGGACATCGCACCGGCGACAAGCCCGGCCACGCCGGTCGTCAGGATCACATCGGGGGCGGCCGAGGCGGCGGCAACCCCCAGCAGCAGGGACGCGGTGGACACGATGCCGTCGTTTGCGCCGAGCACGGCCGCCCGCAGCCATGTCGTGCTGCCGAATCGGTGGCGTTCGAGGTGCAGCCTGTCGTGACGCATGTCTTCTCCTGCCTGCTCAGGCGGTGCCGGGGCGCTCGGCACGGATGGCGAGCCAGATGCCCGCCAGCACGATCGTACCCCCGGCGACCTGCAGCGCGCCTACCGGCTCGCCGAGAACCTGCCATGCGAAGACGGCAGCGACCACCGGCTGCAGCAGCAGGCCGACCGACGCGAGGGTGGGCGTCAGGTGCGCGATCGCATGGGCGATCAGGCTCTGCCCGGCCACATGGGAGACCAGCGCGAGCCCGGCGAGGATGGTCCAGCCGTAAAGCGTCGCGGGCAGCAGCGTTTCTCCGCTCGCGACGGCCACCGGCAGGAGGACTGCCGCGCAGGCGAGGCTGCTCCACGCCATCACGCTCGCGGTCGACACCGCGCTGCGCACCCGTGCGACGAACAGCTGGTAGGCCGCGTAGAACATCGCGGTACCGATGCCCAGTGCGTCGCCGATCAGCCGCAGCGTGCCCTCTGTCGCTGGCGCGCGTCCGGATGACGGCGCTGAGGAGGTGGTGCCGATCGACGAGCCGACGAGCACGATGGTGCCCGCCAGGGCCACGGCGAGCGCGAGCAGGAAGCGCGCGTGCGGCCGCCGCCCGGACAGCAGCCATACGGCCAGCGTGACGAACACCGGCGCGAAGTTGGCGAGCAGCGTCGCGTTGGCCACGGACGTGAGCACGATCGAGCCGTGCCACAGCGCCAGGTCGCCGGCGAAGCAGACGCCAGCGGCAGCCAGCGGCCAGCCGAATCGCCGGCCTGCCTCGAGGTGGCCGGGCAGGGATACCCGCGCGGCCCATGCCCACAGAAGGGGCAAGGCGAGCGCCACTCGCCAGAAGGCGGTAGCGACAGGTCCCAGTTCGGACAGGCGCACCCAGATCGCGGACGAGGCAATGCAGAAGGCGCCGACGAACAGGGCCAGCAGGCCCGCGCGAAGCCTCACGCGGGCTTACGGCACTCGACCAGGTACCAGAGCCCCAGAGGTGGCACGGTGGTGACGCGCGTCACCTGCAGCGGCGTGCCGGCCAGCACCGCCTCGAGGGAGAGATCGGTACGCCATCCCAGGTGTTGCGTGATTGGCGACAGCAGGCGCTGCCCGAACGCGACCAGCCGGTTGCGATGATGCAGATGGCTGACGATGATGATGCGTCCGCCGGGCTTGCAGACGCGGACCATCTCCGCCATCAGTTGCCGACAGTCGGGCACTGCGGTCACGACATAGGCAGCCATCAGCGCGTCGAAGCAGGCGTCGGGGAAAGCCATGCGCATGGCGTCCAT
>CAIQON010000369.1 GCA_903873475.1 uncultured bacterium
ACAGGCATCACGCATGTGTTGAAGGCCGTGGGCTGGCGGGAGACCGTCGGCCCGCAGTCGCTTTGCAGAAGCCGCAGCCGTACCCGTATCCGTATCCGTGGCAGCGCCCGTTGTCCCGGCAGCCGCCGCAGCAGTACCCGTAGCAGCGCACCACCCCAGTCTATCCGTCGCCTGCAGGAGTAAACGATGAGCTATTCATTCACCGAGAAGAAACGCATCCGCAAGAGCTTCGCCAAGCGTGCCAGCGTGTTGCCGGTTCCGTTCCTGCTCGCCACCCAGCTCGAGTCGTATCGTCACTTCCTGCAAGCCGACCTGCAGGCCGACGCACGCACCGGCGAAGCCGGGCTGCAGGCTGCGTTCCAGTCGATCTTCCCGATCACCAGCCACTCGGGCAACGCCCGCCTGGACTTCGTCAGCTACTCGCTCAGCACTCCTCCGTTCGACGTGAAGGAGTGCCAGCAGCGCGGTCTGACCTTCGCGGCGCCGCTGCGCGCGAAGGTGCGGCTGACGATCATGGACAAGGAAGCGCCCAAGGTCAAAGGCAAGGACGGTCATGAAGGCTTCCCGGTCAAGGAAGTGAAAGAGCAGGAGGTCTACATGGGCGAGATCCCGCTCATGACCGACACCGGCTCGTTCGTGATCAACGGCACCGAGCGCGTGATCGTCTCGCAGCTGCACCGTTCGCCCGGGGTGTTCTTCGAACACGACCGCGGCAAGACGCACTCGTCCGGCAAGCTCCTGTTCTCGGCGCGCGTGATTCCCTACCGCGGCTCCTGGCTCGACTTCGAGTTCGACCCGAAGGATTACCTCTATTTCCGCGTCGACCGCCGCCGCAAGATGCCGGTCACCATCCTGCTGAAGGCGCTCGGGTACAACCCCGAGCAGATCCTGGCCGATTTCTTCAAGACCGACACCTTCCACTTCGCCAGCGGCGAGATCACGGTCGACCTCGTGCCCGAGCGCCTGCGTGGCGACACGGCGGGCTTCGACTTCGTCACCAAGGCGGGCAAGGTCATCGTGCAGCGTGACAAGCGGATCACCGCCAAGCATGTGCGCGAGATCGAACAGGCCGGCCTGAAGAACATCACCGTCCCGGGCGAGTACCTGCTGGGCCGTGCGCTCGCGCACAACGTCATCGACACCGATACCGGCGAGATCCTCGCCCGCGCAAACGACGAGATCACCGAAGACCTGATCGACCTGTTCCGCGGCGGCAAGGCCGACCAGATCCACACCATCTACACGAACGACCTCGACGAAGGCCCGTACATCTCGCAGACGCTGCGCATCGACGAGACGCCCGACCAGATCGCCGCCCAGGTCGCGATCTACCGCATGATGCGCCCCGGCGAGCCGCCGACCGAAGACGCGGTACGCAGCCTGTTCCACGGCCTGTTCTTTGCCGAAGAGCGCTACGACCTGTCTGCCGTCGGCCGGATGAAGTTCAACCGCCGCATCGGCCGCAACGAAGTGAAGGGCGCCGCGACGCTGGCTGCCGAGGACATCGTCGCCGTCATCAAGATCCTGGTCGAGTTGCGCAACGGCCGTGGCGAGATCGACGACATCGACCACCTGGGCAACCGCCGGGTGCGTTCGGTCGGCGAACTGGCTGAGAACCAGTTCCGCGCCGGCCTCGTGCGGGTCGAGCGCGCGGTGAAGGAACGCCTGTCGCAGGCGGAATCCGAGAACCTGATGCCGCACGACCTGATCAACGCCAAGCCGGTCTCGGCCGCGATCCGCGAGTTCTTCGGATCGAGCCAGCTGTAGCAGTTCATGGACCAGACCAACCCGCTGTCCGAGATCACCCACCAGCGGCGTGTGTCCGCCCTCGGGCCGGGTGGCCTGACGCGCGAACGGGCGGGC
>CAIQON010000370.1 GCA_903873475.1 uncultured bacterium
GATCGAGATCACCAGCCGCAGGTTGGCCTCGGTCATCTCGCGCTTGGCGCGGCGGGCCTTGGCCTCGCCGGTGGACATCTGGCGGTTGATTTCCTTCAGGTCTTTCAGCGGAATGCCGACCGTCTTCTGCACGGTCATCAGCGACTGCTGGTGTTCGAGCACCGAGGGCACGTTGCGGGTGAGCGGGTCGCTGTACGGCTTGCGTCCGTTGACCTCGGCGACGATCCAGTCGAGGTTGACCTCGTTGCCCGGGAAGTTCTTGATGAAATAGGTGCGCGGCATGCCCGACTTCTCGACGCACAGGTCCATGATGCGCCGCTCGTGGCTGCGCACCCGCTCGACCAGCTTGCGCACGCTGTCGCAGAGGATCTCGATCTGCTTGGCCGAGAAGCGGATCTGCATCAGCACGCCCGAGATGTCATCCTGGGTCTGGCGCGCGGCCTTGCCTTGCGGCCCGCCCTTGGCGAGCGACTTCACCATCTGTTCGTGCAGCGAACGCAGTATCGCGAAGCGCTCCAGCGCCTCGGTCTTGAGCTTGAGCAGGCTGGCGGTCTGCGCGGCGGCGGCCTTCGCCTCGTCTTCCTCCTCGGTGGTCTCTTCCGCGTCCTCGTCTTCGATCTCGGCTTCTTCGGGCAATTCCGCAGCAGCGACCTGCTCGGCATTCGGATCGATCAGCCCGTCGACCAGTTCGTCGATGCGCATCTCGTCGCGCGCGACCTTGTCGACCAGCGCCAGGATCTCGGCGATCGTCGTCGGGCAGGCCGCGATCGCGAGGATCATGTGCTTGAGGCCTTCCTCGATGCGCTTGGCGATCTCGATCTCGCCTTCGCGCGTGAGCAGTTCGACCGAGCCCATCTCGCGCATGTACATGCGCACCGGGTCGGTGGTGCGGCCGAACTCGGAATCGACCGTGGCCAGCGCAGCCTCTGCTTCCTCGGCGGCATCCTCGTCGGCCGCCGCGGGCGCGGCCTCGTTGATCAGCAGCGATTCATCATCGGGCGCCTCGTCGAACACCGAGATGCCCATGTCGTTGATCATGCTGATCACGTTCTCGATCTGCTCGGCATCGAGCATGTCGTCGGGAAGATGGTCGTTGATCTCGGCATACGTCAGGTAGCCGCGCTCCTTGCCGAGCACGATCAGGCTCTTCAGCCGCAGGCGCCGGGTCTCGGGATCGATCACCGGGGCGTCCTTGGCACCGATCAGGCGGTCTTTCTTGCCCTTGCCGCCCTTCTCTTTCGCTGCGAGCTTGGCGCGCGCCATCGCGGCCGCGCGTTCGGCGATCTCGGCCTTGGTGGGACGGCCGACCGGCAGTGGGCTGACGGCCGGCACGGCGCCGTTGGCGGGCGCAGCCTTGGGGGCGTCTGCGACGGCCGGAGCAACGGCGGGCGCTGCGACCGGGGCAACGGCAGGCGCGGCGACCGGGGCAGCCTTGGCAGCCTTCGCGACCTTCGCGACCGGCTTTGCAGCCTTCCCGAGCAGCGCCTTGTCGTCGCTCGCGACGCGTGCCCCAGTGGCGCGCACGACTGGCGCCGCGGTCTTCACGGTCTTCACGGTCTTCACGGTCTTCACGGTCTTCACGGTCTTCGCAGCATCCGCGATCTTCGCAGTCTTCGCGGTCTTCGCCGCCTTCGCAGTCTTCGCGGGGGTGGCGCGCACCGGAGCAGCCGCGGGCGAGGTTGCACGCCGCGGTGCCGCGGGCACCTTTGCGACGGCAGCCTTGCGCGCGACCGGCTTTGCCGGCGCAGCGACGGGCCTGGCCGCCTTCACCGGCGGTTTCGCCCTGGACGGCGCCGGTGCAGCGGCCGGCCTGGCCGGCGCCTTTGCGGCGACTTTCGCGCCCTGAGCCGATCGCACGGGTGTCTGACGCACCGGCGAGGACTTCGATGCCGCACGCTTGGCAGCCGGCGCACCGGTGGTGCGCGCGGACGTCGATTTGCCCGCAGGCGACGTGGCAGCGCGACTCGGCGTGCTCGATCGTGCCGACTTCGCTTTGGTTTTTGCTTTGGTGCTGGGCATCGGTATCGTCCGCTCGAAAAAACCAGTTAGTTTAATTGAATGTGGGGGCTATGCTCGTCGAAAAAACCCTGCCACGTGCATTTCGCAGCATTCAGGCATTCAGGCACCCGGCCGCCGCAGCAGGCCGCGCAGCGCATCGCGCATTTCGGGGGTGAGGCCGGCGAGGGAGGTGGCGCCCGCCATTTTCGTCGCCTCGGCGCGCCGGATCTGGTCGCGCAGGCGCTCCATCGCGCCGTCGAGTTCGGCCTGCACCTCGTCGGTTTCCGCCCATTCCGGTGCATCCGCCTCGACCTCGCGCAACATGTCCTCGAAATCACTGCCGGCAAACGCCTGCAGCACCCCTGCCGCCCTCATGCCGGCAAGCGCAGTCTCCGGCTGGCCACGCAGGAATTCGACCAGCACCCTCAGGGTACGAAGCTCGGGGTGGGGTTCCAGCCCCTCGGGCAGGTCGACGCGGCTCACCAGTTCAGGCTTTGACAACAGCGCCTGCAACATGGTTCTCGCCAGCGACGGCGCGGGACGCGGCCGCCGCAACCCGGCACCGCCGCCCGACCCCGGCCGGCCGGCGCCCGCGAACGGAGCACCGGGGCCGCGCGCCCCCCGATCGCCGCCAGCACGCCCAGCCTCGCTCCGTCCGAAGCCGCCGCCGCGCTGTCGCCCGTCGCCGAAACCCCGGTCGCCACCCGCGCCGGTACGGTCATCGTACGAACGCGACGACGCCGGCGATGGCGCGGCAACGATCCCCCAATGATTGTCGAGCTCCGCCGGCGTGATGCCAGCCAGCTCCGCCAGCCGCTTGCGCAGCATCCGGCCGAGCATCGGCGCCTGTTGCAGCTGGGTGACCAGCGGTTTCGCGTCGCGCAGCAGGCGCGCGCGCCCTTCCTCGCTCGCCAGGTCGTTCTCGCGGGTGAGTTCGCGCACGAGGAAACCCGACATCGGCATCGCAGCCGCCAGCAAACCCTCGAACGCCTCGCGGCCTTCGCGCCGGATGAAGCTGTCCGGGTCTTCGCCCTGCGGCAGGAACAGGAACGACAGGTTCTTGCCGTCGACCAGCTGGGCCAGGCTGTTCTCGAGCGCGCGCCAGGCCGCCCGGCGCCCGGCCGCGTCGCCGTCGAACGAGAACACGATGTTGTCGGTCTGGCGCAACAGTTTCTGCACATGGAACGGCGTGGTCGCGGTGCCCAGCGCGGCCACCGCGTAGTCGACACCGTGCTGGGCCAGCCCGACCACGTCCATGTAGCCCTCGACGACGAGCACCCGGCCTGCCTCCCGGATCGCCCGCCGCGCGGCGAACAGGTTGTACAGTTCGCGCCCCTTGTCGAACAGCGGCGTCTCGCGCGAGTTCAGGTACTTGGGCTGGTCTTCCGGGTCGATCACCCGCGCGCCGAAGCCGACGATCATGCCGCGCTGGTTGAGGATCGGGAACATGATGCGGTTGCGGAAGAAGTCGAACCGGCGGCCGGATTCACCGTTCACCACCAGCCCGACCTGGTCGAGTTCGGGCGAGGTGTAGTTGGCGAACACCTGCTCCAGGTTCTGCCAGCCCGGCGGCGCGAAGCCGATGGCGAAGCGCGAGGCGATCTCGCCGGTCAGCCCACGCTGCTTCAGGTACTCGATCGCCTTCGGATGGTGCTTGAGCTGTTCGCGGTAGTAGCGGGTCGCCTCGCGCATGTGCTCGTACAGCCGGGCGGTCGCCTCCATCGCGGCCGCATCCTCGCTGCCGCCCGCACCGCTGCCAGGATTGCGCCCGCCGCCGCGCCACGGCTCTTCCGGCACCGGGATGCCCATCTGCTCGGCGAGGGAACGGATGGCCTCGACGAACTCCAGCCCGTTGTAGGCCATCAGGAACCCGATGGCATTGCCGCTGGCGCCGCAGCCGAAGCACTTGTAGATCTGCTTCGGCTGGCTGACCTTGAACGACGGCGATTTCTCGTTGTGGAACGGGCAGCAGGCGACGTGGTTCGAGCCTTCGCGCTTGAGCGGCACGTGGCGCTCGACGACCTCGACGATGTCGGCGCGCGCGAGCAGGTCCTGGATGAAGGACTGGGGGATCAAGCGGCGGGCTGCGCGAGGCGTGCCTTCACCGTGGCCGACACTTTCGCGAGGTCGGTCCGTCCCGCGAGCCGCGGCTTGAGCACGGCCATGACCTTGCCCATGTCGGCAGCCGAAGCGACGCGGGTCGAGTCGACGACCGAGGCGATCGCAGCGGCGATCTCCGCATCGACCTCGGCCTCGGACAGGGCCTGGGGCATGTAGGCCTGGAGCACCGTCAGCTCCTGCTGTTCTTTCGCGGCGAGGTCGGCGCGGCCGCCCTGCTCGAACTGCGCGATCGAGTCGCGGCGTTGCTTGATCATCCGGTCGATGACCGCCGTGACCTCGGCGTCGACGAGTTCCTTGCGCTCGTCGACCTCGCGCTGCTTCACGGCCGACCAGAGCAGGCGGATGGCGGCAAGGCGGTCGGCCTCCCGGCTGCGCATCGCGGCCTTCATGTCTTCCTGGATCGTGGCACGTAGGGTCATGGCGCTCCGGATCGGGGGGATGAGATGCGTTGTCAGCGACGCTCGCCATGCAAAACGGCGGCCGGAGCCGCCGTCAGGGTCGCCAGCCGCTGCGCGGCAGGCGGGACTGCTGGGGCTATCAGTACATCCGGGGCGGGAGCAGTTGCCCGCGCACACGTTTGTAGTGCCGCTTCACTGCAGCCGCGAGCTTGCGCTTGCGCTCGGACGTGGGCTTCTCGTAGAACTCGCGTGCGCGAAGTTCCGTCAGGAGGCCGGTCTTCTCGATCGTCCGCTTGAAGCGGCGAAGCGCGACTTCGAAAGGCTCGTTTTCTTTTAGGCGGACACTTGGCATGCGGTTTGGCGTCGGGTCGGTTGAGTGAACCGCGGATAATAGGCGCGAAGTTTCCGTTTGGCAAGCCCCATTCTTTTCCAGCACGGCATGAGGCTGGACGGATTCAGGGCAATCCCGAAAGCTGACAATCGAGCTTCGGGCGAGGGGTGGCCACCCGGGTCAGACCCGGGGATCAGACCCCACGGTCGATTCCCGGGCTCGGCCGGGAAAATCGTCTCTGACCCGGATTTCAGTCGACGCGGGCGCCGGACTGGCGGACGACCTTCTCCCACTTCGGGATATCGGCGGCGATCACCTTCGCGAAGGCCTCCGGGCCGGCGCCGACAGGATCCGCGCCCTGCTGCGCATAGACCTCGCGCACGTCCGGGGCGGCGACGATCTTCCTGAGCAGGGCGTCCAGGCGGGACAGGATCGGTGCCGGCAGGCCGGCCGGCGCCAGGATGCCGAACCAGTTGGTCATGTCGTATCCGGGGACGCCGGCCTCGGCGATGGTCGGCACCTCGGGCAGCGCACCCGAGCGCCGGACACCCGTGACCGCGATCGGACGCAGCTTGCCGGCGCGTACCTGCGGGATCAGCGGCACGATGCTGGCGATGGTCAGGTTGATCTGCCCGCTCAGCAGGTCGGTGATCAGCGGCCCGGTGCCCTTGTACGGAATGTGCTGGATGTCGATGCCCGCCATCGACTTGAACATCTCCATCGCGAGATGGCTGCTGCTGCCGTTGCCGCCGGAGCCGTAGTTCACCTTGCCCGGGCCGGACTTCGCCAGTGCGATGACCTCTTTCACCGACCGGATCGGCTGCGCCACCGACGCCGCCATCAGCAGCGGCACGTTCACCAGCAGCGTCACCGGCTGGAAATCCTTCACCGGGTGGTAGGCCACCTTGCCGTACAGCGGCGGGTTGATCACGTGCGGCAGCGAGGTGAACAGCAGCGTGTAGCCGTCCCCGGCCGCTCGCGCCGCCAGTTCGGTCGCGATCACGCCCCCTGCACCGCCGCGGTTGTCCACGACCACGGCCTGGCCGATC
>CAIQON010000371.1 GCA_903873475.1 uncultured bacterium
AAACAGGCAGCCGGCCGCGCACGTCGATGCGCTGCATCGCGACCAGGGCGGAGAGTGCGTCGGCATAGAGCCCGTCGACCCGCCTGGCATCGCGCTGCGCGAGCACGTCGAGATAGGTCATCCGGCCGAGGTCGGTCAGCAGCAGGAAACCCTGGTCGAGGTCCTGCGCGAGTACCGCGGGCGCATGGACACCCGCATCGGCAAGCATCCCGGCCACATGGACGAACGGGCGGCAGTCCTCGTGGGCCGGGGGCGCGTCCATCACGATCAGGCTGCGCCCGTCGCGGGGGTCGACAAGCCGGAAGTAGCGCCGGAAGCTGGCATCCGCCGATGCGACTTCCAGCGGCACCGCACCAGCGAGCGCGAGCGCACCGCCCGCCCAGCGGCCGGCCGCAAGCCTCCGCTCATCGGGAAAGGTATCGGGCGTTACCGCTGCGGGCGTCGTTCCAGGGTCGTGCACATGCGGATTATCACGCAGCCGCGCGCCCGCTGCCGGTTTCGGAACGCGGCCCGGCGCGGGGCGGCCAGCCCCGGACGCGGATTGCCTGCATCCGCAAATTATGCGAAGGTAGATCGACCCTATCCTCCTTTCGACTGACTGCGCATGCGCCGGTTTCCGCCGCGGCTCATCTGTGCAGCCCTCCTCGCCACCGGTTCCGCCTCGGGCTTCGCCCAGCCGTCGGGTCAGCAGCCTGGAGTGACCCTGCGCATCGAGTCCGACCTCGTCCGTATCCCTGTCGAAAACAAGGATCCGGTACCGCTGTTCATCGAGGCCGACGTCATCCGGGGGCGCGGCCGCGACGAGATCGAAGGGGAAGGCGACGCGATCCTGCGCAAGCGCGGGCAGGCGGTATTCGCCGATTTCATCCGCCACGACGCCGCCAGCGGCGACCTGACCGCACAGGGCAACGTGGTGCTGTCGCAGCGCCGCAACGAAGTGCTCGGCCCCTTTCTGTTCCTCAACATCGATCGCCAGACCGGGTTCATGGACAACCCCGTGTACAGGCTGACCGAACTGGGCGGACGCGGCAAGGCAGAGCGCATGTTCTTCGAAGGGGAGGACCGGCTGCGTGCCGAGCATGGCCGATACACCACCTGCGGGCCGGAGAACGACGACTGGTACATCCGCGCCGACGAGTTGCTGATCGACCAGACGCGCAACGTGGGCACCGCTCGCAACGCCTCGCTGGTGTTCCAGGGCGTGCCCCTGTTCTACGCGCCGGCACTGTCGTTCCCGCTGACCAGCGAACGGAAGTCGGGCCTCCTCGCACCGACCTTCTCGCTGTCGGGCCGCAACGGTGCGGAACTGGCGACACCCTACTACTGGGCCATCGCGCCCGACATGGACTACACGGTCACGCCACGCGCGATGACCAAGCGCGGCCTGCAGGTGGGCAACGAGTTCCGCTACCTCGGTACCGCTTACGCCGGGGAGGCGCGGGCTGAATTCCTGCCCAATGACCGGATCCTGCAGGACAGCCGGTACCTGCTGGCCTTTCAGCACACACAGCGGGTCGGGACAGACCCGCTCGGCGGCAACTGGACCGGCCTGATCAACATGCAGAAGGTCTCGGACGATCTGTACTTCCGCGACATGTCCACGCGCATCGCACTGACCTCGCTGACCAACCTGAACCGCGATGCCATGCTCAGCCGCGGCGATGTCTTCGGCACCTTCTTCCTGCGTGCCCAGCGATTCCAGACGCTCCAGGACCCACTGGCCCCGATCACGCCGCCCTATGCCCGGCTGCCGCAGGTTTCGTACATCGGCAACCGGCTGGACGTGTTCGGCAGCGACCTCGGGCTGAGCAGCGAGTACGTGAACTTCAGCCATCCGACGCTGCCCAGCGGGCAGCGCCTGGTCGTCAACCCGAGCGTGACGTTGCCTTTCCTGAGCCCGTTCGGATTCATCAAGCCGAAGGTCGCGCTGCACCATACGCGCTACATCATGGATGCACAGGCGACCACCATCGACGAGGCCACCCGGACGCTGCCCATCTTCAGCATCGACAGCGGCGTGGTGTTCGAACGCGACACGTCCATGTTCGGGCGGAGCATCACGCAGACCCTCGAGCCGCGGCTGTTCTATTCGTATATCCCGTTCCGCGACCAGAGTCGCCTGCCGGTATTCGACAGCGCGTTGCCGGACCCGAGCTTCGTCACGCTGTTCCAGGAGAACCTCTATTCGGGCAGCGACCGCATCGCCGATGCAAACCAGGTGACCGCCGGCGTGATCTCGCGCCTGATCGATCCGGACAGCGGCCTGGAGCGAGGCCGCATCGGCCTCGCGCAGCGCTTCTATCTCGACACGCTGCAGGTGACCTTGCCCGGCGCGCCCGAGCGCGGCCGCTCGAAATCCGACCTGATCGGCTCGTTCACCGGCCAGCTTTGGCGCGGCTGGACGCTGGATGCCGGTCTGCAATACAGTTCCACGCTGTCGACCATCGAGCGCTCGGTGCTCGGCGTGCGTTTCATCCCGGAGCCCGGGATGGTGTTCAACGCGTCCTATCGGTACTCGCGCACCCAGCTCGAGCAGATCGATCTGTCGACGCAATGGCGGCTCGGCCGTGGCTGGTCGACGCTGGCACGCTACAACTACTCGTTCCGCGACAGCACCATTCTGGAAGGGCTGGCAGGCTTCCAGTATGATGACGATTGCTGGAGCTTTCGGTTCGTCGCGAACCGCATCGCCGTGGCCAGCCAGCAGGCGAATACCGCCATTTTCTTCCAGATCGAACTCGGCGGGTTGTCGAGGGTCGGCTCCAACCCCTTCGAGCTGCTCAGGCGCAGCATCCCCGGTTATGTCGATTCAGAACTGAACCGGACCCAGCCGGTCACGACCGTCCCCTACCCGTTGCGCTGACGCGCGCGCCACTGCCACCGACCATGTTCCGCCGCCTGCCGACGACCCTCCCCGCCCTTTTCCTGGCCTCCGCGCTGCTGGCAGCGCCAGCCATCGCCACTGCCCAGGGACCGATCCCCCCGCGCGTGCTGACGGTCGATCGCATCGTCGCGGTGGTGAACGACGAGGTGATCACGCAGTTCGACCTGGCGCTGCGTACGAAGCTCGCCGTCGCGCAGCTGTCGCGGCAGGGCACGGCGCTGCCGCCGGCCGAGGTGCTGGAGCGGCAGGTACTCGAGCGCATGATCTCCGATCGCGTGCAACTGCAGATGGCGAAGGAAACCGGCATCCGGATCGACGACGGGCAGCTCGAAAAAATCCTCTCCCGCATCGCAGCCGACAACAAGATGACGCTGCCCCAGTTCCGCGAGGCCATCGAACGCGACGGCCTCGCGTTCGCGCGCTTCAGGGAAGACCTGCGCGACGAAGTGCTGATCGGCCGGCTGCGCGAGCGCGAGGTCGATTCGCGCATCGTCGTCACGGAGTCGGAGATCGATAACTTCCTGAAGAACAGCGCGGCCCAGGGCAGCAATGACGAACTCAGCCTGGCGCACATCCTGGTGCGCGTGCCGGAAGGCGCATCGCCCGAACAGCTGGCGGAACGCCGGGCCCGGGCCGAGCAGGCGCTCGGTCAGGTCAAGGCAGGCACCGATTTCGGGCAGGTCGCGGCTGCGTTCTCCGACGCACCCGATGCACTGAAGGGCGGCGCGATGGGCGCGCGGCCGGCCGATCGCTGGCCAACCCTTTTCTCCGATGCGGCAAGGGGTCTGAAGGTCGGCCAGGTGAGCCCGGTGCTGCGCAGCCCGGCCGGCTTCCACGTCATCCGCGTGATCGATCGCAAGGTCGGCGGCAGCAGCGTCCTGGTGCAGCAGACACGCGCGCGACACATCCTGATCCGGGTGAACGAACTCGTCTCGGAGGCCGACGCAAACCAGCGCCTGCGCGGGCTCAAGGAGCGCATCGAGAACGGCACGTCGTTCGGCGAACTGGCCCGCCTGCACTCCGATGATGGCAGCGCCGCCCGGGGTGGTGAGCTCGGCTGGATCTCCGCTGGAGACACGGTGCCGCCCTTCGAGCGCGCGATGAACCAGCTGAAGATCAACGAGGTGAGCGATCCGGTGCGCAGCGATTTCGGCGTGCACCTCATCCAGGTCACCGAGCGGCGCAGTGAAGACCTGTCCAGCGAGCGCCAGCGACTGGTGGCCCGCCAGGCGCTGCGCGCACGCAAGGCCGACGAGGCCTACCAGGAATGGGTGCGACAGATGCGCGATCGCGCATTCGTCAACCTGCGCCTCGAAGAGCGCTGACCGACCGGATGGCCGTGTCCTGCGCGGGCCCGGACGGGCGGATGCGAACGATCGCACTGACCCCCGGGGAGCCGGCAGGCATCGGTCCGGACCTGTGCGTGGCGCTTGCGTTCGCCCCGCCGCCCGGCGCGCGTCTGGTGATCGTCGGCGACCCTGAAGTCCTGCAGGCACGCGGCCGGGCACTCGGCCGGCCGGTGGCCGTGCGGGCATGGCAGGCAAGCGAGGCGACCGATCCGGCGCCGCCTGGAACGCTGGATGTCGCATTCGTGCGCACGGCCGTGCCGGTCGAGGCGGGCCGGCTCGATGTGGCCAACGCACGCCATGTACTCGAGACGATCACGACTGCGGTGCGGGGCTGCCAGTCGGGCTGCTTCGATGCGCTCGTGACCGCGCCGGTACACAAGGGCGTGATCAACGACGCCGGATTGCCGTTCACCGGGCACACCGAAATGCTGGCCGAACTCACCGGCACGCCGCAGGTGGTGATGATGCTCGTCGGTGGCGGCCTTCGGGTCGCACTGGCAACCACCCACCTGCCGATGTCTGCCGTCCCCGCGGCCATCACCTTCGCGTCGCTGACGCGTACGCTTCAGATCCTCGACGGCGCGCTCCGGGGCGACTTCGGCATCGCACGGCCGCGCATCCTGGTCGCGGGTCTCAACCCGCATGCCGGCGAGGGCGGACATCTCGGGCGCGAGGAAATCGATGTGATCAAGCCGGTGATCGACGCGCTGCGCGCCACGGGCATCGACGCACGCGGCCCGCTGCCGGCAGACACCCTGTTCAACCCGGAACGCCTGCGGGAATGCGACGCGGTGCTTGCGATGTTCCACGACCAGGGCTTGCCGGTGCTCAAGTACGCGAGCTTCGGCGCCGGCGTGAACGTGACACTGGGCCTGCCGATCATCCGCACGTCGGTCGACCATGGCACGGCACTCGACCTGGCTGGCACCGGGCGCGCCCAGGACGGCAGCCTGCGCGAGGCCGTGGCACTGGCGATCGACCTCGCCCGGCAGCGGAACGCCTGACGATGGAACCGCATCGCGCACGGCGCCGTTTCGGCCAGAACTTCCTCGTCGACCGGCATGTGATCGAAGCGATCGTGCACGCGATCGATCCGCGCCCGGGCGATGCCCTGGTCGAGATCGGCCCGGGCATGGGCGCACTCACAGGCCTGCTCGCCGCACGCATCAACGCGCCGGGGCCCGGCCATCCGCTGCACGTGATCGAACTCGACCGCGACCTCGCGCGCAGCCTGCACGCGCGGCTGCCGGGCGCCGAGATCGAGGTGCATGAAGCCGACGTGCTCGAGTTCGATTTCGCGACGCTCCCCGAACGGTTGCGCGTGGTCGGCAACCTGCCCTACAACATATCGAGCCCGATACTGTTCAGGCTGTTCGACGTGGCGGCCCGGCTGCTCGACGTGCACGTGATGCTGCAGCGTGAAGTCGTGGAACGGATCGTGGCCACGCCGGCGGCTGGCGACTACGGGCGCCTGTCGGTGATGATGCAGTACCGGTTCGAGGCCGAGTCGGTACTGGAGGTGGGGCCTCAGGCGTTCCGGCCGGCGCCCAAGGTCGACTCCAGCGTGGTGCGGCTGGTGCCGCGCGCCGCAGGTGCACTGGGCGCTCGCGATATCGGCATGCTGTCGCGGGTGGTGCAGGCGGCCTTCGGCCAGCGCCGCAAGATGCTGCGCAACACCTTGCGTGGCTGGTTCGATGCCGGCAGGCTGCAGGAACTTGCCATCGATCCGCAGGCGCGCGCGGAAGACCTGTCGGTCGACGACTTCGTACGCCTGGCCAACGCGGCCAGGATCGGTGCACCGGCGGCCTGACCGCAGGGCACCGGACCACGGCCCGGGCTCAGCCCGTCGAGCCGTGCTGGATGAATTCGATCTTGTAGCCGTCGGGGTCCTCGACGAACGCGATCACCGTCGTGCCGTGCTTCATCGGCCCGGCCTCGCGGGTGACCTTGCCGCCACGGGCCCGCACCCGGTCGCAGGCCTGCGCGGCATCGTCCACCGCCACCGCGACATGGCCATAGCCGGTACCCAGGTCGTACTGCGCGGTGTCCCAGTTGTGGGTCAGTTCGAGCACGGCCTGCTCGCGCTCGTCGCCATAGCCGACGAACACGTTGGTGAAGCGGCCTTCCGGATAATCCTTCCGCCGCAGCAGCTTCATGCCGAGCACGTCGGTATAGAAGGCAATCGAGCGGTCGAGGTCGCCGACACGGATCATCGTGTGCAGCAACCGCATCTCAGATCTCCACCATCTCGAAGTCTTCCTTGCGGGCGCCGCACTCGGGACAGGTCCAGTTCGGAGGGACGTCGGCCCAGCGGGTACCGGCGGCAATACCCTCCTCGGGCGAGCCCGCTTCTTCGTCGTAGATCCAGCCGCACACGAGGCACATCCACTGCGTGAACGGGGTTCCGGCTTCGGATTCTGCGGACATGGGTGCTATGGCCTCGATGGGGAAGGTTGGACGGCTCGCGCCGGGCAGTGCCCGGCATGCGACGAGGGTCGCTCGACGTTCGGGCGCAACGGAAACGGAACGAAGGGTACCGAGCGACTACAATACAGACCTGCCACTCGAGTGTAACCGAAGGCCCGTTAACCAATGTCCGACGCAGTGCCCGAAACGCCCCCGATCGTGCTCGTGTTTGCCGCCAATGATCCCAGTGGCGGCGCTGGCATGCAGGCCGACCTGCTGACCCTGTCGAGCATGGGCTGCCATCCGCTGCCGGTGATCACCGCGCTGACCGTGCAGGACACGCGCGGCGTCGAGGACGTGTTTCCGATCGATGCCGACTGGGTGGCCGATCAGGCGCGCTGCGTGCTCGAGGACATGCCGGTCAGCGCATTCAAGCTGGGGGTCCTGGGCAGCATCGAGACCATCGCGGCGATCGCCGAGGTCGTCGCCGACTATCCGAACGTCCCGCTGATCCTCGATCCGGTGCTCGCTTCGGGCCGCGGCGATCCCTTCGCCAACGAGGAGATGATCGCGGCGATCCGTGAACTGCTGCTGCCTCAGTGCACGATCATCACCCCGAACAGCTACGAAGCGCGCCGCCTCGCCGCCGACGACCGGGAAGAAGAAGACCTCGACCTGGCACGCTGCGCGAAGCGGCTGCTCAGCGCCGGGTGCGAGTACGTACTCATCACTGGCACCCACGAAAACACGGTGCAGGTCGTCAACCGGCTGTACGGCGAGCAGGGCGAGATCCGCAGCGATGCGTGGCAGCGGCTGCCCGGCAGCTACCACGGGTCCGGCTGCACGCTGGCCTCGGCGCTGGCAGCCACCCTCGCGAACGGCCTGCCGGTCGAAGAGGCCGCGCGCGATGCCCAGGAGTACACGTGGCAGACGCTCAAGGCCGGGTTCCGGCCGGGCATGGGACAGTTCGTGCCAGATCGCCTGTTCTGGGCCCGCGAGGTCGATGAAGACGTACCCCCCGACGGTAGCGCAGACGATACGGAGGGCGTCGCAGCGGCCGATGCGCCTGGCGCCGTCCGTACGGACGGGCCCGCGGACGACGCCAGCGGCGGCTTGCCTCCGGCGCGGGCGACGGCCCACTGAGCGCGGCCGCAGCTACCGCCATCCAGCAACAGACGACCGACAGGCGGGCACGGATGCCTTTGTACCTCCCGGGGCTCTACGCCGTCACCCCAGACGGCTTGTCGACATCGGCGCTGCTCGACCAGGTCGAACAGTCGCTGTCGGCCGGCGTGCGCCTGCTGCAGTACCGGGCGAAGCCGGCGAACGAGGCCGGGATGCGGGTGCAGGCCGAGGCGGCACACCTGATCGCCGCAGCCTGCCGCGCCACCGGCGCACGACTGATCGTCAACGACGACCCCGCGCTCGCTGCCCGGATCGGCGCGGACGGGGTGCACCTCGGGCGCGACGATGGCACGGTCGCCGATGCACGCGCGCATGTCGGCGATGCACTGGTCGGCGTCAGCTGCTACGACTCGCTGGAACGCGCCATGCAGGCCGAAGCCGAAGGCGCAGACTATGTCGCCTTCGGGGCGATGTTCCCGTCGCACGTGAAACCCGCAGCGGTGCGCGCATCGCATGAACTGCTGGGCCGGGCGCGCGCGCAGCTGCGGGTGCCGATCGTCGCGATCGGCGGCATCGACCTCGGCAATGCGGCCGGGGTACTGCGTGCCGGTGCCGACTCGCTGGCGGTGATCAGCGCACTCTACGGCGCACCCGACATCGGCGCCGCCGTACACGCTTTCAACGAACTGACCGAGAACGAACGCCGGATGCGCCCGGCAGCAGCGCCATCCGGAACCCACCATCCCTGAACGGAGCCCCACGATGCGACCCAACAGCGAAGCGTTGTTCGAACGTTCCCAGAAACTGATCCCGGGCGGCGTGAACTCGCCGGTACGTGCGTTCCGCTCCGTCGGCGGCACGCCGGTGTTCTTCGAGCGGGCGCTGGGCGCCCATGCCTGGGATGTCGACGGCAACCGCTACATCGACTACATCGGTTCCTGGGGTCCGGCGATCCTCGGCCATGCCGATCCGGTCGTGCTGGCCGCCGTCGAGCGCGCGGCGCGCAACGGACTGTCGTTCGGCGCGCCGACGGCCGGCGAACTGAAGCTGGCCGAGGCACTCGTCCAGGCCGTCCCTTCGATCGAATCGGTACGCCTGGTGTCCTCGGGGACCGAGGCGACCATGAGCGCGATCCGGGTCGCCCGCGGCTTTACCGGGCGCAGCCGCATCGTGAAGTTCGAAGGCTGCTACCACGGCCACGGCGACAGCCTGCTGGTCAAGGCAGGCTCGGGCGCGCTGACGCTCGGCCAGCCCAGTTCGGCCGGCGTGCCGCCGGAACTGGCGCAGCACACGCTCGTGCTCCAGTACAACGACATCGACGAGGTACAGCGTACGTTCCGCGAGATCGGCGACACGATCGCCGCCGTCATCGTCGAACCGATCGCTGGCAACATGAACATGGTGCTGCCGCAGCCCGGGTTCCTGCAGGCCCTGCGCGACGTCTGCACCCGTCACGGCTCGGTGCTGATCTTCGACGAAGTGATGACCGGCTTCCGCGTGGCCCCGGGCAGCGCGCAGGGCCTCTACGGGATCACGCCCGACCTCAGCACGTTCGGCAAGGTGATCGGTGGCGGCATGCCGCTGGGAGCGTTCGGGGGCCGGCGCGACGTGATGGCCTTCGTCGCACCCACCGGGCCGGTCTATCAGGCGGGCACGCTGTCCGGAAACCCGGTCGCGGTCGCCGCCGGGCTCGCCACGCTGGAGCAGGTCCTGAAGCCGGGCTTCCACGACCGCCTGGCAGCGACCACCCAGGCTGTCTGCGACGCGTTCGTCGGCGCCGCGCAGGCAAGCGGGATACCGCTGTCGGCGCAATCGGTGGGCGGCATGTTCGGCCTGTACTTCCGCAGCGAGCCGCCGAAGAACTTCGCCGAGGTCATGCAGTGCGACAGCGCGCGCTTCAACACCTTCTTCCACCGGATGCTCGGGCACGGGGTCTACCTCGCCCCTTCGGCCTACGAAGCAGGCTTCGTGTCGATCACCCACGACGCGCAGGATATCGCCGCCACGGGTGCCGCCGCGCGGGAAGCGCTCACGGCGATGGCGCAGGGCTGACGGCGGCGGAAAGCATACGGGCCTCCCGCAGGAGGCCCGTCACAGGCAATCGCCCCGGCTGCGGTCAGCGCGCGCCGGTCAGGCCAGATGTGTATTCGGCCAGCGCCTGCATCTCGCGGTCGGACAGCCGGCTGGCGATCGTGCGCATGACCTTGTTCATGTCGTTGCCACGCTCGCCGGCGCGGAAGGCACGCAACTGCGACACCGTGTATTCGGCATGCTGGCCGGCCAGCCGCGGATACTGCGCAGGGATGCCGGCACCGTTGGGCGAATGGCATCCGGCACAGGCCGGCAGCCCGACTGCCGCGTTGCCCGCGCGATAGAGTTTCTGCCCGGCCAGCGCAAGCTCCTTGTCGCCCGCGGGCCGCGGCTTGGCCTGCTGCCGCGCGTAGTACGCACCGAGGTCGAGCATGTCCTGCGGCGACAGCGCGGCGACCATGCCCTGCATGATCGCATTCTTGCGCTCGCCGGACTTGAAGTTCGCCAGTTGCTTGGCCGTGTAGCCGGCATGCTGCCCGGCCAGCGTCGGGTTCGCGGGCACGCCGCTGTTGCCGTCGACACCATGGCAGCCCGCGCACACACCGGACGCGATCGTCTGGCCCTTTGCCGGATCGCCCCTGGGCACGGCTGACGCCTCGGCAGCGGCCGCCGTGGCGGCATGGGCAGCACTGCCCGGGTAAACCGATGCGAGAACGGCGCCTGCCATCAGCGCGGCGATCGCGAGATTTCTTGTCATTCGTGACTCCCTGCCGGACACTCGTCAATCCTGTTCGTGTTAGTTACCCGTAACTCTCGATCTTAACTTGACCGACCCTTCCGGCGCCAGTCGGATCGGCGAAAGCGATCCTGTCGATGTCCGTATTCAGCAAGACGGTGTTCCGCGAAAGCGCTGCCGAAATCGAAAAACTGCCGGCTGACGGTGGCCGCGAGGTCGCTTTCGTCGGCCGATCGAATGCCGGCAAATCGAGCACCATCAATGCCCTGACGGGCATCGGCCGCCTGGCGTTCGTCAGCAAACAGCCCGGGCGAACCCAGCTGATCAACCTGTTCGAAGTCACCCCCGGGCACCGGATCGTCGACCTGCCCGGCTACGGTTATGCCAAGGTCGCGAAGGACATCAAGCGGGAGTGGGGCATCCTGCTCGAGCGCTACCTGCAGGAACGCCAGGAACTGGCGGCCCTGGTGGTGATCATGGACATCCGGCATCCGCTGACCCCGCTGGATATCCGCCTGATCGAGTGGATCGCACCGCGCGGGCTGCCGCTGCACGTCGTGCTGTCGAAAGCCGACAAGCTGACACGCCAGCAGCAGGCACAGGTGGTACGTGAGGTGACCGCCGCGCTGGCGCCCCTTGCCCCGCTGCCGGTGAGCGTACAGGCGCTGTCGAGTCCGAAACGGCTGGGGCTGGACACGCTCGCGTGCACGGTTGCCGGCTTCCTGGGCATCGAGGAGAAGGCACCCGTGAGCAGCAGCGAACTGCGGGCGGCCCGCAAGCCGGCACCAGGACCGGCGCCGAAGCGCCCGGCGCGCCGCGCCTGAAACGCCTGAAACGCCAGACGCGCCACACCTGCGGACGGCACCCCTGAAAAAATCCCCGGCGCGAGGGGGCTCGCGCCGGGGCAAGCATGCCTTAAGGGGGTTAAGGCTCCCGCTCAGGGAGGGTGCGGGAGACGAACGCTGTCGTCGTGGATTGAGACCGCAGCTGCGGCGGGAAGTTCCCGCCTTGCTGCACATTGCTGCTGTGCGCCGCGGCGGGCAGAATCCGGGCTCCGCTTCCGCCGCCGCAACGAGGTCAGCCACATGTCCATCCCGAACCGTCCAGCGCCCGCCAGTTCACCGGCTTTCCCTACGACGCGCCTGCGCCGGATGCGGCATGACGCGTTCTCGCGCCGGCTCATGCGCGAGAACCGGCTGACCACCGACGACCTCATCTATCCGGTGTTCGTGCACGACGGCAATACGCCCGCGCAGCCGGTCCCGTCGATGCCCGGGGTCGAGCGGATCAATGTCGAGGGACTGCTGGCG
>CAIQON010000372.1 GCA_903873475.1 uncultured bacterium
CATTATGCGGTCTCCTCGACTTGGCGAACCACAATGGTGAGGTTCGAGAACGTGTGCTCCAGGCGAGCGGCGTGACCACGGCCACGCGCCATGAAGCGCTTCATCACCAGGCCGTCGCCGACATAAGCCTCGGCAACGACCAGACTGTCCGGATCGAGGCCGTGGTTGTTCTCGGCATTGGCGATGGCGCTTTCCAGCGTCTTCTTCACCGGGCCGGCAACGCGCTTGCGGGAGAATTCCAGTTCGGCAAGGGCCTTGTCGACCTTCTTGCCACGGATCAGGGCGGCCACGAGGTTGAGCTTCTGGCTCGACGTGCGCAGCATGCGCAGCACGGCCTTGGCCTCGTTGTCCTTGAGCGACCGCTGAGTTTTCGGCTTGCTCATCTTACTTCCTCTTGGCCTTCTTGTCGGCCGCGTGACCGTAATAGGTCCGGGTCGGGGCGAATTCGCCGAACTTGTGGCCGATCATTTCTTCCTGGACGTTCACCGGCACATGCTTGTGCCCATTGTGGACGCCGAAGGTCAGACCGACGAACTGCGGCAGGATCGTCGAACGACGGCTCCAGATCTTGATGACTTCGTTGCGACCGCTCGAGCGGGCAGCATCTGCCTTCTTGAGCAGATAGCCGTCGACGAACGGACCTTTCCAGACTGAACGCGCCATGGCTTAACGGCCCTTCTTCACGTGACGCGAGCGGACGATGAACTTGTCCGTCGACTTGTTGCTGCGAGTCTTCTTGCCCTTCGTCGGCTTGCCCCACGGGGTCACCGGGTGACGACCACCAGACGTACGACCTTCACCACCACCATGCGGGTGATCGACCGGGTTCATGGTCACACCGCGGTTGACCGGCTTGCGGCCGAGCCAGCGATTGCGACCAGCCTTGCCGATCGAAATGTTGGCATGGTCCGGGTTGGACACCGCGCCAACGGTCGCAAGACAGGTGCCATGCACGCGGCGCTGCTCGCCAGAGTTGAGACGCAGGATCGCCCACCCGCTGTCGCGGCCGACATACTGCGCGTAGGCACCGGCGGAGCGTGCGATCTGACCGCCCTTGCGAGGCTTCATCTCGACATTGTGCACGATCGTGCCGACCGGCATACGCTCCAGCGGCATCGAGTTGCCCGGCTTCACGTCCGCGGTACCAAGGGTCGAAACCACCTTGTCACCGGCAGCGAGGCGCTGGGGCGCGATGATGTAGGCGAGTCCGCCGTCCTCGTACTTGATCAGCGCAATCCAGGCCGTACGGTTCGGATCGTACTCGAGACGCTCAACGGTCGCCACCGCGTCGAAGCGCGTGCGGCGGAAATCCACCATGCGGTACGAGCGCTTGTGCCCGCCACCACGGTGATAGGCCGTGATGCGACCGGTATTGTTGCGGCCGCCCTTGGAGGTCAGACCCTCGGTGAGCGTCTTGACCGGCTTGCCCTTCCACAGCTCAGACCGATCGGTCGTGATGAGCTGGCGGCGGCCAGGAGAGGTCGGATTGTAAGTCTTCAAACCCATGTTCTTATCTCCCCTCTCAGAGGCCGGCCGAGATATCGATTGTCTGGCCGTCGACCAGAGTCACGATGGCCTTCTTGACATCCTTGCGGGTGCCAAGTTCCTGCCGGAACCGCTTCACCTTGCCCTTGCGGACGAGCGTGTTGACCGCCTTGACCTTCACCGAGAACAGAGCCTCGACGGCTTCCTTGATCTCGGACTTGGTCGCGTCGATCGCGACATCGAACACGACCTGACCGTTTTCGGAGGCCATGGTCGCCTTTTCGGTGATGACCGGGTTACGGATCACGTCGTAGTTGGAATACTTGCTCATGCGAACCGCGCCTCCAGCGCTTCCAGCGCCGCCTTCGTCAGCACCAGCTTGCTGCGACGAAGAATGTCCACCACGTTGATGCCCTGCACTGGCAGCACATCGATATGCGGGATGTTGCGGGTGGCGAGCGCAAAGTTCGTGTCCACCTGCGCGCCATCAATGATGAGCGCGTTGTCCCAGTTCAGGGCGCCGAGCTGCGCCTTGACGGCAGCGGTCTTGGCTTCCTTGGCAACCACGTTCGACACCACCACGAGTTCGCCGGCCTTGGCCTTCGAGCTGAGCGCATGCTTGAGCGCCAGAGCGCGGACCTTCTTGGGAAGGTCGATCGCATGGCTGCGCACTTCCGGACCGAAAGCACGACCACCGCCGCGGAACTGCGGAGCCGCCTTGTTGCCGTGACGAGCCCCGCCCGAGCCCTTCTGCTTCACCGACTTCTTCGAGGTGTAAGCGATCTCGGAGCGATGCTTCACCTTGTGGGTGCCGGCCATTGCCTTGAGCTGCTGATACCGCACCATTCGGTGCAGAATGTCCTGGCGGACATCGAGACCGAAAATCTCGTCATTGAGGATGACCGAACCGTCGGCCTTGCCATCCAGAGTAGTGACCTGGAGTTCCATTAGTTGGCCTCCCCGGCCGCTGCCTTGAAGGAACCGGGCAGAGCAGCACCCTTCGGTGCCGGCTTCTTCACCGCGTCCTTGATCATGATCCAGCCGCCCTTGGCACCCGGCACTGCACCCTCGACGAGGATAAGACCGCGCTCGACGTCGGTGCGGACCACCTTGAGGTTCTGCGTGGTCACGCGACGGTCACCCATATGGCCGGCCATCTTCTTGCCCTTGAACACCTTGCGGGGTCCTGACGCTGACCAGTGGAACCGTGAGAGCGGTGCGAAACAGACACACCATGCGTTGCCCGCAAGCCGCCGAAGTTCCAGCGCTTCATGCCGCCGGCGAAGCCCTTACCGATCGAGGTACCGGTCACATCGACCAGTTGCCCCTCGACGAAATGGTCCGCCTGCATCGTCGCGCCAACCTCGATGAGGTTCGCAGGATCGACACGAAACTCTGTTACCTGACGCTTGGGCTCGACCTTTGCCACAGCGAACTGGCCACGGTCGGCCTTCGTGAGGTTCTTGGCCTTGACGGTGCCAGCGCCGAGCTGGCCG
>CAIQON010000373.1 GCA_903873475.1 uncultured bacterium
CCCCTGCTGCTGTCGATGACGGTCGCGACCGACCTGCTGTCGGCATGCATCGTGTCGGCGAGCGCGCGCTGGCGCGCCGCCCGCGGCCGCGGCGTGGCGGTGGCGACGGGTGCCGCCACGCCGCCGCCGCTGGTACGCGCCGACCGGGCCGAACTGCTGCGCCTCGGTTCGACCGCCGTGCTAGGTGCGGCGATCGGCGTGACCCTGCTGGTCGGCCTGCCGCGCCAGGCCTCGATGGCTGCGCTGGGCGTGTTCCTGTTCGGCTATGGCCTGTGGTCGTTGCGCGCGCGCATCCCCGACCGTCCGCTGTCCGCGCGCTGGGCGTGGCCGTCCGGCTTCATCGGCGGGCTGCTCGGTACCCTGTTCGGCATCGGTGGCCCACCGTACGTGATCTACCTGACGCGCCGGATCATCGACCGCGACCGCCTGCGCGCGACCATCGCGGTGATCGTGCTGATCAGCCTGCTGATCCGGTTCATCGTCTTCATGGCTGCCGGGCTGCTGCTGCAGCCCGGTCTGCCGCAGTTGCTCGCGGTACTCCTTCCAGTGTGTGCGATCGGCGTGCTGGCCGGTGGCAGGCTGGTCGAGCGGCTGTCGCGCGAAAGGCTGCTGCGCGTGATCGCTGCCGTACTTACCGCGAGCGGTGCGTTGCTGCTGGCGAGGGTCGCGGCGTCCTGAACATGCGGGTGCAGCGTCCGGGCGCCGATGTCAAGCACGATCATTCGATGCAGGATGCCGCGCGCTGCCGTCCGCTCACTATAATTGCGCCGCATCGGTGCATGACGTGCGGCCTGCACATTGCTTCAATCGGTGCATCGAAAGCGGACATGAATCGACTGCCCTACGTCAAGTCTTGACAGGGCAGCGTGCTTCGAGCAAGCGACCAGCGATCGCGCGATTGCACCGTTGATTGCCCGTTATGAAGGCAACCCGGTCGATCGCAAGCAACGGCGCGGGCTGCGGGGCGGATGGGGCGCGGTTATCCACAACCGGTGTGAATTGTTTTCGGCGCTAAACCTGGTTTCTGAACGGATCGAATGGCCAACACTCGTTACGATGAAGCTTCGATTCGGGTCCTGAAGGGGCTCGAGCCGGTGAAGGAACGCCCGGGGATGTACACCCGGACAGGCGATCCGGGGCACATCATTGCCGAGGCGATCGACAACTGCGTCGACGAGGCCCTCGCGGGATATGCGAAGAAGATCGAGGTGAAGCTCTACGCCGACGGGTCGATCGGCGTGGCGGACGATGGCAGGGGCATCCCGGTCGGCCTGCACCCGGAAGAGAAGGTGCCGGTGGTCGAGCTGGTGTTCACCCGCCTGCATGCCGGCGGCAAGTTCAACAAGCGCGCCGGCGAGGCCTACTCGTTCGCCGGTGGCCTGCATGGCGTCGGCGTGTCGGTCACCAACGCGCTGTCGCAGCGGCTGGATGTCGAAGTGCGCCGCGAAGGCGCGCTGTGGCAGATCGGCTTTGCCGACGGCGACGTGGTGCAGAAGCTCCGCAAGGCGGGCGAGGCCGGACGCGAGACCGGCACGCGCCTGCGCATCTGGCCGAACCCGAAATACTTCGACCAGCCGAAGGTGCCGCTGGACGAACTCGAGCGGCTGCTTCGCTCGAAGGCAGCGTTCCTGCCCAACGTCGCGGTGACGCTGGCCACCGAGAAGGCGGGTGGCACCTTCGAATCGCGCACCTGGCGCTACAAGGGTGGCATCCACGAGTACCTCGAGGAACTGCTCGGTGGCGCGCAGACGCTGACGCCCATCTTCACCGGCGAGAAGTACGCCGGCAAGCCGGGCGAGAACGACAGCTTTGCCGAGGGCGAGGGCGCGGCCTGGGCGATCACCTGGGCCGAGGACGGTTCGGTGATGCGCGAGTCCTATGTCAACCTGATCCCGACGGCCGCGGGCGGCACGCACGACAGCGGGCTGCGCGAAGGTCTGTTCAACGCGGTGAAGCACTTCATCGACCTGCACAACCTGCTGCCCAAGGGCGTCAAGCTGCAGCCCGAGGACGTGTTCGGCCGAGCCAGCTACATCCTGTCGGCGCGCGTGCTCGATCCGCAGTTCCAGGGGCAGACGAAAGAGCGGCTGTCCTCGCGCGATGCGGTGCGGCTGGTATCCACGATGGTGCGCGACCCGTCCGACCTGTGGCTGAACGAGCATGTCGAGTACGGCCGCGCGATTGCCGAACTGGCGATCCGCCAGGCCCAGCAGCGGATGCGCTCGGCGCAGAGCCGGGTCGAGAAGAAGAAGGGGTCGGGGATCGCGGTGCTGCCCGGGAAACTCACCGACTGCGAATCGGCCGATCCGCGCGACAACGAAGTCTTCCTGGTGGAGGGCGACTCTGCCGGCGGTTCCGCCAAGCAGGGCCGCGACAAGAACCTGCAGGCGATCCTGCCCCTGCGCGGCAAGGTGCTCAATTCGTGGGAGCACGAGCGCGACCGGCTGTTCGCCAACAACGAGATCCATGACATCGCGGTGGCGATCGGGGTCGACCCGCACGACCTCGACGCACCCGACTCGGTGGTGGACAACCTGCGCTACGGCAAGATCGCCATCATGGCCGATGCCGACGTCGACGGCTCGCACATCCAGGTGCTGCTGCTGACGCTGTTCCTGCGCCATTTCCCGAAGCTCGTCGAGCGCGGCAACGTCTACATCGCGAAGCCGCCGCTGTATCGGGTCGACGTGCCTGGCCATGGCAAGCGCCTCGCACGGAAAGTGTATGCGCTCGACGATGCCGAACTCGTGTCCATCGAGGACAAGCTGCGCAAGGAAGGCGTGCGCGACGGCTCCTGGCAGGTGCAGCGATTCAAGGGCCTCGGCGAGATGAGCGCCGAGCAGCTCTGGGAGACCGCGATGAACCCGGCGACGCGCCGGCTGCTGCCGGTGGCGATGACCCGCGCCGAACTGGCCGAGACACACAAGGTATTCACGATGTTGATGGGCAAGGGGGAGGCGGCCTCGCGCCGCGCCTGGATGGAGCGTCATGGCAACGAGGTGGAAGCCGATGTCTGACCGGGGCCACCTGAAGCACGGGCGGGGGTGCGCGCGATGAGCGGCAACGCAGACCAGCCTGATCTCTTCGGCAGCGGGCGCGACGAGGCCGTTGCGCCGGTGCCGGCCGTACCGGTCGTGCCGGCCGCCGCCGCCGAAGCCGCGGGCGGTGGCGGTGGCGGCGGCATGCCCCCGCGCGCCCCGGGCGCGCTGCCCGCGATACCCGACGGCGATACGCTGCCACTGTCGCTGTTCGCAGAGCACGCGTATCTGTCGTATGCGATGTCGGTGGTGAAGGGGCGCGCGCTGCCCGACGTCTGCGATGGCCAGAAGCCGGTGCAGCGGCGGATCCTGTTCGCGATGCGCGAGCTGGGGCTCACGTCGACCTCCAAGCCGGTGAAGTCGGCGCGGATCGTCGGCGAGGTACTGGGCAAGCTGCACCCGCATGGCGACCAGTCCGCCTACGATGCGATGGTGCGGCTGGCGCAGGACTTCACCATGCGCTACCCGCTGGTCGACGGCCACGGCAACTTCGGGTCGCGTGACGGCGACGGCGCGGCGGCGATGCGCTATACCGAAGCGCGGCTGGCCCCGATCGCCGAACTGCTGCTGTCGGAGATCGACCAGGGTACGGTCGACTTCGTGCCGAACTACGACGGCGCCTTCAGGGAACCGACGCTGCTGCCGGCACGGTTGCCGATGCTGCTGCTCAACGGCGCATCCGGCATCGCGGTCGGCATGGCGACCGAGGTGCCGTCGCACAACCTGCGCGAGGTCGCCGCGGCCGTGGTCGCGCTGATCCGCAACCCGAGGCTCGATGTCGATGCGCTGCGCGCCTTCGTGCCGGGGCCTGACTTCCCGGGCGGGGCGCAGATCATCTCGCCCGATGAAGACCTGCGCCTGGCCTACGACACCGGGCGCGGCTCGCTGAAGGTGCGGGCACGCTGGGTGTTCGAGGAACTGGCGCGCGGGCAATGGCAGGCGGTGATCACCGAACTGCCGCCCGGCGTCTCGGTGCAGAAAGTCCTGGGCGAGATCGAGGAGCTGACCAACCCCAAGGTGCGCGCCGGCAAGAAGACGCTCACCCAGGAGCAGGCCCAGCTCAAGCAGCTGACGCTGTCGGTGCTCGAGAAGGCGCGCGACGAGTCGAGCAAGGACGCGCCGGTGCGGCTCGTCCTGGAGCCGCGCAGTTCGCGCCTCGACCGCGACGAGTTCATCAACACGCTGCTGGTGCACACCAGCATGGAGTCGAGCGCGTCGGTGAACCTCGTGACCATCGGCCGCGACGGCCGGCCGCAGCAGAAGTCCCTGCGCGGGGTGCTCGCCGAGTGGATCGAATTCCGCTTCGATACCGTGCGCCGTCGCTGCGAACACCGGCTTGCCCAGGTCGACGAGCGCATCCACGTGCTCGAAGGCCGGATGCTGGTGCTGCTCAACGTCGACGAGGTGATCCGGGTCATCCGCAACGCGGACGAACCGAAGCCGGAGCTGATGTCGGCCTTCAAGCTGTCCGAGCGGCAGGCCGAGGACATCCTCGAGATGCGGCTGCGCCAGCTGGCGAAACTCGAGGCGTTCAAGGTCGAACAGGACCTCGAAGCCAGGCGCGGCGAACGTGCCGAACTGCTCGAACTGCTCGAGAACCCGGCTTCGATGAAGAAGCTGATCATCCGGGAGATCGAAACCGATGCGAAGCAGCATGGCGATGCGCGGCGCACGCTGATCCGCGCCTCGGAGCGGGCCAGTGTCGAGGTGGCCGTGGTCGACGAGCCGGTGACGGTGATCTTCTCGACCAAGGGCTGGGTGCGCGCGCGCACCGGCCATGGCCACGACTGGACCCAGTTCACCTTCAAGGAAGGCGACTCGCTGAAATACGCGCGCGAGGTGCGCACCGTCGACCAGGCGGTGTTCCTCGACACGCGCGGCCGGGCCTACGCCGTGCCGGTCGCACAGCTTCCGGGGGCGCGCGGCGATGGCGTGCCCGCGCCTTCGCTGCTCGACGTGCAGGAGGGCGCGCGCATCACACAGATGATCGCCGGGCGGCCCGAGGAATGCGTGATGCTCGGTGGCAGCGGCGGCTATGCGTTCTGGTGCACGATCGGCGACATGCAGTCGCGGATCAAGGCCGGCAAGCAGTTCATGGGGCTCACGCCGGGCGAGGAACCTGTCAAGCCGGTGATCTTTCAGCCGGCCACGACCGTCTCGGTCGCGGCGGTGTCGGGTGCCGGACGCCTGCTGGTGTTCGCGATGGAAGAATTCAAGCAGTTGTCCGGCGGCGGGCGGGGCGTGATTGCCATCGGCCTGGACGAAGGAGAGCGGCTGGTCGCGATCGGGCCCTGCAACGGAAAATCGCTGCGGCTCGGCGGCACTGCGAAGATGGGAAAAATCGGCGACATCGAGATCCGCGGGGCGGAGCTGGCCGATTACAATGGCCGTCGCGCGCGAAAGGGGCTGCTGCTGCCCCGGAAATTCCGTGCCGATGAGGTGCTGCCCGTGGCGCCGTGAGAAATTCGCTCAATCAGGAATTGACAAGCGGCCCGTGCGACGCCAAACTCCGCGATTCGCATTTTGGAGGGGTTCCCGAGCGGTCAAAGGGATCAGACTGTAAACCTGACGGCTCTGCCTTCGAAGGTTCGAATCCTTCCCCCTCCACCACGCTTTCCGAGCGGCACCTGCAACTGCGGCAACGAACGCCGCTCCAGATGGTCTGTCAACGAACGATGTACCCGGTCAACCGATCGGTCAACCAGATTCCCGGTAATTGAGGTTTCAGTTCATGCATCGCAGCCGGCCCCTTCGGGCGTCCCGAAGCCGGCGGTCGAACCCGCCCCTCGACCCGGCGATGCCGTCTTCACCCAGGTCGGTATTCGTGTCCGCAGGCAGGGCACGGATGTCGTGCCCGCGGCTGGCAGTCCCGAAGGTCCTGGCAAGGCTGCCAGGGGCAAGGGTTGGTCGGCAGCACGCGCGGGTGTAGCTCAATGGTAGAGCCATAGCCTTCCAAGCTAAAGACGAGGGTTCGATTCCCTTCACCCGCTCCAGAATTTCCAGCATCACCCGGGCACCGAACGTCCGGCATACGCAGAACACCCCGAACTTCCCGAACACGCTGTACCCGCCACGCTTCACCCCGTTTTCGCCCATGTAGCTCAGTGGCAGAGCACTCCCTTGGTAAGGGAGAGGTCGCGGTTCCGATTCCCGCAATGGGCACCAGGTTATGTTGGCTGTCGGTCGTCTTTTCTGCGCCGGCAGTGTCGGTTTGGCTGAAATTTGTAGCTTCTAGAGTCCTTATTGGAGCAGTTTGAAAATGGGAAAAGAAAAGTTTGCACGAACCAAGCCCCACGTGAACGTGGGCACGATCGGGCACGTGGACCATGGCAAGACGACGCTGACGGCGGCGATCACTACGATCCTGGCGGCCAAGTTC
>CAIQON010000374.1 GCA_903873475.1 uncultured bacterium
ATGGAGAACGCCTGGGCGCGCGAGTTGTAGACGCGCGCGAGACCGCCGACGACGGTGCCCAGGCGGCCGTGGTTCATCTGCTCCTTGGCGCGCAGGAAGCATTCCTTGAAGCGTCGGCTGTAGCCGATGCGCAGGTTGCCGTTGTTCGCGCGGATCGCGTCGACGATGCGCTGGGCGTCGGCGAGTTCGAGTGCGATGGGCTTCTCGACCAGTACCGGCTTGCCCAGTTCGAGCGCGCGGATGATCGGTGCGACATGCTCGCCTTCGGGGGTCGACACGAACACCGCGTTCACCTCGGGGCGCTCGATCACCTCGTTGTTGTTGCCGCTGGAGAAGTCCGCGGCCGCCGTCTTCGCCAGCGCCTGCGCGCGCGACGGGTCGATGTCCGAGATCGCCAGGAAACCGACCGACGGATGCTTTGCTGCGAGGCGCGCGCGCAAGGTGCCGATGCGTCCGGCACCGATGACGGCGACGCCCAGGGGCCTTGTGCTCACTGGGTCCTCCTTGATGTGTGGGCTGGGCGCGATGATACGCGCGGGGCACCGCCGCTGCGTCCTCTGGAGCGCGCTGGTGGAGCGCGCTGGTGCAGCGCGCCGCCATCGCGGTTGACCGCCCCCTTCGGGCGCGTCACCATCATCGCAGAGGAGGAGTACACGCCATGACGATCCCCCGGACGGCTTCGGCCGCAGAGGAAACCCGTACGACCGCTGCTGCGGCCACGGCCGCGATGCTGCTGTTCGCAACCGGCCTGCCATCGACCGATGCCGCGGCGCAGGCCTTCCCTGCCCGTCCGATACGCCTGATGATCCCGGCCTCGCCCGGCGGCCCGGCGGACATCGTCGCGCGCATCGTCGCGCAGAACCATGGCGAGGCGATCGGCCAGCCGCTGGTGGCGGACAACCGCGCCGGTGCCGGCGGCGGCATCGGCGCGGAGATCGTCGCGCGCAGCCAGCCCGACGGCTACACGGTGATGATCAGTCATTCCGGTCCACTCGCGATAGAGCCGCTGCGCCAGTCGAAACCGGCCTACGATCCGCTGCGCGACTTTACCGCCTTGTCGCTGGTTGCCGAGCAGGCCTACGTACTGCTGGTGCACCCGTCGGTACAGGCGAAGACGGTGCAGGAACTGGTCGCGCTCGCGCGTGCGCGCCCCGGACAGATGAACTTCGCCTCCGGCGGACCGGGCACCGGCATCCACATGGCGGCCGAACTGTTCAACCTCGTGGCCGGGCTGAAGGTGGTGCATGTGCCGTACAAGGGTGCCGGCCCCGGCATGGGCGCGCTGATCGGCGGCGAGGTGGACCTGATGTTCAACGGCATCTCCTCGGCCCTGCCGCAGGTGCGTGCCGGCAAGCTGCGCGCGCTCGCCATGGCCGGCATGAAGCGGTCGAACCTGCTGCCCGACCTGCCGACCATCCAGGAGACCGGCTTCCGTTACGACACCAGTGGCTGGTACGGATACGTCGGTCCCGCAGGCCTGCCCAGGCCCGTGGTCGCGCGCCTGAACGACGCACTGGTGAAGACGCTGGCGACACCGGAGGTGCGCGACCGCTTCGCGAGCCAGGGCATCGACGGCATCGCGTCGACGCCGGCGGCGTTCGCAGCCTTCCTGCGCGAGGAGACGGCCAAGTGGCGCAAGGTGATCGACGCGTCGGGGCTGAAGGGCGACTGAACAGCGGGCGATCCGGCGGGGCAGCAACAGCGCACGCCGTCCCTGCCTTGCGCGGGGCAGGCCTGCCGATGCGCGATAGAATCATCTGACGGTTGCTTCAGCCTGAAGCCCGTCCGAAAACACCGGAAGGCACGCGACGATGCACGCCATGACCCTTGATGTCCGCTCGTTGTTCGGCGCATTCACGGCCGGGGCTGTCCTGGCTGCCAGCGCCGGGGCCGCATGGGCGGCGGCAGCCGAATTCCCGAGCAAGCCGATCCGCCTCATCATCCCGTTCGCCACCGGCAGTGCCACCGACGTCTCGGCACGCCTCTTCGGAACCGAGCTCGCGAGGCAGATGGGCCAGCAGGTGGTCGCCGACAACCGGGCCGGTGCCGGAGGCGCGATCGGCATGCAGGCGCTGGCCAGTGCGGCCCCCGATGGATACGCGATCGGCTACGCGGGTCCGGGCCCGCTCGCGATCAATCCTGCGGTGACGCCCGGGCTGCCATACAACGTCGCGCGCGACTTCCAGCCGGTGTCGCAGGCAGTCGAGGCGGCCCTGGTGCTGGCGGTGACCTCGACGCTGCCGGCCAAGGATCTCAAGAGCCTGATCGCGCTTGCCCGCAAGCGCCCCGGCGAACTGAGCAACGCGTCGGCCGGTACTGGCACCATCGGCTACCTCGCCGGCGAGTACTTCAAGATGCTGACCACCACGAATATCCTGCACGTGCCCTACAAGGGCGGCGGGCAGGCTACCGCAGACGTGATGGCCGGGCATGTGCAGATGCTGTTCGATCCGCTCACCGGCGTGGGCGTGCACCTGCAGTCGGGACGGCTGCGCGCCCTGGCAGTGACCGGACGGACGCGGCTGGCCGCATTTCCCGAGGTGCCGACGGTGGCCGAGGCCGGCGTCCCCGGCTATGAGGTGATGACCTGGGGAGGCATCCTCGCGCCAGCCGGGATTGCGCGCCCGATCCTGGACCGCCTCAATGCCGAGATGCAGCGGGCGGTGAAATCGCCCGGCGTGGTCGAGCGCTATGGCGCCCTCGGTGCAGTGCCGGTGGCCAGCACGCCAGAGCAGTTCGCGGAACTGATCCGCAGCGAGACCGCCAAGTGGGCCAAGGTCGTCAGGTTTTCGCAGGCAAAGGCGAACTGATCGAGTCGCCCCATGCAACCCTCGGTATCTTCGCCACGAAGCACTCGGCCGGATGTCGCGGCGATCGAGTCCCTGTTCAGCCGTGAACGGCTCTGGCAGACGTTCCTGGACATCGAGGCGACGCTGGCGGAGGTGCAGGCCGAACTCGGGATGATCCCGCCCGCGGCTGCGGTCGAGATCCGGCGCAGGGCGAACCTTGCAACGATCGGCGCGGCGGCGCTCGCCGCGGACATCGCGCGCACCCGCGCACCGATCCACTCGATCGCGCGCGCGCTGGCGCAGGCCTGCGAGGGTGATGCCGGAGACTTCGTGCACTGGGGTGCAACCACCCAGAACCTGACCCAGACCGGCCGTACCGTGCTGATGCGCGAAGCACACGACGCGTTGCTGGCCCTGCTGGGCGACATCCTCGTCCGGATGGCCGGGCTGGCCGAGGCCAGCGCCGGGATGCTCGCTGCAGGGCGCACGAACCATCGGCATGCGCTTCCGATCACCTTCGGGCTGAAGGTCGCCGCGTGGATCGAGGAACTGCTGCGCCATGTCGACCGGCTGCACGGCGTGGAGCCGCGGGCGTTCGTCTCGCTGTGGGGAGGCGCCCTGGGGGCCATGCACGCGTTCGGCGAGCATGGGCCTGAGATCAACCGGCGGCTGTCGCAGCGCCTCGGACTGGCACCGCTCGCGGTGCCCTCGCGCGCCGGCACCGACCACGTGGCGGAGTATGTGATGCTGCTGGCACTGCTGGGCACGACGTTCTCGAAGATCGCGCGCGAACTCTATGCGCTCATGGCCGACGAGATCGACGAGGTGTCCGAGTCGCTCGGCGAGGACGTCGTCGGCTCCAGCACCATGCCGCAGAAGGTGAATTCGAAGGTCGCGGTGCAGGTGATCGCCCTCGCCGCCCGGTTGCGCAGCCAGGTACCGCTGGCCTTGGAGGCCATGCAGCCTACGCATGAAGGCGATGCCGCCAACAACCAGATGATGTACTGGCTGATGGAGGGCGCAGGGCCGCTCGCCTATGCGGTCGCCTGGGAGATGGACCAGTTGCTCGCCTGCCTGCGCCTGCATCCCGACCGGATGCTGCGCAACCTCGAGCGCTCGGGCGAGGCAATCACCGCGGAGCACGCGATGATGCTGCTCGCGCCAGCGCTCGGTCGTGGCCCGGCCCACGACCTGGTGCATCACGCACTGGCGGAGGCAGGCACCGGCCCGCTCCTCGACCGGCTGCTCGCCGACGAGCGCGTACGCCAGGCCGTGGACGAACCAGCGCTGCGCGCGGCACTCGATCCCGCCGGATACACCGGGCGCAGCGCCGGGATGGCGCGCGAGATGGCCGCGGCTGCCCGCGCGGCCGCAGCCCGCCTGCACCGCGCGGACAGAGGCGCGGCCGGGCAGCCAGGCGCCTGACCCGTCCTCCAGGCCAGCCCGATGCCGGCAGGCGTGGGTGGGGTCAGAGCCGCAGCAGGCGCGCCGCGTTGTCCCAGAACACCGCCTGCTTGCCCGCATCGTCGAGCACGCTGATCTCGTGCACCACGCCCACCGGGTCGTTGTGCGCGATGTCGAAGCAGTAGTCGCTGCCCATCAGGATACGGTCGACGCCGACCAGCTTCACCAGGTAGTCCATCACCTCGGGACAGTAGCTGATCGTGTCGTAGGTGAACCGCTTCAGGTATTCGCTCGGCGCACGCGGCAGGTGCTTGCACTCGGGGCGGACCTTGAAGCCCTGGTCGAGGCGTCCGCGCAGGATCGGCAACGCGCCGCCGGCATGCGGCAGCGACACCTCGAGCGTCGGGAACGCGTCGAGCACGCCGCCGAAGATCAGGTGGGAGGCGGCGATCGCCACCTCGAAGGGGTTGCCGAGCGTGTTGATCAGGTACCACTGCTTGAGGCGCTCGTTGTTGATCATCATCGGATGCAGGAACAGCGGCAGCCCGAGGTCGGCCATGCGTTCGTAGACCGGGAAGAAGCTGCGGTCCGACAGTTCGCGGTCGCGTACCGCGGTGGCCATGTAGATGCCGCGGATGCCGGGCAGCTTCGCGGCGCGCTCGAGTTCCTCCAGCGCGAGGCTGGGGTTCTGGAACGGCAGGTGCGCGAAGCCGATGAACCGGTCAGGGTGTGCGACATGTGCTGCGCTGATCGCATCGTTGACCGCCACCGACAGCTGCAGGCCCAGTTCGTCGTCGGCCCAGTAGACCATCGGCTGGGTCATCGACAGCGCATGCATGTCGATGCCCATGCTGTCCATGTAGGCGAGCCGCTCGCCGAGGTCGATGAACCCCGAAGTGATCGGCCCGGTACGCAGGTTCAGCCCGACCTGGATGAAACGCGCGCCGCTCGCGTCGCTGGTGACCGTGGTGCCGCAGCGGCCACCGTGCTTCGCGACCAGTTCGATGAAGCTTTCCGGGAAGAAGTGGGCGTGGGTATCGATGTTCGGCATGGCAGTACCTCGGCTCAGCGTGGGTCAGTTCGGCGTGACTCAGTTCAGCGTTATCTTCGCGGTGCGCACGACCCGGCCCCACTTCTCGAGCTCGGCCTTTATGAACGCGGCGAAGGCATCCGGCGGCATGCCGCCCGGTTCGGCGCCGTCCGCGGCCAGCCGCTGCGCGACGTCGGGCAGCAGCAATGCCCTGGCGACTTCCGCGTGCATTCGGCCCACGGCCTCGCGCGGCGTGCCCGCGGGCGCGAACAGCGCGTACCAGAAGATCGCCTCGTAGCCAGGTACCCCACCCTCGGCGATCGTCGGCACCTCCGGCATCGCAGCCGCGCGCTTCGCGCCGGTGACGCCGATGGCGCGAAGCCGGCCCGAGCGCAGGTATGGCGCGACGGTCAGCGTGTTCGGCGTGGCGAGCTGCACATGGCCGGCGAGCAGGTCCGCCGTGGCCGGGCCGGCACCCTTGTACGGAATGTGAACGACGTTCAGGCCGGCCATCGACAGGAAAAGCTCCATCGCCATGTGCAGCGACGTCCCCGCGCCGGCCGAGCTGTAGTTGAGCGCACCGGGCCGTGCCTTCGCCAGCACGACCAGTTCCTTCACCGATTTCACCGGCAGGCTAGGGTGCACGGTCAGCACGTGCGGCAGGGACGCGGCGAGCGTGACCGGCACGAAGTCGCGCAGGATGTCGTAGGGTGGCTGCTTCGCCAGCACCTGGTTCAGCACGATCGCGCTGGCCGCCATCAGCTGGGTGTAGCCATCCGCAGGGGCACGCGCGACGAACTCGGTGCCCAGGATCTGCCCGGCACCCGGGCGGTTCTCGACGACGACGGACTGTCCCAGTGCATCGCCCACGCGGCTGGCCAGCACCCGCGTGACGATGTCGGTGCCGCCACCCGGCGAGGTGGGCACGATGATACGCACGGGCTTGGCCGGCCAGCCCTGTGCAGGTTGCGCCATCACGGCGCACGGTGCGCACAGCGCAAGCGCCAGCAGCAGCGCACCCGCTGCGGGCCGCTGCGCGGCCAGGGAAGATCCAGTCATCGGTTGCTACTCCTCGTTCGTCACGCTTCGTTCTGCCCTGCTTCATTCCACCGGAGGTCAGTCCAGTGCCAGCTTCGCGTCGCGCACGACGCGGCTCCATTTCTCGATCTCCGACCTGACGTAGGCGGCGAACGCCTCCGGACTCATGCCGCCTGCCTCGGCGCCATCGGCAGCCAGGCGCTTCGCGACATCCGGCGCCTGCAGCGCCTTCGCCGTCTCGGACTGCATCCGGTTCACCGCGTCGCGCGGCGTCCCGGCCGGCGCGAACAGGCCGTACCACTGGATCGCCTCGTAGCCGGGCAGCCCGGCCTCGGCGATGGCCGGCACCTCGGGCAGCCCGGCTGCGCGATTCAGGCTGGTCACCCCGAGCGCACGCAGGCGCCCGGACCGCAGGTGCGGCGCGGCGGTCAGCGTGTTCGGCATGGACAGCTGGACATGGCCGGCGAGCAGGTCGGCAGTGGCAGGACCGGTGCCCTTGTACGCGACATGCACGATGTCGACCGCTGCCATCGAGCGCAGCAGTTCCATCGACATGTGGGGCGAGGTGCCGGCGCCGGCGGAGCTGTAGTTCAGCATCCCGGGCCTGGCCTTGGCCAGGGCGATCAACTGCTTCACCGACTTCGCCGGCAGGCTCGGATGGACGGTCAGCACGTTTGGCAGGGTCGCCGCGACCGTCACCGGCACGAAGTCGCGCAGGGTGTCGTACGGCGGCTTCCTCGCGAGCACCTGGTTCAGCACGATGGCGCTCGCCGCCATCAGCTGTGTATGGCCATCTGGGGCCGCACGCGCGACGAACTCGGTGCCGAGTATCTGGCCGGCACCCGGTCTGTTCTCGACCAGCACCGACTGCCCGAAGACCTCGGTCAGGCGCGCCGCCAGCACGCGCGTGACGATGTCCGTGCCGCCGCCGGGCGAGGTTGGCACGATGATGCGCACCGGCTTGGCCGGCCATGCGGGCGCCTGCGCCGCCACGATCGCGGGAAGGAGAGCGACGGCACAGGCCGCAGCGACTGCAGCGGCCAAGGGCCTGGAAGGATTCAACGAGGCGATCATGGTGTCCTCACGAGGTGCGCGCATCCGTCTGCCCGCGTCGCGGGTCACGATGCCTTCTTTCGATGGGCGCTGGGCCCGGGTGCAATGCTACTGGTGCGAATACAGCTGCAGCCCGGGCACTGGCAGTTCGCAGCGCAGGATGGTGCCGCGATACGAATCGGTGATGTAGAGATACCGGCCGTCCGGCCCGCCATAGGCCATGTTGGTCAGCCGTCCGCCGCCGTCGGGTGCGCGGATGCCGTAGAGGAACTCGCCGGCCGGGCTCATCAGCCAGACGATGCCCACCCGTGCATGGCCGACCGCGAGGTTGCCTTTCGCATCCACCGCCAGCCCGTCCGGCCCGTGCATGCCGGGCAGGTAGCCGAACACGCCGCACTTGCTGGGCACGCCATCGCGCAGCGGCAGGTGCCACATGCAGTTGGTGCGTGTCATCGCGACGTACACGGCCGACTCGTCGGGCGAGAGCGCGATGCCGTTCGGGCTCGGCCCGTTGTCGATCAGGCACTCGAGCTTGCGGTCGGGCGTGGCGCGCCAGACGCGGCCGGTCTGGTCGTGCACGCCCGTCTGTCCCTGGTCGGTGAAGTAGAGGTCGCCGTTGCTGGCGAACACCAGGTCATTGACGCCCTTGAAGCCCTCCGAGCGCGCATGCGTGATCCACGGCTCGACCTTGCCGGTGGCCGGGTCGCAGGTCATCACGCCGAGACGGTAGTCGGTGATGAACAGGCGGCCGTCCTTGTGCACCGCGAGGCCGTTCGGCCAGCCATCGTATTCTGCCGCCACGCTCACCTGCGCGTCAGGGGTGATGCGGAAGATGCGCCCGAACGGGATGTCGACCACGTACAGGTTGCCTGCGCGATCGAACGCCGGGCCTTCGAGGAAGCAGCCGAGCTTCGACCCCGGATGATTGGACTCGATCCAGGTCGACGGCTGGCCCGATCTGCCGAGGTGGGCAGGGATGGTCGCGAACACCTCGGCGACGAGTTCGGTCGGTGGATTGAAGAAGCGCATGGGGCTATCCTAGTGAAAACGACAATACGAAGCGAGTAGGACGGCATGGGACACGACCGGCTCGTGCGCGCGTTGCTCGCCGGCGTCGCGGCTCGCACGGCGGTGCCTCAGGCTGCCAGCGCCCAGGCGCAGGCCCGCCTGCAGGCGTGGCCACAGAAGGCGGTACGCATCATCGTGCCGCAATCGCCCGGCGGCTCCACCGACGCGATGGCCCGCCTGCTCGCGGCACGCCTCGGCGAGGCCCTCGGCCAGGCGGTGCTGATCGACAACCGGCCCGGTGCAGGCAGCCTGGTCGGCACCGAACTGGCGGTACGCGCCAGCCCCGACGGCTACACCACGCTGGTGGTGTCCTCGTCGATCACGATCAATCCGAACATGCATGCGAAGCTGTCGTTCGATCCGCAGCGAGATCTTGCGCCGATCACCCAGCTGTCGGCCTTCCCGAACGTGCTGGTGGCCAACATCGCCGTGCCGGTGAAGAACATCCAGGACCTGCTTGCGCTGGCGAAGGCCCGGCCCGGGCAGGTCGCCTACAGTTCCGCCGGCAGCGGCACCGGCACCCACCTGTCGGCCGAACTGTTCAAGAACCTCACCGGCGCCGACCTTCTGCACGTGCCGTACAAGGGCGGCGGACCCTCGGTGAATGCATTGCTCGCCGGCGAGGCGCAGGTCTCGTTCGCCACGCTGCCGTCGGTGCTGCCGCAGGTGCGCGCGGGCAAGCTGCGCGCACTCGGCGTCACCACGACCCGGCGCAGCTTCGCGCTGCCCGACGTGCCGACGATCGTCGAGGGCGGCGTGGCCGGCTATGAGCATGTCCAGTGGACTGGCTTCCTGGCGCCGGCCGCGACGCCAGCGGCCATCATCAACCGGCTCAATGCCGAAGCGGTGCGTGCGGTGCACAGCCCGGAGCTGAAGCCGGCGCTGGCCAGTGAAGGCGCCGAACCGGTCGGCAACACACCGCAGCAGTTCGCGGCGATCATCCGCAGCGAGACACAGCGCATCGCGCAGGTGGTGCGCAAGGCGGGCATCAAGGCCGACTGAGCAGCCTGCGCAGCGCGCGCACGTCGGGCAGCCGGTCGACCGTCCAGATCGCGTCGACCAGTGCCGCAGCCCGGCGCTTGCCCAGCGCAGGTTCGAGCAGCGGACGGCACTTGCGCTCCAGGTCGGCGCGGTCCATCGGCCGCGTCGCGCTGCCCAGGACCGCGCGCGTGTGGTGGCGCACGACCGTGCTGCGTGCCCTGCCCTGCGGCCGCGCCAGCGTGACTTCGACGATCGCCTGCGTGGTCTTCGTCTTGGAAAGTTCGGCACTGCCGACCAGTTGCACCTTCTCCTTCAGCGCCAGCACGTCGCGGTCGCGCGAGCGGGCCGGATCGTGGGAGGCTTCGAAGCTGATGTCACCATCGAGCAGCATGATGCCGACCAGGTGCTGCAGGTTGATGTTGGACATCTTCCGGCCGCTGACCGTGCGTGCGCCCTGCTCGTCGACCGTGATGTGCACCTTCTCGACTTCGCCCGCCTTGATCGCATGGCGGTCGATCAGCGTCGACAGCGCATCGAGCGGCGCCTGGATCGGGTAGCCGACCGGCCAGCGCTTGATCGCCGTCTGCATGATGTCGTAGCGGGTACCGAGCCTCTTGACGAACTCCCGTGGCCGGATGAATGGCGCGAACGCATGCAGGAAGCCGCGGTCGCCACTGAATACGTCCTCGACGCCGGTGAAGCCGGACGCAACCATCGTGGCCGCCGTCACGCCGTTGCGCGCCGGCATGCCGCCGAAGTCGAACGCCTTCTCGACATGTTCGACATCGCGCGCCCAGCAGGACAGGCCGCTCGCCTGCTGCGCGGCATAGGACAGCAGGTGGCGCGCCTGCCGGACGTCGATGCGGGCCAGCGCACCGGCCGCCGCAGCGGAGCCGAAGGTGCCGCCGAAACTGTGGGTCGAATGGCCGGCGCTGCGGAAATGCTCGATGCCCAGCGCCATCGACGTGCGGGCGCAGACGTCGTAGCCGAGCACGATCGCGCGCAGCAGTTCGCGCCCGCTCGACTTCTGCCGCTCGGCCATCGCCAGCGCAGCCGGCACGATGCTGCAGCCCGGGTGCACCAGCGCAAGGTAATAGGCGTCATCGGTCTCGTCGGAGTGGGCGAGCATGCCGTTGGCCAGGGCGGCATTGACCGCGCTGGTGCGCGTGCCGGTGGTGAGGATGGTCGCCTCGGGCGTACCACCCATCGCCGTCACGTACTCGATCGCGCGCCGTCCCGGCAGCAGCGGTGCGCCGGAGACCATCGCGGCGATCGTGTCGAGCAGATGCAGCCTGGCGCGCTCTTCGACCTCGGCGGGCAGCGTGCGGCGCGGCGTGGCCGCGATGTAGGACGCCAGCGCCAGCATCAGCGACGATACCGGCTCGGCAGCAGACCCGGGCTTGCCCGCTTTTCGGCTCATTGCGCGTTCTCTCCTCGTTGCACGATTCGCTGCGGTACGGTTACGCCCCGGTGACCTAGTAGCTCCAGGGCGCGTAGTGGTCAAGCAGCAGTGCGGCGAAGATCAGCGTCAGGTAGAGGATCGAGTAGCGGAAGGTGCGCCGCGCGAGCCAGTCGCTGTAGTTCGTGTACAGCCGCCATGCATACCAGAGGAACACCCCGCCCAGGATGATCGCCGACACCACGTACAGCACGCCGCTCATGCGGATGGCGAAAGGCAGCAGCGAGCAGGCGAACAGGATGACCGTGTAGAGCAGCACCGACAGCTGGGTGAATCGGTTGCCGTGGGTGACCGGCAGCATCGGGATGCCGGCCTTCGCGTACTCATGCTTGCGGTAGAGCGCCAGTGCCCAGAAGTGCGGCGGCGTCCAGGCGAAGATGATCAGGAACAGCACCAGCGCGGCCGGCGACACTTCGCCGGTGATCGCGGCCCAGCCGAGCACCGGCGGCATCGCCCCGGAGGCACCGCCGATCACGATGTTCTGCGGGGTCAGCGGCTTGAGCACCACGGTGTAGATGATCGCGTAACCGACGAAGGTGGCCAGCGTGAGCCACATGGTCAGCGTGTTCACCAGGTTGTGCAGCACCAGCAGCCCGGCACCGCCCACCAGCCCCGCGAACACCAGCGTCTGCAACGAATTGACGTTGCCGCTGGGCAGGGGACGGCCGCGGGTGCGTGCCATCACCGCGTCGATCTTCTGCTCGATCAGGCAATTGACCGCCGCTGCCGCACCGGCCACCAGCGCGATGCCGATCGTGGCGAACACCACTGGCGACAACGGCGGCAGGGTGCCGGGTGCGGTCGCGAGGAACATGCCGATCACCGCCGTGAACACGATCAGCGACACCACGCGCGGCTTCGTCAGTTCATAGAACTGGCGCAGGGTGCCCCCGGTCAGGGCGAGAGTCTGGGACATCGATCGGGTCTCGTCTGCTTCAGCTGCACCAGGCAGCTGGCCGGCGCGGCGATGGCCCGGGCTTTGGGTGGTCGTTCAGGTCAGGCATGCAAGGCCTGGGTGGAGCCTTTCGAGGCCGGCGTGCGTACATCGGCAGCAGCCGGCCGCGTGAGCATGAATTTTAGCATCACGACCGAACAAAGCAGCAGGGCCGCGCCGAAGTTGTGCAGGGTGGCGAGCCACAGCGGCAGCAGCCAGACCACGTTCAGGATGCCGATGGTGACCTGGGCCGCCAGCAGAACCAGCATGGCGGTGGCCGCGAGCGACACACCCGGAATACGCCACGCAAGCACGCCGAGCACGCCGAGGTAGGCGGTGATCACCAGTGCGCCGAGCCGATGGGTCCACTGGATCGCGTTCAGCGACTCGTGCGACAGCGGGGAGCCGTCGGGTGCCTCGCCCAGTTCGCGCATCACATGGAAGCCGTGCTGGAAGTCCATCGCCGGCAGGAAGGTGCCATGACAGGTCGGGAAGTCGAGGCAGGCCAGCGCGGCGTAGTTGGTGCTGACCCAGCCCCCGAGCACGATCTGCACGATCAGCAGCGCAATGCCGGCTGCCGCCCAGGGTACGAGCCGGGCCGCGCGATCGGCCGCGACGCCACTGCGGTCGACGTACTCGCCGATCGCCATCCGGAACAGCACCGCCAGGATCAGCATGCCGCCGAGCAGGTGCAGGGTGACGATGCCGGGTTTGAGCAGCAGCGTGACGGTGAACTTGCCGAGCATCGCCTGCACCAGCAGCAACAGCAGCAGGCCGGTTCCGAGCCAGTGCGCATCGCTCCCCGGCAGCCGCTCGCCCGGCACCGAGCGCAACCGGTTGCGCCACGCGATCAGCGCGATCGACAGGATGAGCAGCCCGAGCGCCCCCGCCAGGTAGCGGTGGATCATCTCGATCCATCCCTTCATCGGATCGATCTCCGCGCCGGGGAAGCGCTCGCCAGCGCGCGCGATCTCGGCTGCCGTGTCGGGCGCGGTGAGCTGGCCGTAGCAGCCCGGCCAGTCGGGACAGCCAAGGCCGGAATCGGTCAGCCGGGTGTAGGCGCCGACGACCACCACGATGAGGGTGAACAGCGGCGCGATCAGCAGGAGCTTTCTGTACATCATCCGATCCTCGAGTACTTGAGCAGGCGGGTCATGTCCTTGCGGATGCGCGTGGCGTCGGCATCGGGCGGATAGCGCATCATCAGGTTGCCGAGCGGATCGACCAGCCACAGGTGGTCGCGCAGGGCACCGCCCTGCTGCACGGGCAGTGCATCGAGCAGTGCCTTGTCCGGCCGCCGTACGACCCAGGTGCCGGCATACGGTTCATGCAGGCGCGCGGCGGGTTCATTCCGGTCATCGACCAGCCAGACGCGCTCGACCCGTTCCATCTCCTTGCCCTGCATGGTGCGCAACTGGCGCAACTGCCAGATCTTCCGCTCGCAACGCGCGTCGCACTCGGCGCCGTCGGCCATCACCAGGAACCACTTGCCGCGCAGCGTGGGCGCGGCCAGCGTTGCCGGCGCCGTTCCCGGCAGCGGCGTTCCGGCCGCCGCAGGCACGGCGGCGGCCGATCCGGGCGCGGGCGCCGTCGGCAGGCCAGGCACCAGCGGCTCCAGGGTCACCTCCGGAAGCACCACCGGCTGCACCAGCTCGCCGTAGTTGCTGTACTCGGCCGGCTTCCAGAAGAACCACAGCAGGTAGGGACCGACCGCGGGCGTGGCACAGACGAGCACCAGCACGATAAGCGGCAGCTTCCGGCGCAGGCCGGGCGGAATGTTCATTGGACGCCTTTCCCGAGGCCCTCTGGGCCATCGGCTTTCGTATCTTCGCTGCGCCCCGCGTTCGCACCCTTCGGACCGGTGCGGCGCAGGCTGAGCAGGACCCACACGATCAAGCCGATGCCGGCGAAGCTGAACCATTGCAGGGCATAGCCACGGTGCTTGTCCATGCCGGCATCCGGGCGCGGCCATTGCCGCGCAAGCGCGTCCGCAGGGCCGGTACCGCTGCCGCCGCCCTCGGCCGAGGCAACCTGCAGCATCGCGACCGGCAGCAGGTCGAGCGACCAGCGCTCGCGCGCCCGCTCGATCGTCCAGTTCTGCCAGCGCCGCGCGTCGTCGGTCCCGGCGCGCAGCTCCATGAAGCGCTGGCTGGGCGTGAAGGCGAGCCCGCGCACGCGTACCTCTCCTGCCGGCGTCTCGACGACAGGCAACTGATCGCGCTGGCGGGGTGCAGCAATCCATCCCCGATTGACCAGGAGCACGTGGTCGCCGCCGGACAGGCGCAGTGGCGTCAACACCTCGTAGCCCGGTACGCCGTCACGCAATCGGTTGTCGAGGAACACCACCTTGCCCGCGTCGAACCGGCCGACGGCCTCGATCGGGTGCCAGGCGACAGAGGCCGGATCGCCAACAAGGCCGGACTGCACCGAGACCGGCTGCGCACCCGCCGCCGCTTCGATGCGCTGCTGCAGCGCCGACTTGTATGCCGCCCGCTCGAGCTGCCAGCGCCCGGCCGACAGCGTCAGCGCCAGCACTGCAACCAGTACCAGCGTCGGGATCCATTCCGGATGGAAGCGCCGAGCGGCACCTGCGGCAAGATCGGCGACAGGCTCGACCGGCGGCGCCGACGGGACTGCATCGGCTAGACTGCCTGATCCATTACCGGACGTTGACATGAAGATCCTGATCGTCGGATTCCTGGTGTTGATCTTCGCGAGCCTGGGGTCGGCACTGTTCTACCTGTTCAGTGACAGGGGAAACTCGACCCGTACGGTTCGCGCGCTCACGCTGCGCGTGGGCTTGTCGGTGATTCTGTTCCTGCTGCTGATGCTCGCGCATTTCAGCGGGCTGATCACGCTTCGCGGCTCTGCCCTATAGCGATTTCGGTATCGGGCCGGCCGCGGCATGGTGCAGGGCCCCGTACAGGGCGCTGCATCCAGCATGCACGTCCGGGCAGCGACGCTGCGATACCCGGACGAAACTCTTGCTGCTCATCGCAGCGGGCGCCGGGCTGGCCGGCGCCCTGCAACCCCGAGTGCTACAGGGCGTAGACGACCACGAACAGCAGCAGCCAGACCACGTCGACGAAGTGCCAGTACCAGGCAACGCCTTCGAAGCCGAAATGGTTCTCGGGCGTGAAGTGGCCTTTCGCGCAACGGACGGTGATGACGATCAGCATGATCGTACCGATCGTCACGTGGAACCCGTGGAAGCCGGTGAGCATGAAGAACGTGGCGCCATAGGCGCCCATGTCGAGCTGGAGGTTCAGGTCGCGCCAGGCGTGCGCGTACTCGTAGCCCTGCACGAACAGGAACACGGTGCCGAGCGCGATGGTCGCGATCATCCAGCGCACGAGGGCCGGCCGGTTGTTGCCGATCAGCGCCCAGTGCGCGAAGGTGATCGTCACGCCCGAGGCCAGCAGCAGCATCGTGTTGATCGCCGGCAACCCGAAGGCCGAGATCGTCTCGAACGACTCGCGGATGCCCGGGCCGGCGACCGGCCACGTGGAAGTGAACTCTGGCCAGAGCAGGCGGTTGTCGAGGCCGCCGAGGTCGGGCACGGAGATCACTCGCATGTAGAACAGCACGCCGAAGAAGGCGGCGAAAAACATCACTTCGGAGAAGATGAACCAGCTCATCGACCACCGGAACGATATGTCGACGCGCTTGTTGTAGAGCCCGCCTTCGCTCTCGCCGATGACCGTGCCGAACCAGCCGAACAGCATGTAGAACAGGACACAGAGCCCGCCGATCAGCAGGAACTTGCCCCAGCTGACATCGTTCATCCAGAGCGTGGTGCCCAGCGCCATGAAGAACAGCGCGAACGACCCGAAGATCGGCCAGGTCGATGGCTGCGGTACGAAGTAGTGCGGTGCAGTGCTGTTGTTCGCGGTGGCCGACTGGCTCATGGGCAACTCCGTTGGACCCTGGTGGTCTCTACTGGATCTTCGATTGCGGTGCCGCTACCGCCGCCGGGGCTGCGGCCGTGGCCAGCGGAGTACCCGTCTGTGCACGTCCGGCGACCTCGAAGAAGGTGAACGAAAGGGTGATTGTATTCACATCGGCAGGCAGCGACGGATCGACCACGAACGCGATCGGCATCTGGCGCGTCTCGCCCGCGGCGAGTTCCTGCTTGTCGAAGCAGAAGCACTCGAGCTTGCGGAAGAACTGTCCGGCCAGCATCGGGCCGTAGCTGGGGATGGCCTGCCCGGTGACTGCACGGCCGGCCACGTTCGAGACCTCGTACACCACCGTCGCGATTTCGCCGGGATGCACCCGCACGCTGGTCTCCAGCGGGCGGAAGGTCCACGGCAGGTTGCTGCGCAGGTTCGCGTCGAACTCGACGGTGACGCTGCGGCTGGTGTCGACCTGGGTGTTGGCCGGCTTGTGGTCGTCGCGCTTGACGATCCGGTTGATGCCGGTGACATCGCACAGCTTTTCATAGAACGGCACCAGTGCGAAGCCGAAGCCGAACATCAACCCGGTGACCACCAGCAGTTTGCGCAGCGTGACCCGGTTGTCGGCCGCAGCGGTGCCGTTCGTGCCGGCTTCACTGCCCGCCTGCGCCGCCGCCGGTACGTCGCCACGCACGTCCATCAGCCGGCCATCCTCGCCACCTGGTAGACATACCCGCTGAACACCAGGACCACGACGACCGCCAGCCCGAGCGCCATGCGTACTGCATTACGGCGCTGGATGCGCTGGCGCTCGCCGGCCGGGAGGTTGTCGATGTCGAGGCTGCTCATGGTGTCGGTATCCGTGCGTCTGCTCAGCGGACGACCGGCGGCACCTCGAAGGTGTGGTGCGGGGCCGGGGACGGCACGGTCCACTCGAGGCCCTGCGCACCCTCCCAGGGCTTGTCTCCAGCTTTCTCGCCGCCGCGGATGCATGACACCACGATGTAGAGGAACAGCAACTGGGTGAACCCGAAGCCGAAGGCACCGATCGTCGAGATCATGTTGAAGTCGGCGAACTGGAGCGCGTAGTCAGGCACGCGGCGCGGCATGCCGGCGAGGCCGAGGAAGTGCTGAATGAAGAAGGTGATATTGAAGAAGATCACCGACAGCCAGAAGTGTGCCTTGCCCAGCGTCTCGTTGTACATGTGCCCGGTCCACTTCGGCAGCCAGTAGTACACGCCGGCGAACAGGGCGAACAGCGAGCCGGCCACCAGCACGTAGTGGAAGTGCGCCACCACGAAGTAGGTGTCGTGCAGCTGGATATCGATCGGGGTGATCGCGAGGATCAGCCCGGTGAAGCCGCCCATCGTGAACACGAAGATGAAGCCGCAGGCGAACAGCATCGGGGTCTCGAAGGTCATC
>CAIQON010000375.1 GCA_903873475.1 uncultured bacterium
GGCCGCGCCACCCAGTCCTGCACGATGCGCCGCTCGGTGAGCTCTTCGCGCGTCAGTGCGCGCCGGCCATCGTCCGCCCGCTCCAGCGTGTACTGGTAGACCTGCCCGAGGCCGGTGGACACCGGCCCGAGCACGGGCACCGTGTTGTCCGGCAGCCTGGACTGCACCTCGATCAGGCGCTCGAGCACCAGCTGGCGCGCGAAATACACGTCTGTCGCATCGCTGAACACCAGCGTCACCAGCGACAGCCCTGCGCGATTGAGCGAACGCATCTCGCGCAGGCCGGGCAGGCCGGTCAGTGCGATCTCGATCGGCACCGTGACGAACCGTTCGACCTCCTCGGGCGAGCGGCCCCGCGCCTCGGTCGCCACCTGCACCTGGATGGTGGTGACATCGGGAAAGGCGTCGAGCGACAGCTTCTGCACCGAGCGCGCGCCGAACACGCCCAGCACGACGAAAATCACCAGCAGCACGAGCCGCTGCTGCAGGCTCGCGCGGACGATCGCTTCGATCATTGGCGGTTACGCTCGTTGTTCAGGTGGAAGGCGCCATCGACGACCACGAGCTCGCCTTCGGTCAGCCCGCCGAGCACGGGCCGGAGCCCGTTGTTGCTCTCGGGGCCGAGGTTTACCGGCCGCAGGTGGAACAGGCCCGGCTTCGCCTGCACGAATACATGGTCACGGTTTCCGTCGCGCACCACCGCTGCGGCGGGCACCGCCAGCGCCCGCCGCAGCGGCTCGCGGATCGCCATCGACGCGAGCATCGACGGCTTGATCGATCGATCTGCGTTGGCCAGCACGGTGCGCACGGTGATCGTGCGCGTTTCCGGGTTGACCGTATTGCCGACGAAGGTCACCTTGCCATCGAGCCTGCGGTCGCGCAGCGCCGGGATGACGACCTCGACCGGATCGCCGACCCGCACGCCGTAGGCCTGTTCTTCCGGCACCTCGCTCACCACCCAGACCTGGGACAGGTCAGCGATCGTGAACAGCTGGTCGGCCGGCTGCACTACCTGGCCTACCGTCACCCGCCGTTCGATGACGGTGCCGGAGAGCTTGGAGGCGATCGAGATCACGGGGCTGATCGCACGCGTATTCTCGAGCCGCTCGATGGCCTGGCCGCTCATGCCGAGGATCAGCAGATTGCCGCGCGTGGTGCGCAGTTCGGCCTCCGCGGAAAACTGCTCGTTTTCACGGCGCTGCAGCTCAGCCGAGCCGATCACGTCCGCATTCACCAGCAGCCGCGCCCGCTCGACCGCGCGCTGCACCAGCTCAAGGTCCAGCCCCGCCTTGAGGAAGTTGCGCTGGGCCGCGGCGAGTTCGGCGCTGTCCAGCGTCGCGAGCGTCTGGCCCGAGCGCACGTCGAGGCCGAGCGATCCCGGTGCATCGGTGATCCGGCCAGTCACCGAAGAGCCGATGCGGGCGACGCGGTCTTCGTCCACCTGCACGCTGCCGGCCACGCGGAAGTACTCCTGGATCTCCACGCGCCCGGCTGGGGCCACCTGCAGCCGCTTGAGCAGTTCCGCATCGGCCTTCACGTGCATCGGATCGCGCACGACCGCTGCGGCCGGGGCAGGCTTCGCCGCCTCGCGCCCGCAGGCAGCCAGCATCGAAACCGCCACGCAGGCCAGCAACAGAGCGCCTGCGCGCAGGCGTCCTTCCGGACGGATGCTCATCTGATTCCTCCAAGGACCTCGACGCCGACCAGGCGCTCGACTTCGATCAGCGCATAGCGCGCTTCGTACAACGCGTTGATGTATTCCTGGCGCACGCCACGCAGCGTGCGCTGTGCATCCAGATACTCGATGATCCCGCGCTCGCCGAAACGGTAGGCCGCTTCGGCCACGCGCACCGTCTGTTCGGCCTGGCGGATCAATCCGCTCTCGAATGCATCGACCTGCTGCCGTGCGATCGAATAGCCGGCAATGGCGTAGTCGATCTCGCCGAGCAGTTGCTGCCGGCGCGATGCGAACTGCGCATCGGCGAACGCGGCATCGGCCTGCGCCTCCAGGATCTGCCCCTGGCGCTGGTTGAACAGCGGCAACGGCACCGACAGACCGAGACGCCAGCGGGTCTGGTCCGGCTCGACATCATGGCCGATCAGCATGCGAACCTGCGGCTTGCGCAGGTTCTGCTCCAGTTCGACCCTGGTGCGTGCGCGCCGCTGTTCTGCCTCCAGTTGCTCCAGTTCAGGGCTGCTGCGAAGCGCCTGGTCGCGGATCGCCGCGAGCGACGGCACGGCGGCGAGCGCGGGCAGCGCGCCCTCGACGCGCGGCAGTTCACCCGGCGGCATGCCGATCAGCGACGCCAGCGCGCCGCGCGCCTGCTCCACCCTCACGACCGAGGAATCGCGATTGCGCCGGGCGTTCAGCACCTCGGTGTCGGCACGGATCAGGTCAAGGCGCGGCGCCTCGCCGAGTTGCACGCGCAGGTTCACGCGTTCACGGATCTGCTGCAGCGCGAGCAGTTCCTCTTCGGCGATCCGCGACTGCTCCTGTCGTTGCAGCACCAGATAGAAGTGCACGCGGACACTGGCATACAGCGAGCGCCGTACCGTGCGTACGGCGGCCTCCGCGCCATCACCGCCGAGATCGGCCAGCCGGGCCCGGACGGCCCGCAGGCCGGCGTAGTCGAGCGGCTGCCCCAGGTTGACCGCCAGCGAATGCCCGTCGGGTCCGCCGATGCTGCGCGGCCGGACCGGACCGGCGACGACTTCGACATCAGGGTTGGGCAACTGGCGCGCGGTGATGGAGGCGGCCCGCGCGGCATCCTGCCGTGCGATCACTGCCTGCAACGAGGCGTTGCTGCGTTCCGCGATTCCCAGTGCATCGACGAGGGTCAGCGTCGACGCACTGGCGAAGCCGAGGCCCGACACCACGAGGACCAGCATGCCCGCAAGTGCCTCGGCGCCGCGCCTCAGGCACGAACCTGTTCGATGGTTCAAGGACAGCTTCCTTTTCCTGACACGAAGGTCAGCGTAACGATCGGACATGTCGATTGCAATCGGAATCCGGTTGTCGCGTCGGCGAGTCCGGTCGGCGACCCGGATATCTGCTCGCCGCGCCGTCAGCCAAGAAAGCCTGCAGCAAGGTGGCAGGCGCATCATCCCGTCGATCGACTGACATTGTACGGGGAGAGGTACGTGAAGATCCTGATCGTTGAAGACGATGCGACGCTGGCAGACGGCCTGGCCCGAGTCCTCACCGAGTCTGAGCTGAGGGTCGAGCATGTGGTGACCGGCGAAGCTGCCGAAGCTGCCTTCCTGCGCGAGCGCTTCGACCTGATCCTGCTCGACATCGGCCTGCCCGGCATCGACGGCTTCGAAGTCCTGCGCCGGCTGCGCAAGCGGCCGGAGTATGTACCAGTGCTGGTACTGTCGGCACGGGATGCGATCGAGGACCGTGTCCACGGGCTGGACATGGGTGCCGACGACTACCTGCCGAAGCCGTTCGCGCTGCCGGAACTCGAAGCACGGGTACGGGCGCTGCTGCGCCGGGGCCAGGCGAACAAGAACCCTCAACTGCGCAACGGCCCGCTGCTGCTCGACACCGTGGCCCGCCGGGCAACGCTCAGTGGCCAGGTCATCGACCTCACCAGCCGTGAATGGAGCGTGCTCGAGAACCTGATGCTGCGCGCTGGCCAGGTGGTATCCAAGGAAAACCTGATGCAGGCCCTGTCGAACTGGGACAAGGAACTCTCGATGAATGCAATCGAGGTCTACATGTCTCGCCTGCGCGCGAAAGTGGAAGGCGGCGGCGTGCGCATCCGGACGGTGCGGGGGTTCGGTTATCTGCTCGAAGAGCAGAATGAGCCTGGTTGATCCGCCGGGACCGGGGCACGAACAAGGCACAGTCGCAGCTACCGATCGCGCCGGCGAGGCTGGGCCGCAGCCGACGGGCGCGCCAGCCGCGCAGCGGGCCGCCGTGGCGTCGTCCTTGCGTCACTCGGGGGGCATCGGGAGCCGGCACGCGCGCAGCCTGCGCCAGCAGTTGCTGACATGGCTGGTGATCCCGCTCGCGCTGCTGCTGGTGGCCGGGACGCTGTTCTCCTACTGGGTCGCGCTGCGCTCGGCGACGGTCACCTATGACCGGGCACTCCTGGACCCGGCCCTGGCTCTGGCCGAGCATGTCCACAGCGAGGGCGAAAGTACCGTCCTCGACTTGCCCAAGGTGGCACAGGACGTGCTGCGCATCGACAGCTACGACCGGATCTATTTCTCGGTCACGCGCCTGAGCGGTGAACGCCTGGCCGGTCAGCCTGAAATGCCCGCTCCGCCGCCGGTGGTGCCGGTGGGACACCGCACGTTCTACTACGGCACGGTCAATGCCGAGCGGGTACGCATTGCCGCGCTGTACGTGCCCCAGCCGAATGGCCCGGTGGTCATCCAGGTCGCCGAGACGATGGTCAAGCGCAACCGGCTGACGCGCGAGATACTGATCGGCGAGACGATCCCGGACCTGATGGTGGCGACGATGGCCATGATCCTGGTCTGGTTCGGCATCCTGCGCAGCCTCGCCCCGCTCGAACGGCTGCGCGCGGAGATCGCCCAGCGTTCGGCGCGCGACCTGCGGCCGCTGGACGGCAGCTATGCGCCAACCGAGGTACGGCCGCTGGTCGCCACCCTGAACGACCTGCTCGATGACCTGCGCGACGCACTCGATGCCCAGCAGCGCTTCACCGCGAACGCGGCACACCAGTTGCGCACGCCGCTGGCGGGGTTGCAGACCCAGGTCGAACTGGCGCTGCGGCAACCGGCACCGGAACCGATGCTGCGCAGCCTGCACCAGATGCGCAGCGCGACGGTGCGCGCCGCGCATCTCGCCAACCAGTTGCTCGCCCTGTCGCGTGCCGAGCCCGGCGGACACCGGCCGGATGCACTGCGCGCGCTGGACCTTCGTTCAGTGGCGCAGGATGCGGCTTCCATCTGGGTGCCGCGTGCCCTCGCCAAGGATCTCGATCTCGGCTTCGAACTGGAGGCGGCCCAGACCGTCGGCGATCCGCGGCTGCTGCGCGACCTGCTCGACAACCTGATCGAGAACGCGATCCGCTACACGCCGGCGGGCGGCTCGATCACCGTGCGCACCGCAGTCGAGGATGGACATGCCGTGCTGAGCGTGGTCGACGATGGCCCCGGCATCCCGCCGGGCCAGCGCGCGCAGGTATTCCAGCGCTTCTACCGGCTTCCGGGTGCGATCGGAGACGGCAGCGGGCTGGGGCTGGCGATCGTGCAGGAAACCGCCAACGTGCATGGTGCACGCGTGACCATCGATGATGCCCCGGGTGGCAGCGGCACGCTCATCCGGGTGTCGTTCTCGCAGGTGCCGCCGGGATGGAACCCGACGGCAGGACTGCAGCACGGTCAGGTCAACCCAGCTCAGCGGTGAGTTCCGGCACGGCCTGGAACAGGTCGGCGACCAGCCCGTAGTCGGCAACCTGGAAGATGGGCGCCTCGGCGTCCTTGTTGATCGCGACGATCACCTTGCTGTCCTTCATGCCGGCCAGGTGCTGGATCGCCCCCGAGATGCCGACCGCCACGTACAGTTCCGGCGCGACCACCTTGCCCGTCTGCCCGACCTGATAGTCGTTGGGGACGAAGCCTGCATCGACCGCGGCCCGCGAGGCACCGACCGCTGCGCCGAGCTTGTCGGCCAGCGCTTCGAGCAGCTTGAAGTTCTCGCCGTTGCCCATGCCGCGTCCGCCGGACACGATGATGCGCGCCGCAGCCAGTTCAGGCCGCGCGCTCTTCGTGAGGTTGCGGCCAGTGACTGCCGACTGTCCCGTATCGGCCACCGCGGCGAGCGCCTCGACCGGCGCGCTGCCACCGGCGGCCGCCGGCTCGAACGCCGTCGCGCGGACGGTGATCACCTTGATCGCATCCTTCGACTGCACCGTCGCCAGCGCATTGCCGGCATAGATCGGCCGCACGAAGGTATCGGGCGAAACCACCGCGGAGATCTCGGAGATCTGCGCGACATCCAGCCGAGCGGCGACGCGCGGCATGAAGTTCTTGCCGAAGTTGGTCGCCGGCGCCAGTACATGGCCGTAGTTCCCGGCGATCGACAGCACGAGTGCTGCAACGTTTTCCGCCGTCGGTTTTCCGTAATGCGGCGCGTCGGCGACGAGCACCCGTGACACGCCGGCGACCTTGGCCGCCTCGGCCGCGACCGCCGCGCTGCCGTCGCCGGCGACCAGTACCGTCACGTCGGCACCGATCTGCGTGGCCGCAGTGATCGTGTTCAGCGTGCCCGACTTCAGCACGCCCTCATCGTGTTCTGCAATGACCAGGATAGCCATGTCTCGTCCCCGCTCAGATGATCTTCGCTTCGCCCTTGAGCTTGGCGACCAGTTCCTTCACGTCGGCGACCTTGGCGCCGGCCTGCCGCTTCGGCGGCTCTTCCACCTTCAGCGTGGTGAGCCGAGGCGCGGGATCGACCCCGAGCGCATCGGGCTTGAGCACCTCGAGCGGCTTCTTCTTTGCCTTCATGATGTTCGGCAGGGTGACGTAGCGCGGCTCGTTCAGGCGCAGGTCGGTGGTCATCACCGCCGGCAGCCCGATCGACAGGGTCTCGAGGCCGCCATCGATCTCGCGTACCACCTCGGCGCGCTCGCCGGCAATCGTGAGCTTCGAAGCAAACGTGGCCTGCGGCCAGTCGAGCAGCGCGGCGAGCATCTGGCCGGTCTGGTTCGCGTCATCGTCGATTGCCTGCTTGCCGAGGATCGCGAGCTTCGGCTGTTCGCGGTCGACCACTGCCTTGAGCAGCTTGGCCACGGCCAGCGGCTGCAGCTCGGCATCGGTCTCGACCAGGATTGCCCGGTCGGCGCCCATCGCCAGTGCGGTACGCAGGGTCTCCTGGCACTGCGGTGCGCCCAGCGACACGACCACGATCTCGGTGCAGGCTCCGCATTCCTTGAGCCTGATCGCCTCCTCGACGCCGATCTCGTCGAAGGGATTCATCGACATCTTCACGTTGGCGATATCCACGCCGGTACCGTCGGCCTTGACCCGCACCTTGACGTTGTAATCGACCACGCGCTTGACTGCGACCAGCACCTTCATCTGGGACCGCCTCCCGAAGACCAAAGACAGCCGCCGAGTATAGCCGGTCGCGCGCGCGGGCCGGCCTGCGGCACCGATGCCGAACGGGGCGGCCCCGGTACGTGCACTGGCCGGCCCGACCGTCCGTTCAGCCGCGCAGCGCCTCGAGCGCTTCCTCGATGCGTTTGACGCCGACGATCTCGATGCCCTCGACCGGCTGCTTCGGACGGTTGGCCGCAGGCACGATCGCCCGCGTGAAGCCGAGCTTGGCCGCTTCCTTGATGCGGTCCTGGCCGCGCACCACCGGCCGGATCTCGCCGGCCAGGCCCACCTCGCCGAACGCGATCAGCTTGCCCGGCACCGCACGCGCGCGCAGCGAAGACACGATCGCCAGCAGCACCGGAAGGTCTGCGGACGGCTCGCCGATGCGCACGCCGCCGACCGCATTGACGAATACGTCCTGGTCGTTGCAGGCGATGCCGGCATGGCGATGCAGGACGGCCAGCAGCATCGCCAGCCGGTTGTTCTCGAGGCCCACGGTCAGCCGCCGCGGATTCGATCCGTGTGCGTCGTCGACCAGCGCCTGCAGTTCCACCGCCAGCGGCCGCGTCCCCTCGAGGGTGACGGTGACGCAGGCGCCAGGCACCTCCGCCTCGTGCTGGGACAGGAACATCGCCGACGGGTTGGACACGCCCTTGAGCCCCTTCTCGGTCATAGCGAACACGCCCAGTTCGTTCACCGCACCGAAGCGGTTCTTGAACGCGCGGATCAGCCGGAAGCTGGAATGGGTCTCGCCCTCGAAGTAGAGAACCGTGTCGACCATGTGTTCGAGCACGCGCGGCCCGGCGAGGGCACCTTCCTTGGTGACATGGCCGACCATCACCAGCGCGCAACCGGATGCCTTCGCGAAACGGGTGAACTGCGCCGCGCATTCGCGTACCTGCGACACCGATCCCGGCGCGGACATCAGCTGCCCGGAATAGACGGTCTGGATCGAATCGATCACGGCCACGTCGGGGCGCTCGGCCGAGAGCGTCGCCAGGATGTTCTCGAGCTGCGTCTCCGCGAGCAGCCCGAGGTCGGACGCATCGACGCCCAGCCTGCGTGCGCGCAGCGCGACCTGTTCCATCGATTCCTCGCCGGTGACGTACAGCGAGCGGCGGTCGCCCGACATCGCGCCCATCGCCTGCAGCAGCAGCGTCGACTTGCCGATTCCGGGGTCGCCGCCGATCAGCACCACGCTCGCCCGGGTCAGGCCACCGCCGAGCACGCGATCGAGTTCCGCGCTGCCGGTCTCGAAGCGCGGTTCGGCGTGCGGCTTGATCTGCGACAACGATGATACCGGCCGCGAACTGCCGGCTGCGCCCGGTGCGGGCCTGCCACCGGCCGCGCCGGGATGGCTGCTGACCACCGTCTCGACGAGCGTGTTCCATTCGTTGCAGCCCGGACACTGGCCCTGCCACTTGGTCGACTGCGCACCACACGCGCTGCAGACATGGAGAGTACGGTCGCGCGCCATCGCGGTACCTCAGCCCGCCGCGGCGGAAGGTGCCGGCGCGGCGGCCGGGGACGCTTCTCGCACCGGCACGCGCGGTGCCAGCGCGCACAGCAGTTCGTAGGCGATCGTGCCGGCCGCCGCCGCCACTTCCTCCACCGGCAGCGCGCCGCCCCACAGAACCACCGGCGCGCCGACACCGGCGTCGGGCATGCCGGTGAGGTCGACCGCCAGCATGTCCATCGATACACGGCCGAGGGTACGGCTGCGCCGGCCGTCGACCAGCACCGGCGTGCCGGTCGGTGCATGGCGCGGATAGCCGTCGGCATAGCCGCAGGCGACGATACCCACGCGCATCGGCGCATCGGCGCGGAAGGCGCCTGCATAGCCGACACGCTCGCCCGCGGCGAGCGACTGCACCCCGATCACTTCTGCCTCGAGCGACATCGCAGCGCGCAGTCCGAGCGAAGCTGCGGTACGGTCGGCGAACGGCGATACGCCATAGAGCATGATGCCCGGCCGCACCCAGTCGGCATGGGTCTGCGGATAGCGCAGCAGCGCCGCCGAATTCGCCAGCGACCGGCGCAGCCCGCCTGACGGCGCGGCATGGGCTTCGAACACCTCGAGTTGCACTGCGACGCCCTCGGCCTCGTCGGCCGCCGCGAAGTGCGTCATCAGCGTGATCGAGCGCACCGAGGGCGATGCACGCAGCCGCTCGACCGCAGCGCCGAAGCGCGCAGGCGCGAAACCGAGCCGGTTCATGCCGCTGTTCATCTTCACGAAGACATCGATGGGCGATTCCAGCCGCGTCTGCTCGAGCATTTCGAGCTGGGCCTGGTCGTGCACCACCGCGCAGATGCCCTCGAGAGAGCACACGAGCAGGTCCTGCATCGAGAAGAAGCCTTCGAGCAGCAGCACGGGCCGTTCACGGCGCGCCGCGCGCGCCCGCTCGCGCAGGGCCGCCGCCTGGTCGATCTCGCAGACCGCGAACCCATCGGCGTCGGCCAGTGCGCGTTCGACGCGCGGCAGGCCGTGGCCGTACCCGTTCGCCTTGATGGTCGCGAGCACGCGCGCACGTGGCGCCAGCGCCCTGGCCATTGCATGGTTCGAGGCCAGCGCGGCCATGTCGATCACGGCCTGCAGCGGACGCGGCATCAGGCGCCCTTCGCGCCGGCTGCCGCCGGTGCATCGTTGTGCCCGCGCATCGACTGACGCATCCCGGTGAGCGCGAAGTCGATGAAGGTCGCGACCAGGCGCGACTGGAATCGGTCCTTCGGATACACCAGCGACAGGATGCGGATCAGGCGCGGCTCGAGCGGCCGTGCAACCAACGAGGCCAGGCGCAACTCCTTGGCGATCGACACGCGCGACATGATCGACACGCCAAGGCCGGTCTCGACCAGCCCCTTGATCGCCTCGGGACTGCCCAGTTCCATGACCAGGTTGAGGTCCTCGGGCGCGACCTCAGCCTGCCGGAAATACTGGTCGGTGAATTCGCGCGTACCCGAACCGGTCTCGCGGCTGATGAACGGCTGCGCCGCGACATCCTGGGGCGTCACGGAAGCGCGGGCGGCGAGCGGATGCGACGGGGCGCAGATCAGCACCAGTTCGTCCTCGCAGCAGACCTCGGCACTCAGGCTGGGCAGCGTCGATGGCGATTCGATCAGCCCGACATCGAGTGCATGTTCGGCCACGCGCGTCTCGATGGATTCGGAATTGGCCACGGTCATCTGGGTACGCACCTCGGGATAGCGCGCCTTGAATTCGCCCAGTATGCGCGGCAGGATGAACTCTGCGATCGTGAGGCTGGCCCCGAGCAGCAGCGGGCCGCGCACCCCGCCGGTCATCTCGCCGATGCGGGTGTCGAGTTCCGCATTCAGGCCGAGGATACGGTCTGCATAATCGAACACGACCTGGCCGGCAGCGGTCAGCGAGATGCGGCCGTGGCTTCGATCGAAGAGCCGTGCGTTGTACTGTTCCTCGAGCTGCTTCACCTGGAACGTCACCGCAGGCTGCGTCATGCAGAGTTCCTCGGCTGCGCGCGTGAACGACATCAGGCGGGCAACCGCATGGAACACCTGGAGGCGGCGATCGGCCATGGCAGCGGAAACGTTGAACGATGATCCATTCAACCACAGTTCGCCGGCGTTGACCAAGGCTGCGACCTGCGCCTGACTGCGGCGCGCGGCTGCGGTGATTGAACCGCCCGGGGATTCATGAGAGGCTGGCCGTTTTACCGACAGGAGACGGGAATGGGACTGCTTGACCAGCTGGCTGGCGGCATCGGCGGCCAGATACTGCAGCAACTCGGCGGCGGCGGCGGGCAGCAGAACCCGCTGCTGCAGATGGCCCTCGGGCTGCTGCAGCAACCCGGCGGCCTGCAGGGCCTGATCGACCGTCTCCAGCAGGGCGGTCTGGGCGAGCAGGCCACGTCCTGGGTCGGAACCGGGTCGAACCTGCCGGTAGATCCTGCGCGGCTGCAGCAGGCGCTCGGCGGCGACTGGATGTCCGCGCTGGCCGCGCAGATCGGGACGTCGCCGGAACAGGCGTCGCAGTCGGTGGCTTCGCTGTTGCCCGATGTGGTCGACAAGCTCACGCCCGGGGGCGCGGTCGGCGACCTGCAGTCGCTGGTGCCCAAGGATCTCGAATCGCTCCTCGGCGGCAAGCTGTTCGGCTGAACCTTTGCCGCGGGCAGCAACTCGGCACCTCAGTACGATTCGTCGTCGAGGTCGCGCCCGCCGCGAACGACCGTCCAGACAGGCGGCTGCTCGCGGTGCGGCTCGAGTTCGACGCGTTCCGGGCGGCTTCCCGAGACCGTCACGCGCCCCTGCAGCCTGCGCATGCCGTCATCGCTGAACTCGAAGCGGTAGGTGCGGCGCAACCTGAGCATGCCGCCCTGCTCGCGCGCCGCGCGCAGCGACGCGAGCGAGACCGTCGCGTCGAGCAACTGGCAGCCGGCAGCCTCCGTCGCCCGGCATGCGCTGTCGAGCGCGGCCTCCCGGGCACGCATCGAGTCGTACCAGAACATGGCCAGACCAGCGCAGGCGACCAGGAAAAGGGCTTCGACGGTCATCGGATGGGCGCCACTGGCGTTCAGCCGGAGATCAGCACATGGTGGAAGTTGACCAGCATCGCGGCGGTCGCCCCCCAGATGTAGCGGTCCTCGAACGGCAGGACATAGAAGTAGCGCCGGCCGTCGTCGGCGTCGCGATGATGCCGTTCGTGGTTGCCGGCATCGAGCGCGAATGCAAGTGGCATCTCGAACACGTCTGCCACCTCGCCGGGATCGGGCCGCAGGCTGAACGGGGGTTCGATCCAGCCGACCACCGGGGTGATCAGGAAGCCGGTCCGCGTCCGGTACCGCGGCAGCACGCCCAGCACATCGACGCGGCCGGGATCGAGGCCGACCTCTTCCTGCGCCTCGCGCAGCGCGGTATGCACGATGGAAGCGTCGCCCGGATCGCAGCGCCCGCCCGGAAAGGCCACCTGCCCGGCATGGCGCGACAGGTGACCGGCCCGCTGGGTGAGCAGCACGGTGATGCCTTCGGGACGCGGGATCAGCGGCACCAGCACGGCCGCCGGCATGCGCGCTTTCTCGAAGGCCACCTCGTTGCCGGGTACATGCCCGGGTCCGGCCGGATGCGACGACTGCCCCGCGTCGGGTGCGGCGACGCGTACATCCCCCGGCACCAGCGCGTCGCGCTCGCCTGCCCCGGCCAGGCGCCGGGCCAGCCAGTCACGGTCGATCGGCACGCGCGCAGGTGTGGTCATGGCCCGAGCACGTAAGGCCCGAGCGCACCGCCTGCGCATGCGCTCGCCGACGACCGGGGACGAATGCGGGTACCGGTCACCGTTGCCTCAGGCAGGGCGCTGCAGGAGCTGACGGATGTCCTGGTACTTCGGCAACCGGGTCCGCGAAAAAGTGAGGTGGCGTACCGGAAACCCGCGCAGGCACTCCGCCTTGGTCCGCTGCATCTCGCGCTGTTCGGCCGTCGCATGGGCATCCTCGAGATCGATCACCGCGACCAGTTGCATCACCTTGTTCGTCACGGCGAAATCCACCGTCAGCGGCGCGAGCTTCTTCAGGCGCTGCGCGCGGTCGTAACCCTGAACGGACTCGGGTACGTCGAGCAGATCGGCCAGGCTCACGCGGGCGAACACTTCATGGTCGGGGAGCGCGGTGCGGATCGCGTAGAACGCGAGCGTCGCCGGCTTGTCGAGCAGGCGATCGCGCATCAGGAACGGCGGCGCCCGCAGGATCGCGGCCTCGGGCATCAGTGCGGACGAGCTGCGGGCGGACGAGGGCAGCCCAACCCTGGATGCGGAACGCTCCATCGCCACGCTCTGGGCAGCCATCATCGCCTCGGCCAGCCGCACCGGGTCGGGTGCCGCCGCCGCGGCTACGCCCCCGGGCGCCGGCAGGCCACCTGTGGCACCGCTTGAAGCAGGCAGGCCGCCGCCGGCGAGCGCGGGGCCAATCAGCTCTTCGAGACGCATCGAGCGTTCGAGTTCCCGCTCCTCCTGCGTGCGCCGCCAGCGCGCAATCGCCCAGGCCAGCACGCACAGCCACGTTGCGCCGCCGGCGATCATCACCAGGGTTGCAGCATCCATCGTGGGGCGGCCCGTTCCGTTCTACCAGGGGATCTGCTTGCGGTCGCGGAAAAAGCCGCCACTCGGCCCGTCGCCAGGAAGCGTTGCCAGCCAGACCGCAGTGTCGGCGCCCTGGGCCACCGTACGCGGCGCCTCGGCTCCGCCCATCTCGGTGCGCACCCAGCCGGGGCAGACCGAATTCACCAGCACCCCGGTACCCCGCGTGTCGGATGCGACGATGCGCGTCAGTGCATTGAGTGCGGTCTTGGATATCCGGTAGGCAGGCGTTCCACTGCCCATCTCGTCGAGCTGCCCCAGCCCGCTGGACAGGTTCACGACGCGCCCGTAGCCCCGCTCGATCATCAGCGGCAGCATGGCCTGGCAGAGCATCAGCGGCCCGAGCACATTGGTCGCGAGCGTACGTTCGTAGGTCGCCTGGCGCGAATCGAGGAAGCGGCCACCACGCGGGTCGAGCAGCACCCCGGCGTTGTTGACCAGCACGTCGAGGCCGCCGAGCCGGGTACGCAGGTCGCGCGCCACGGCCTTGATCTGGTCGGGATCGGTGACGTCGAGCCGCACCGGTTCGACCTCCAGCCCCTCTACCGCGAGCAGCTTCGCCGCCGCGCGCCCCTTGGTGAGGGTGCGCGAACCGAGCAACACCTTCAGCCCGCGCCGTGCGAGCTGGCGCGCGATCTCGAAGCCGAGACCGCGATTGCCGCCGGTGACCAGCGCAATGCGCGGTGCCTGGCCGGATGCATCTGCCGAAACCGGTTTGACGATCGTCTTTGCCATGGCCGCATTATACGGTCTGCCCCGCCAGCCGCGGGCTCGGGACCCGCCCTGCCCTGCCTTCAGCGTGGCCCTCGACCTGCGGCCCGATTCCTGCCATGACCGGCGGCCTCGCGGGCAAGGAAGTGGGAGAGCCGACAGGAGCGGCATGGCGGGCCATGAACAGACGATGCAGCGTGATCTCGCGCACCGCACGCTTGCTGGTCTCGATATGGGACTTGAGAAGCAGGCAGGCGTGGTCACCCTTGCGCCGCAGGATGCTGCCCAGCAGCTGGGCATGCTCGTCGTAGGTCGCGGCTATGCGGCCCGCGTCGGTGAAATCGAGCTGGCGGATGATCCGGATGCGTTCGGTCACCTCGCGGTGCATCTGCGCCATGACGAGGTTTCCGGTCGCCACCATCAGCCGTTCGTGGAACTGTTCGTCCAGGGCAGCGACTGCACGCTCGTCGGACAGGCGCAAGGCTGCGGGTACCAGCCAGGTATCGCTCAGGGGCGCCAGCGCCCCTGCATGCTCATGCTCACACAACCAGCGCACAGCCGCGAGTTCGAGCACGATGCGCGTATCGTAGAGCTGGTCGAACAGCGCGAAATCGAGCGGCCGCACCATCCAGCCGCTGCGCGCGACCACCGACAGGTGCCCCTCCTGCGCGAGCCGGTTCAATGCCTCGCGCACGGGGGTGCGCGACATCCCGAGCTCGCGTGCGACCTCGTTCTCGGTGAAACGGTCCCCGGGCAATCGCCGGAACTCGAACACGTCGCGCCTGATCTGCTCGTACGCGGCCTCGGACAGGTTCTGTCCGGCGAAGGTACTCATCCAGCCGGGCTCGTCATGCAGGCTCCGGGAAATGGCAGGCCACCGCATGGCCGGGCGCCATCCGCGCGAGCGGCGGCGAAGACCGCGTGCATGCATCCTGGCCCTTCGGACAGCGCCCATGGAAGCGGCAGCGGCCAGGGTCGGGATCCACCGGGCTGGTCGGGTCGCCTTCGAGCCGTATCCGCCGGGACGCTTCCCCGCCCAGCCCCGGGATGGCTGAAAGCAGAGCGCGCGTGTAGGGGTGGCGCGGCGCCTCGAAGACCTGTCGCGCCGGCCCCGACTCGACGATCCGCCCGAGGTACATCACCATCACCCGGTCGCACAGCAGGCGCACGATGTTGAGGTCGTGCGAGACGAACAGGTAGCTCATGCCGAGCTTTTCCCTGAGGTCGGCCAGCAGGTGGAGGATCACCGCCTGTACCGAGACATCGAGCGCGGCCGTCGGCTCGTCGAGGATCAGCAGCGACGGCGCAAGGGCCACCGCGCGCGCGATGCCGACGCGGGCCTTCTGCCCGCCCGACAACTGGTGGGGAAAGAGATCGAGCAGTTCGCGCGGCATCTGCACC
>CAIQON010000376.1 GCA_903873475.1 uncultured bacterium
GCACATCGCGGCGACGATCGACCGCGACAGCGGTCTGGCGCGCATTTTCATCAATGGCGAGCAGCGTGCCGAGCGCACGGTGCGCACGAACACGCCGTTTGCCAGCAGCGCGCCACTGCAGATCGGGCACACCGACGAGCCAAGCGGTTCGTTCTCGAACCTGCACGGCCGGATCGACGAGGCGCGGGTGTGGACGGTGGCGCGCAGCGCGGAGCAGATCGCGGCGGCGCGGGGCACGACGCTGGCGGGCGACGAGGCGGGGCTGGTACTCAACTACCGGCTGGACGCGACGGCGGGCACGGTGGTGGCCGACCAGGGCGCGAACGGCGTCACGGGCCGGGTGGTGTCGCTGTACGACGCGCTGCCCGATGTGATCGAGGGTCGGATTGCCACGCCGGGGCAGCGGATGGAGTACACGCTGGACCTTGCCTCGACGCGGCGGGTGGTGTTCGACGCGCTGTCGGACGTGGCGTTCACCTGGACGCTGGCGGGGCCGACCGGCACGCTGGTGAACGGGCGCACCTTCCGGTCGAGCGACAGCCGGGACCGCGTCAACGATCAGGTGGTGTACGAACTGGGGGCGGGTCGCTACACACTGACGGTGGACGCGCCGGGGGATACGGTCGGGGCGTACGCGTTCCGGCTGCTGGACCTCGCGGCGGTGACGGCGGCCGCGTCGGTGGTGACGGCGGGGGCGGTGACCAACGGCCTGCTCAGCCCGGGGTCCGCGACGCAGGCGTGGCGGGTGGATGTGGCGGCGGGCGACCGGCTGGTGTTCGACCAGCTGAGCGGGTCGTCGGACATTCTGTGGCGGCTGATCTCGCCCACCGGCGAGCAGTTGTGGGCACCGGGTTCGTTCTCCGATGTGGCCGAGCGCACCTACACGCAGGCGGGCAGCTACCTGCTGCTGGTCGAGGGGCGGTACTACTCGATACAGCCCAATGCCTACAGCTTCAGCGTGCTTGCCCGCGGCAATACGCTGAGCGAGCGGGTGGGCGGTTTCGAGCAGGAATTCGACGGACCCACGCTCGATACGCTGTGGGCGGCCGGCGGAGCGGTACCGGCGACCGTGCCCGATCGCGGGGCACCGGGCAATCTCACCTTCGAGACGCTGGACGGCGCCAGCGTGCTGCGAATGAGGAACAGTTTCGCTTCGGGCGTGGCTGGGGTCGGGCTGCTCACCACCAGCAACAGCGTGGGTGCCGGGCTGCGCTACGAGGCGCGATTCAACACGCTGACGCAGGCCTCTGGCGTGGCCGGCAACGAACTGCTGGGCCTGATGCTGCGCGATCCGGCGAATCTGGACGTGTGGGTAGCCACCGCGCTGGCGAGCGACGTCAATGGCGGTTCGCGCCAGTTGCGGCTCGACATGCGCGGCACCAGCGGAAGCAACAGCTTCCAGAACACGGCCTTCGCGTTCGCCGACAACACCTGGTACCGGCTGCGGCTGGAGGCGCTGGCGAATGGAGGTTTCCGGGCGGTGCTGGCCAGCGATGCCGGGGTCGATCTGGTGTCGCTGTCGTTTGGCAACGCGACCGCGTTCGACTTCCCCAATGGGGTGCGCGCATCGATCTACCAGGACAATTCGGTCGATGGAGGAGCGGGCAGCACCGACGTGGCAATCGACTGGGTACGGCTGACGGCGATTCCGGCGGTGCCGATCGCGCTGACGCTGGACCAACTGGTCACGGGTAACCGCGCCAGTTTGGCGCAGGTGGTCCGCTACGGCTTCACCCTCGCGCAGCCCACGCAGGTGGTGATGGACACGCGCGAGAACACCTCGGCGTGGACCTGGAGCATCGCGGGCGAGCGCGGCGTGATGGCCAGCGGCAACTGGTTCGACTGGCCGCTGGTCGCCCTGCCTGCGGGCACCTACACGCTGGCGGTCGGCGGCAGCACTGGCGACTACGGCTTCGCGTTGCGCGATCTGGCCGCCGCGAGCGTGTTGACGCCGGGCAGCGAGGTGTCCGGCACGCTGGATCCAGGCTACTCCACCGATCTGTTCCGGTTCGCCGGCACCATCGGGCAGCGGGTCTACTTCGACGCCCAGCAGCTGGGCGGATCGGCCAACTGGCGGCTGGTGCGGCCCGACGGCAGCACGGTGTGGGAGAGCTGGCTGGGCTCGGACCAGGAGACCGTGCTCGACCGCGACGGTACCTGGGCGCTGCTGCTCAATGGCTACAACAGCCAGACCACGCCGGTCAGCTATCGCTTCGCGCTGCAGTCGGCGCCGGAGACCACCGTGGCGATCGCGGTCGGGCAGACGGTGGACGGGTCGATCGCCGCGGCGGGCGCACGGCTGCGCTATACGTTCGAGCTCGCCGAGTCGCGGCGGCTGCTGTTCGATGCGCTCGCGAACTCGCCGCTGCTGTGGACGCTGAGCGGGCCGCGCGGGGTCGAGGTCAATGCGCGGTCGCTGCAGTCGAGCGACTCGTTCGACGGGCCAGCCAACCCGCTGCTGGATCTGCTGGCGGGCCGCTACACGCTCACGATCGACGGCTCGGGTGAGGCCACCGGGTCGTTCTCGCTGCGCCTGATCGACCTTGCCGCGGCGACAGCGCTCACCGCAGGCACGCCCACCAGCGGCACGCTGAATCCGGGCAACCGCACCGACCTGTATGCGTTCGCCGCCCAGGCGGGCGATCGCTACTTCTTCGACCGGCAGCAACTGGACAACACCGATGCCACGTGGCGTCTGTACGGGCCGGGGGGCAACGTGCTCTTCGGCGAGTCCTTCTTCAACGACGTGGGCGTGGTGACCCTGCCCGAGGCAGGCACCTACGTGCTGGCGATCGAGGGACGGCGCGGCAACCTGGCATCGAACGCCTACCGGTTGCTCGCGCAGCCGCTGCCGCTGACCGCGCCCACGCCGATCGACAACGTGGAGTACGTGCCGGGTCCGGATCTCACCGCGCAGTCGCTGCAGGTGGCGGCGGCCGGAGGCGGGGCGATCGAGTCCGGTGGCGAGATCGTGGTGAGCTGGGCGGACCGCAACGCGGGCGCGCTGGCCACGGCGGCCGGCTGGCGCGATCGGGTGGTGGTGAGCCGGGTGGATACCGGCGAGGTGCTGGCCACGACGATCGTCACGCACGAGGGCGGTGCGCTGGCGGCGGGCGCGCAGGTGTCGCGCTCGGCGACGCTGGCGCTGCCGGCGGGCACCCGCGGGGCGGGGGCGCTGCGGGTGAGCGTGACGCTGGACATCGACAACAGCCTGGCCGAGCGCAACCCCACGGGCACGGCGGAGGGCAACAACGCGGCGTCGGTGACGGTGAGCTCGGCGCTGCCCACCTACGCGGACCTTCGCCCGACGCTGCTGGCGGTGACGCCGGCGTCGGGGTGGGCGAGCGGCTCGACGGTGAGCGTGGGCTGGCGCACGGTGAACGAGGGCGAGCGGGAGGCGAGCGGCAGCTGGCAGGAGACGCTGCTGGTGCGCAACCTGTCCACCGGGCAGGTGGTGCGCAGCGTGACGCTGTCCTCGGGGGGCGCTGCGCTGGCGGCCGGCAGCGGGGTAGACCGCAGCACGAGCTTCGAGTGGCCGGCGGGGGACTCGTCGACCGGGCAGTTCAGCTTCGAGGTGACGGTCGACAGCGGGGGCAGCGTGGTGGAGGTCAACGGCGGGGGGACGGCCGAGACCAACAACAGCGCGACGGTGACGGTGTTCTCGGCGCCAGACCTGCTGATCGAGGCGCTGGCGCTCGATGCGGGGCCGGTGCAGGCGGGGGTGCTGCTCACGCTGCGCTGGAACACGCGCAACGCCGGCACGGCGGCGGTGGCGGGGAGCTTCACCGACCGCATCCGGGTGGTGAACACGCGCACCGGGGTGCAGCTGGTCAACGCGGCGCAGCTCTACGACGCGGGGGCGAGCGGGCCGATCGCCGCCGGGGCGGCGGCGAGCCGGCAGGTCAGCTTCCGGCTGCCCGAGGGGCAGGCGGGGGTGGGCGAGCTGTCGATCACGGTGACGGCCGACTCGGACACGGGCGGCTCGGGGGTGATCCGCGAGCTGACCTTGGGCGGCGGGGCGGAGAGCAACAACAGCGCGTCGATCACGGCCACCTCGGTGGCGGCGGCGTATGCGGACCTGGCGGTGACCGATGTGGCAGTGCCCGCGGCCGGCAGCGGCGGGCAGACGGTGACGGTGAGCTGGACGGTGGCCAACCAGGGGGCGGCGGCCACCGGGGCGGTCAGCTGGGTGGATCGGGTGACGCTGGTGCGACCGGACACCGGAGCGGTGCTGGCCACGCGCGAGCGCACGGCGAGCGGCCCGCTGGCGGTGGGCGGCAGCTACGAGGGGAGCACGACCTTCACGCTGCCCGCGGAGTACGACGGGACGCTGCAGGTGGTGGTGCGCGCGGATGCGGGCGCGGTGGTGCTCGAGCCGGACACGCTGGCCAACAACACGGCCGCGCCGAGGTCGATTGCGGTGAGCGCGCCGTACAGCGACTTCACGGTGGAGGCGGTGAGCGCGCCGACGGCGGCGGTGTCGGGCACGGCGATCGAGGTGGCGTGGCGGGTGCGCAACGTGGGCACGCAGACGGCGGCGGGCAGCTGGCGCGACCGGGTGGTGCTGTCGCAGGACGGGGTGTTCGGCAACGCGGACGATCTGGTGCTGGGGACGTTCCTGCGCAGCGGCCCGCTGGCGGTGGGCGGCGCGTACACGGTGCGCGAGCGCTTCACGCTGCCGGTGGACCTGCAGGGCCCGTGGCGGGTGCTGGTGTCGAGCGACATCGACCGCTCGGTGTTCGAGGGCGGACGGGTGGGCAACAACCTCGGTCAGGCGGCCGAGGTGCTGGCGGTGACGCCGGCGCCGGCGCCGGATCTGGTGGCGAGCGAGGTGGTGCCTCCGCCGGTGGCGCTGTCCGGGGGCACGGTGACGGTGCGCTGGGCGGTGACCAACAGCGGGGAGGCGGGGGCGAGCGGGCCGTGGGTGGACTACGTGTACCTGAGCCTGAACGGCGAGCTGGCCGGGGCGACGCTGCTGGGCAGCCGCGCGCGCAGCGGGTCGCTGGCCGCGGGCGAGCGCTACGAGGCGAGCCTGTCGGTGACGCTGCCCTCGCTGGGCGAGGTGGAGGGGGCGCGGATTCTGGTGCTCACCGATGCGCAGGCGCAGGTGTTCGAGGCGCGGCGCGAGTCGAACAACCTGTCGGGTGCGGACATCGTGCTGCGGCGGGTGGACCTGCGGGCGGATCGGTTGGTGGCCGCGTCGAGCGCGGTCTCGGGCGATCGGCTGGAGGTGGGGTTCGATGTGACGCAGGCGGGCAGCGCGACGCTGGAGGCGGCGAGCTGGACGGACCGGCTGTATCTGTCGCGCGACACGGTGATCGACGGTGGCGACCTGCTGCTGGAGAGCCGGACGGTGTCGCTGACGCTGGCCCCGGGTGAGACCTATCGCAGCAGCTTCCGCCCCGAGCTGCCGCTGGGGGCGGAGGGGGCGTGGTACCTGCTGGCGAGCAGCGATGCGGGCGGTGTGGTGCCGGAGCATGCGGCGGAGGGGAACAACACGGCGGCCAGCGCGCTGTCGGTGACGCTCGCGCCGTACGCGAACCTGGTGGTGTCGGGGGTGGAGGCGCCGCCGCTGACCATTGCCGATCCGGCGCGCCTGTCGGTGGCGTGGACGGTGAGCAACGCGGGGACGGGGGCGGGGCGCACGGGGACGTGGACCGACCGGGTGGTGGCTTCGACCGATGGCGTGCTGGGCAACGGCGACGACATCGTGCTGGGGAGTTTCGAGCGCACCGGTGGGCTGGCGGCGGGGGCGAGCTACAGCCGGCGGGAGACGGTGCTGATGCCGGCGGCGGCGAGCGGGCGCTACCGGATCTTCGTGCAGGCCGACAGCGGGCAGGGGGTGTTCGAGAACGGGCTGGAGGCCGACAACGTGGTGTCGGTGGCGCCGATCGATGTGATGCCGATCGCCTACGCCGACCTGCAGGTGGTGTCGGCGAGTACTGCGGCCACCGCGCAGTCGGGCGGCGCGCTCACCGTCGACTGGCGGGTGGAGAACCTCGGCATCGGGCGCACCAGCAGCACGTCCTGGTCGGACACCGTACGCGTCACGCGAGACCGGGCGGGTACGCAGACGGTGACCACGGGCTCCTTCAGCCATCTGGGTGTGCTCGCGGCCGGGACGGGCTACGACCGTTCGGGCACGCTGACCCTGCCCGAGGGCATCGAGGGCACGCTGCACGTGTTCGTGAGCACGACCGGACCGTTCGAGTTCCTCTACGGCAACAACAACGAGGGTTACGCCGGGTCGGTCACGGTGTCGATCGCGCCCAGCGCAGACCTGGTGGTGTCGAGCATCGTGTCGCCCGCCGATGCGATCGAGGGCGATGCGATCACCGTGACCTGGACCGTGCTCAACCAGGGCGATGCGGACGCCTCGGCGTCGGTGACCGACACGGTGCTGCTGGTGCGGCCCGGTGATGCCGCCGGGCGTCCGGAGTCACTGGGTTCCTTCGTCACTGCAGCCGGGCTGGAGGCGGGCAAGCGCTACGAGCGCACCGAGCGCTTCGTGCTGCGCGAGGGGGTGACCGGGGGCTGGACGGTGCGCGTGGTCACCAATTCCGGCGCGGGCGTGTTCGAACTGGGCGCGCGGGCGAACAACAACACGACGGTCTCCGAGACGCCGCTGGTGATTGCGCCGCGGGTGCGCCCCGACCTGCAGGTCGCCAGCATTACCGCGCCCGACCGGGTGACCGCCGGGTCCGGATTCGGGGTGTCGTACGAGATCGTCAACCGCGGCCAGGCGAACGCCAACGGACGCTGGAGCGACCAGGTCTACCTGTCGCTGGACAATCGGTTTTCGGGCGATGACATCCTGCTCGACACGGTGGCCAACCCGCAGGCGCTGGCGATCGAGGAGCGCTATTCGAGCAGCACCCGCACCGTGTCCGCGCCGACCCGCCTGTCCGGTCCGGCCTTCATCCTCGTGCGTGCGGACGGGTCGAACGGCATCAGCGAGACGCCGAACGAGGGTAACAACGTCCTGGCCCGCGCGATCACGGTGGACCCGTATCCCCCCGCTGACCTGGCCGTGAGCGATGTGCAGGCACCTGCGCAGGCCTCCAGCGACGACACGATCGAGGTGAGCTTTACCGTCACCAACAACGGCGTGAACACGACCGACAAGTCGAGCTGGACGGATGCGGTGTGGCTCGCGCGCGATCGCACGCGCCCCACCCCTGGTCTGTTCGACAGCCTCGGGCAGGTGAGCGGCAACGGCGGCATCTTCCTCGGCAGCGCCACCCATACCGGCGCGCTGGCGGTCGGCGAGAGCTACCGGGCGACGATCCGGGTACGCATCCCGGCAGAGGACAGCAATATCCAGGCTGCGCTGCAGTCGGGCCGCTACTTCATCACGCCGTGGGCCGATGCCTACGACGCGGTGATCGAGGATACCTTCGTCGTCAATCCGGACGATCCGAACGAGTTCGACAGCAACAACTACAAGGCGCGAGCGATCGACCTGCTGGGCCCGATCGCCCCGCCGCTGCCCGACCTCCAGGTCACCAGCGTACAGGCGGTCACGTCAGGCGAGATCGATACGCCGTTCACCGTCACGTGGACCGTGCAGAACCGCGACGACGGGGTGGCCGAGGGCACCTGGGCGGATAGCATCCGCGTGTCCGACCTTCCGTTCGGCACCCCGGGCGCTAACACGTGGTCGCTGGGTTACGCCTGGAGGTCGGGTGCGCTGGCGCGCGGCGAGTCCTACACCGCCAGTCAGACCTTCCTGCCCGGGCCGTCGGTGCGGGCGAACTACGTCACCGTGGTAGCCGACGGGGGCTTTCCCCGGACGATCACGGAGTCGAGCGAGGACAACAACGCGCGCTCGGCTCCGGCGATCCTCACGCCGAGACCAGCCGACCTGGTTCCGCTGTCGATCACGGTCGATCCTGCAGTCGACTCCGGCGAGACGATCACCGTGAACTGGGCCGTCCAGAACCAGGGCGCCGCGGTGTGGGCTGGCACCAGTACCTGGAACGATGTCGTCTACATCTCGCCGGATCCGGGTACCGGATCCGGCCGCGCGCAACAGCTGGGCGTCGTTACCCGAGACAACCGGGGCGGGCTGGCGGCAGGCGCCTCCTACACCGCCTCGCTGACGACGCGGATCCCGCAGGGCATCGAGGGTCCCTACACAGTGTTCGTCGTCGTCGATGAGAACGCGAATCCGTTCCTGTCGGGAGAAAACGAGCAGGGTCGGGGGTTCTACTACCGAACGGTTTACGAAGGGGGTGGGACCGCCGAGAACAACAATCGTCTCGGTGCGGTGGTCGACGTCACCTATCGCGAGGCCGATCTGGTGGTGCGCCAGCTCGAGGCACCGTCGACCGCGCAGTCGGGCGAGCAGATCCAGATGGCGTTCACCGTCGCGAACCAGGGCAACCGGGCGACGCGGACCTCGTACTGGTACGACATCGTCTACCTGTCGCGCGACCCCTCGCTCGACGAGGGGGACTTCCAGGTCGGCCTGTTCGGGCGCCCACTCTACGGGAGTCCGATGGCGGTCGGCGACAGCTACCGCCAGGCGCTGTCGATGACGCTGCCCGAGGGAGCGGAAGGGCGGTGGTACCTGATCGCATACACCGATTCCGATATCTTCGGCTTCGCATACGGAGCCTCGCCAGTCGAGACTGGTGGCATCGCGTTGGCGAGCGACCTCGTCGACGAGTACCGCGGCGAGGGCAACAATGTCGTGGTACGGCCGATCGACATCACCCTGCGGCCGTTCGCCGACCTGCGCGTGAGTAATGTGCAGACGTCGCAGACGGTGCTGACCGGTCAGTCGTTCGACCTCGAGTACACGGTGGTCAATGCCGGTGCCGGTGCCACGCCGCCGGGGCAGACGTCCTGGGAGGACCGGGTCTACCTGTCGCTGGATGCCTCGCTTGACCCGGATGCCGACCGGCTGGTCGCCACCTACTACCGGTATGGCGGCCTCGGCGCGGGCGAAGCGGCTCCGCGCAACCGGCGGCAGATCCAGATCGGCAACGACCTCACCGGGCCGTTCCACGTGTTCGTGGTTACCGATCCGGCGGACGGACGATTGCTGCGGGGGCAGGTGTTCGAAGCCACCGCCGAGAACAACAACGCGACGACGCCCGCACAGCCGCTGATCATCGTACGCCCGCCGCCGGCCGACCTGGTGGCCACCGAGATCGACATGCCGGCGGGCGGGCAGGTCAACGGCACGGTGACGCTCAGCTGGACGGTGGAGAACCGGGGCGAGAACCCGGCGGGCGGATCGTGGACCGATTCAGTGTATCTGTCGGCCGACGGCGACTGGGACCTCGGCGACATCCTGCTCGGGCAGGTGCGGCACGATCCGCCGCTATCAGGGGCCGCCCTCGCGCCGGGAGAGCGTTACACCACCATGCCGGCCACCTTCAAGCTCCCGGCGGCGCGCGCTGGGCAGTATCGGATCCTGGTGCGGCCGGACATCTTCAACCAGGTGTTCGAGGGCAGCAACGAGGCGAATAACATCACCGCCTCGCCGGGCACGCTCTCACTGCAGGTTCCCGACCTGCAGCTCGAGGTCGCGCGGACGCTGTCGCTGGAAGGCGGCGCGGCGCAGCTCTTCCGGGTGACGGTGGGTGCCGGGGAGACGCTGCGCTTCACGCTGGACGCGGCTTCGGCGGAGGCGGCGAGCGAGATCTACGTGCGCTGGGACGATGTGCCCTCGCCGTCGACCTTCGACGCGAGCTTCAGCACGCCGCTGCAGGCTGACCAGGTCGCCACGGTGCCGACCACGCAGGCGGGTGACTACTACGTGCTGGTGCGCTCGGTGGCGCCGGGCGGGGCGAGCGTGGCGGCGACGCTGAAAGCCGAGCGGTTGCCCTTCCAGGTGAGCGACATCACGCCCGATCAGGGCGGCGACGGGCGGTGGGTGACGGCCACGATCACCGGGGCGAAGTTCAAGGCGGGCGCGGTGGTCAAGCTGGTGCGCCCTGGGGTGGCGGAGATCGAGCCCACGCGGCTGCAGGTAGTGGACGCGACACGGATCGTGGCGGTGTTCGACCTGCGCGGCCAGCCGCACGGGCTGTACGACGTGCAGGTGATCAACCCGGACGGGGCGACGCGCACGCTGCCCTACCGCTACCTGATCGAACGCGCGCTGCCGCTGGACCTGGCGCTGGGGGTGGGTGGGCCGCGCACGCTGCAGCCGGGGCAGTCTGGGCTGTACCGGATCTCGATGGAGAACCTGTCCAACGTCGATACGCCGTATGTGTACTTCGAGACGGCGGTCCCGGAGATGGGCGACAACGGCCGCGTGTGGGGCGGGATCCCGTACGTGAGCATGTCGAACAACGTGCGCGGCGGGCCGAACGAGGCGGACAACCCGAACGCGGCGTGGGCGACGCTCGACGGGGAGATCAACACCGACGGCTACATGCTGGCGCCGGGCTATGTGCTCGACCTCGGCGCCGAAGGGTATGCGGCGGCGAACTTCATCGCCTCGACGTATCCGGGTTACAGTGGTGTGCTTGCGCGCGACAGCGAGATGATGCGCAATTCGCTGGCGGAAGCGCGGCCGGAATGGATCGCCGACGGCAGTTTCGAGAGCCGGGTCGCCGTCCTTGAACAGATCATCCAGATAAAGGATCCGCGCGCCTTTGCGATCGCCGTCGGGCGGGCGGCGAAATACATGCCGTTCCGCTTCAACGTGGCGGCCTCGGCGACGGCGCTCACGCGAGACGAGTTCGTCGATAGGCAGGAGGCGGAGGCCGAGCGGCTGCGGCTGGCGGTGCTGGGCGATCGCACGGCGAGCGTGGCGCTGGTGACGCTGGCGGCCGATGCGGAAGGCTGGCGGCAGAGCTATCTCGCGGCGCTGGAGCAGGCGGGGCTGCTGCGGCCGGAGGACGATGCGCCGCCGATCCGGCTGTTGCCGCGGGTGGCCTCGGTGATCGCGGTGCTCACCAGCGGGGTGACGCTGGGCCCGGCGCGTGATCAGGTGCAGAGCGACGGTGACCTGGCGGGCTTCTTCGAGCAGGTGCGCAAGTGGTACGGCCATCGGCAGGGCACGATCGCCCCGGTCGCGAGCTACGACCTCCTGAAGGTCAGGGAGGGTGACGACGACCTGATCATTCCGGTACCGGTGCCGGCACTGCGCAGTTTCGATGACGTGAACCTCGGGCTGGACCGGCCGACCTATTTCACCGCACTCAACGTGATCGCGCGGGGCATCACCGCCTCGGCGGCGGCGCGCAACGAGCTGGCGGATCTGGGGCTCACGTCGCTGCTCGAGCGCGCGGGCACGCTGGACGGCTCGGTGGTGGTGACCGGGCCTGCAGGCTACGGGGTGAACCAGGCGCTGCCGGTGCTGCAGCCCTTGCCCTACACGGTGAACTTCAGCAACCCGGGGCTGGGCGGGGCAGGGGCGAACGAGGTGCGCATCCTGCAGAGCCTGGATGCGGACCTGGCACTGGACAGCTTCCGGCTGGGCGACCTGAAGATCGGCGACATCAACGTTCGTATTCCGACCGGGCGGGCGAGCTACACCGGAGACATCGACCTGCGCAATTCGCGCGGGTTCTTGCTGAGGGTGTCGGCGGGAGTGGATCCGACCGCGCGCACGGCGAGCTGGGTGCTGCAGGCGATCGACCCGGCCACGGGCGAGGTGCTGACCGATGCCACGCGCAGCCTGCTGCCGGTGGAGGACGGGTCGGCGCGGGGCAGCGGCTTCGTGAGCTACACGGTGGAGCCGCGCTTCGGGGTGGCGACCGGGGCGCGGATCGAGGCGCAGGCAAAGGTGACGCTGGACGGGCTGCGGGTGTTCGACTCGGCGCAGCTGGTGCAGACGATCGACGGCCAGGCGCCGCAGACGACGGTGAGCGCGACGCGACTGGGGACGTCGGACGCGTGGACGGTGCGCTGGACGGCGACCGAGGAGGCCGGCGGGTCGGGGGTGCGGCACACCACGGTGTACGTGGCGGTGGACGGCGGTGCGTGGCAGGTGTGGAAGCGGCAGACCACGGACACCGAGGCGGTGTTCGAGGGTGAGGCGGGGCGGCGCTACGAGTTCGCGGCCCTGTCGACGGACAACGCGGGCAACCGGGAGCGGCCGCGGCCCTCGCAGCCGCTGCCTGATGACGGCACGCGCAGCAACCTGGGCGAGACGCCCACGGTGGGGCGCAGCACGGTGGACACGGGCACGCCGCCCACGCCGGGCAACGCGACCTCGACCAATGCGCTGTTCCGGCAGGCCGAGCTGGGGGTGCCGGCGCAGCCGGCGACGCAGGCGGCGCGCTACACGCAGGTGATCGCGCCGTTCACGGCGGCGGCCTTCGGCACGGGGGTGGGGCAGAGCGGCGCGGAGATCGGTCCGCTGGCGATGATCGAGCGCGCCGACGGCGGGTTCCTGGTGAGCGGCGGGTTCAACCGGGGCGCGCTGTACGCGTTCGCGGCCGACGGGGGGCGGGTACTCAACCCGGTGACCAACGCGGGCGAGCCGATCTACGACCTGGCGTTCGACGACCAGGGGACGCTGTGGGCGACCAGTGGCGGGGGGCAGCTGCTGGAGCTCGACGCGCAGACGCTGGGGGTGGTCAACCGTTACGGCGAGGGGCTGACGCAGTCGCTGGTGTTCGATGCGGCGAGCGACCGGCTGTACGTGAGCTCGTCGGCGGGGGTGGAGGCGTTCGATCTGGCGACGCGGCGCTTCACGCACTTCAGCAACCTGCGGGTGGACGATCTGGCGATCGCGCCCAACGGGCGGCTGTGGGGCAGCAGCTGGCCGCGGCGCGGGGAGATCGTGTCCTTCGACAGCGCGGGGCAGGCGAGCGCGCAGCTGCGGCTGGATGCGGAGCTCGACTCGCTGGCGTTCGGGCGGGCGGGCACGCAGCTGGCGGGGCTGCTGTTCATCTCGGCGCGGCAGCGGCCGGGGGGAGCGACGCCGGCGAGCCTGTACATGGTCGATCTGGCGACGATGCGGGTGGTGGAGGTGGCGCGCGGCGGGCCGAGCGCGGAGCAGCTGCTGGCCACCGGCGACGGGCGGCTGTTGATCGCCAACAGCACCCAGGTGGACGTGCTCGCGCCGCTGGTGGCGCCGCGGGTGGCACGCACCGATCCGGTGGAAGGGGCGCTGGTGCCGCTGCCGAGGACCGAGCTGTCGGTGGTGTTCGACCAGGACATGCAGGCGATGAGCGCGACCGCGGCAGGCTCGGTCACCAACCCGCTCAACTACGAGGTACTCAACGGTACCCGCGCGCTGCCAGTGCGCTCGGTACTGTGGAACCCGGAGACGCGCACGGCCACGCTCAGGCTCGATGCCTTCGATCCTGGCCAGATCACGCTCACGGTCAAGTCGAGCGTGCGCAGCGTGCAGGGGCTCGCGCTGCCGACTCCGTACGTGACGCGGTTCACCGCGATCAGCGACTTCTCCGAACTGGTGCGGCTCGATTTCGGCGCGACGCGCTCGAATCGCGCCGACGGCAGCGTGTCCTTCGATCTGCGTGTGACCAACGTGGGCGAGTACGACCTGCTGCCGCCGATGAAGTTCGTGCTCGACCCGGCGCGATTCTTCCAGGGCGCGGTGTCCGGCGCGATCAGCAGCAACGGGCTGTGGCTGATCGATCTTGCGCTCGGGCCGGAAGGCCTGCGCCCCGGTCAGACGACGACCGCCACCACGCTGACGCTGAACAATCCGCTGGGGCAGCGCGCGGAGATCGGTGCGGGGATCTACGCGCTGCCTTACCCGAACGCGGCGCCGATCATCACGAGCACGCCCCCGACAACCGGTGCACGGGTCGGCGAACCCTATCGCTACACCGTCGCCGCGATCGACAGCGACGGTGGGGGATTGCGCTACCTGCTCACCGAGGGTCCTGAGGGTATGACCCTGGATCCGGTGAGTGGTGCGATCGAATGGCAGCCTGTTACCGGTACGCCCGCCGACGTGGCGATCGCGCTGCGTGTGACCGATGCGCGCGGGGCCTTCGCGCAGCAGTCCTTCTCGCTGGCAGTGCAGGGCGGCAACCGCCCGCCGGTGCTGCTCGGGTTCAAGTCGGACTACACGCTGCTCGAAGGCCAGCTGCTGCGCATTCCGGTGGACGCCGTGGACCCGGACGGTCAGACGCTGTCGCTCACGATGGACCGACTGCCGCCCGGCGCGCGGTTCGACCCGGTACGTCGCCTGTTCGAGTGGATTCCGAGCTTCGAACAGGCGGGCGTGTATCCGGATGTACGCGTGCTGGCAAGCGATGGCTCGCTCACCACGATCGGGTCGATCAGGATCACGGTGCTGCCGACCAACGCGCCGCCGGTGATCGGCGCCGTGGCCTCGCGCCAGATCCGCGAGGGCGATCCGGTGCGGGTGACGTTTGCCGCGGCCGACGTCGATGGCGACACGCTGCGCTGGCGCAGTCCCAATCTGCCGGTAGGCGCGAGCCTCGATCAGAATCGTGGGCGCTTCGAATGGACGCCGGGCTTCGATCAGGCGGGCGACTATCGCATCTCGATCTGGGTCGATGACGGGCGGTCGCAGAGCGAGACGTGGTTCGACGTCAAGGTCACCAACGTGAACGCGGCACCGGTATTCGACGACTTCTCCGGGATTACCGTCTTCGAGGACCAGCCGCTCGCGTTGCAGCTGTTCGCGTTCGACCCGGACAATCCGGGCTACCTGCCGCGAACGCGGCTCGAGGACGGGTCGCTGTCGGCGCCGATCGGAACCGATGCGACGGTCACCTACTCGGTCTCGGGGCTGCCGCGCGGGGCGGTGTTCGACGCGGACACCGCGCTGCTCACCTGGACGCCCGACTTCGTCCAGGCGGGCAGCCATGTGATCGAGGTCACGGCGGTGGATGACGGCAACGGCACCGGGACGCCAGTCACTACGCGCGCTCGGGTACCGGTGCTGGTGACCAACGTGAACCGGGTGCCGACGCTGGAACAGCCGGCGAACGTGACGCTCGAGCGCGGCGAGATGGTCGAGGTGCCGGTGTCGGCCGCCGACCCGGACGGCAACGCGCTCACCCTCGAGTTCAGCGGCCTGCCCGGCTACGCGAGCTTCATCGAACAGGGGCCGGGCAGCGGCGTGCTGCGCTTCGCGCCGGGGCTGCGCGATCGGGGCAACGCGGTGATCACGATCACCGCGCGCGACGACGGCGATGGCGAGGGCTCGGCGCGCGCGCTGGCCGCGACGCGCAGCTTCGTGGTGACGGTGACCTCGCCCGCGGAGCCGCCGCTGCTGCAGCCGATCGGCGACAAGGTGGCGGTGATCGGTCAGGCGCTGGGCTTCACGGTTCGCGCGACCGATCTCGACCAGGATGCACTGACGATCTCCGCCAGCGGGCTGCCGGCCGGGGCGACGCTGACCCCGGGCACCTACGGCACGGCGCGGGTGAACTGGACGCCGGGCGCGGGGGATGTGGGCAGCCGTCCGGTCACCTTCACGGTGACCGACAGCGCGGGGCTCACCGACACCCAGACCCTCGCGCTGATCGTGCGGGCGAGCAATGCCTCGCCGCTGCTCGCGCCAGTGGGCGATCGCACGATCGCCGAGGGGACGACGCTGAGCCTGCAGCTGGCGGCGAGCGATGCGGACGGCGACGCACTGCGCTACTCGGCGAGCGGCCTGCCGCCGGGGGCGCGGTTGAATGCGGCCACCGGCCTGCTCACCTGGACGCCGGGCTTCGAGTCGGCGGGCAGCTATGCCGACATCGTGCTGGGCGCGAGCGATGGGACGCTGGAGAGCAGCGAGACGATCCGCATCGTGGTCACGCCCACCAACCGGGCGCCGCAGATCGTGCCGATCAGTCCGGTCGGGGGGCAGGAACGCTCGCAGCTGCAGTTCACGCTGGTAGGAGCGGATCCGGACGGCGACGTACTCGCCTACCGGGCGGTGTCGCCGCTGCCGCGCGGCGCGAGGTTCGACGGTCGGACGGGCAGCTTCATCTGGACGCCGGACTACGATCAGGCGGGGGTGTACGCGCTGGAGTTCGCCGCGCGCGATCTGGGCGGCCGGGAGGCGCAGCGCACGGTGCAGGTGACGATCGATGACGTGAACCGGCCGCCGGCGCTGAGTTTCACCAACCATCGGGTGGCGCTGGGCGAGACGATGCGCTTCACGATCGCGGGCAGCGACCCCGATGCCGGCGAGGTGCTGAGGTTCGGTGCGCGCGACCTGCCCGAGGGGGCGACGCTCGACGCGGTGAGTGGCGAGTTCACGTGGCGGCCCGAGCCGGGGCAGATCGGCGAGCACTTCGCGGTCATCTCGCTCACCGATGGCAAGAGCACGGTGACGCGCGGGCTTGCGCTGCGGGTCGATCCGCTGGCGGTGGGCCCGGCGGTGACGATCGTGCTCACGCCGAGTTTCCCGGCGATCCCCGGGCAGCCAGTGACGATCACCGTGCTGGCCGACGCCTATTCGGCGATTGCCGGTCGCACGCTGTCGATCGAGGGCACGGCGGTGGCGCTCGATGCGAACGGGCGCGCGACGTTCGTGCCGCCAGCGAGCCGCCTGTATTCGCTGGTGGCCACTGCGACCGATCTGGACGGCTTTGTCTCCAGCGTGTCGGCCACGCTCAAGGTGCGCGACCCGCTGGATACCGCTGCGCCCGAGGTGGGATTCGCTGCAGGGGTCAGCGGCCGCCTGCTCACCGGCGCGGGCGCGATCGAGGGCAAGGTCGCCGATACGAATCTTGAAGGCTGGGTGCTGGAGATCGCGCGCTCGGGTACGGAGAACTGGACCGAACTCGCGCGGGGAAGCGCGAACGTCGACGGCTCGCTGGTGACGCTCGATCCGTCCCGGTTCGAGACCGGTGACTACACGCTGCGGCTCACGGCCACCGATGTTGCCGGTCGGATTGCGCAGTCGCAGACGACCGTCGAACTCAGGGCGCCAGCGCCTGCGCCCGATCGCTATGCCCGCAGCGAGACCGATTTCGCGTTCACGATCGCGGGGCATACCCTCGAACTGGTCCGCCGGTATGACTCGCTCGCGGCGGACCGGACTGGCGCGTTCGGGGCCGGCTGGCGTCTGCCGCTGCGCGATGTCGATCTCGCGACCGACCTGCCGGCGACCGGACGGGAGTCCGAAGGCGTGTGGGCAGCGCTCGAGGAAGGGACGCGACTGTTCCTGACCGTGCCCAGCGGCGAGCGGATCGGCTTCACCTTTGCGCCCGAGCGGGTGCGGGAGGGCGGCGTCACCTGGTACCGACCGCGGTGGGTTGCCGATGCCGGCAGCGCCTGGCAACTGGAGTCGATCGACACCAGGCTACAGCGGGCGGGCGAGCGTTATTACCTGCTCGAGGGCTCGCTGCCCTATAACCCGGCGGGGCTTACGCCCGACCGGGCGCAGTACACGCTGATTGCCGGCAATGGAACGCGCTACGAACTCAATGCAGGCCGGGGTATCGCGGGCATCGAGTTCACCGATGGTGTGCGCCTCGTCGTCGACGACACCGGCATCGCGGCCGCCAATGGCGAGTTCCTGGGCTGGGTGCTCGGTGAGGGCGGCCGGATCCAGTCGATCACCGCGCCCGATGGGAAGGTGTACGCCTACGAGTATGACGAGCGGGGGCGGCTCACGGGGGCGCGGGATCTGACCGCGGCGCAGTCGCGGCGCTATGGCTACGATGCCGGCGGGCGGCTGGCGCTGGCCACGTCGCCCACGGGTGGCGCGGTGGTGCGCTACGCCGGAGGGCGGGCGCAGGTGAGCGAACTCACGGGTGATCTGGGCGCGGCGCTCGCCTACCTGCAGGCCGACCAGACCGGGCGGATGGCGGCTGCAGGGCGCATCGACTACGCGTTCTCGGTGCGGCCCAGCGAGCTTCGCTCCACGCCCGACGGTGCGGTGATCGTGGGCGTCGAGGTGCAGGGGGAGGGCTGGACGCCCGCGCTGCCTGCGATCGAGGGTGCCACGGCCATCCTGAGCCGCGTGTCGGGCAGCACGGCCTTCGCGCTCTACCGGATCGACTCGGCCGGGCTCAAGCGCCTGACTCTCACCTCCACCGCAGGTGCGGGCAACTACCGGCTTCGACTGTTTGCCGCAGGTGATCTCAACGGTGACCAGCGGGTAGATGGGCGGGATGCGGGGCTGATGGCCGATGCGCGGCGCGGCAGTGCCGTGCCCGGAGCGGATATCGACCGCGACGGCGACGTGGATGCGGCCGACAGCGGCCTGCTGTACGCCCAGCTGGGCTACACCCCGAACCAGGCGCCCAGCGTGGCGGCGGCGAGCTTCCGCACCCATGTCGGACTGAACGCGGAGCGCTCGATCGCGGATCGCATCACCGACCCCGAGGGCGATCGGCTGGCAGTTCGTATCCTCGGGGTCGAGAATGGAAGCGCAGTGCTGACCGGCGACGGGCGCACGCTGCTGTTCCGGCCGACCCCGGGCTACTTCGGTGCGGCGAGCTTGACGGTAGCGGCCGACGACGGCTACAGCGCCTCTCCCGCACGGCGGTTCGAGTTCACGGTGAGCAACGCCCCGCTGCTTGCGCTGGAATTCGACCAGCGCGACCTCAAGCTGCGGCCTGGCGATCAGTTGCCGGTCACGCTGAAGGGTACCTTCGCCGACGAGGCGGACGTGCTGCTGCCGGCCGACTATCTGACGTTCACGTCGAGCGACCTGGCAGTGGCCACCGTGACGCCGTCCGGGCGCCTCACGGCGGGCGCGCAGGGTAACGGGGTGCTGCTGGCGACCCGTGGCGCGATCTCGGCCGCGACCGTGCTGGCGGTGGGGAAACCGCAGACCGCTGATGAACTGTACACGTACTACTTCGGGCTGGATGCGTATCCGGACACGCTGTCGATGGTGGCGGGCTCGACACGCCAGATGGTGATCCAGCTGGGCGAGACCGACGTGCGCCGCGCCGATCAGGGCACGCGCTACGTGGTGGGCAACCGCAACCTGCTCGAGATCAGCCCGGATGGCCGGCTGGTGGCGCTTGCGGAGGGCGAAACCAGCCTCACCGTAATTCACAAGGCTGGCGAGCAGGTGATTCCGGTGCGGGTGGTACCGCCGGTCACCGGTCCTGCGGTGCTCGGCGTGGCCGGGGGCGTGGTGCAGGGCGAGGGCGGACAACTCATCGCCTTCGGCCGCGGACAACTGGCGGCCGGCACGCCGGTGTCGGTGTCGACGTTACAGCGTGCGGATCTCGTGCCTGAAATGCCGACCGGCATGGAATTCGCCGCGGCGTTCCGGCTGGATCTCGGTGGAGCGACGGTCGGCAACGGCCCAATCCAGATCGCGGCACCCGTCTCCGGGGCTGTCGCCGGCGAAGAGGTCTACATCCTGCAGGAGGTGGAGACCGATCTCGTCGATGGCGTGCTGCGCAAGTACTGGACGGCGGTCGATACCGGCATCGTGGGTGCCGACGGTGTGGCGCGCAGCACCTCGCCGCCGTGGCCGGGACTCAGTTCCGGTGGCAACATCCTGATCGCGCGGGCGCAGGCGCCGATGTATCGACTGGAGATCGATACCTCGGTACTCGAGACCTGGGCGATGCTGCAGATGGTCGCGGCGGCGTCCGGCAGTCTGATTGGGTTGATGACGATCTCGAGCGCCGCGGCCGGCGTGCTGATGCTGCCTGTGCTGTCCAACGCAACGCAGGTCCAGATCACGCGCCAGTACGCCTCGCAGGAATACAAAGACGTCGTTCCGTTGGATCCGACCGACGCAGCCAGTTCCCGTATCCGGCTCACGCTGCAGACACCGCCGCTCGTCCCATCGGGCGCCCCCGAAGTCGAAGATGCGAGCATCGACTGGGACACCGATACGGGGACGAGTCGAGTCACGCTGAGCGGCAGCGGTTTCGTCAATCCGGAACTGCCAGCGCCTGCCGCGAGAGTCGTGTTCCGTCAGGGCATGCGAGAGATCCGGGTTGCGCCCGTGGCGGGCTACAGCGCGACCGAACTGAAGGTGGATGTCCCCGAGTTCGTCGTGCTGGGCATGGCGGATATCTTCGTCGAGCGCGGGGAGCGGCGTCCCGCGTCCGCGAATGGGGGGATGGGCTACTACACCGAGTGGGTTCGCAGCGGCACGAGCGTGCGCATCGATAACCCGGGAGGCTTCGGCTTCGTGGGGAACTTCGGCCGCGTCGATGTGATCGACATCAAGCGCAAGGACGAGGCAGGTCCGGAGACGGTGATCAGGCAGATTCCGGTGACATCGGAGGTCACCGTAGACGGAGCGACGGCGAACGTGTCGCGGACGGTTTCCGGAATCGTCACTACCAGCGACCTGTCCAGGGTGTTTGCGCTGGTCGCGGCCGAGCGGCGATTCGTGAACGGGCAGTTCGTGCCGTTCTCGGGAGGGATCGCCGTGATCGATGGTATCCAGTTGCGTCAGACCGATGTGGATCCGACCACTGCGAAGATGGACTTCATCGACGTGCCCTTCCCAGACATCGGCGGGGCCCCGCCTACCGCGATCACGCTCGACCCGAACGGGCGTTATCTGTATTTCGCGGCGGCGGGCAGCGTGTACGTTGTCGACATCGATCCGTCATCCGAGCAGCCATACCGGGTGAAGGCGATTCCATTGCCGGAAGTGAGCCTGCCCGACTATCCGGGAGGGCGGTTCACGCCCAAGCGCATCAACGACATGGCCGTCAACAGCGACGGCACGCGCCTGTACCTGACCGTGCCCGCCACCGAGATCTACAGCAGCGATCCCTATCTCGCATGGGTACGCCGCACGCCCGACGGCAAGTTCAGCCGGTTCGAGGGCTGGGTGATGGTGATCAATGTCGACGAGGCGTCCAGGCCTGTGGCTACGGAGGCCAATCCGACCCCTGCCAACCCCGCGCGGTGGCACGAAGTGATCGCCTCCCTGCGAGGCGGGCTGGAGCCCATCGGCATCAAGGCGGGCAGCAA
>CAIQON010000377.1 GCA_903873475.1 uncultured bacterium
CCGGTACACCCTGAAGAAAGGTGTATCCGGCTGGACGATGATGGTGGTGCCTTCGGTGCGCACCCGCATGTCGACCTGTCGGCCGACGCGCTCGAGGATGGCCGGCAGCGTCTCGTTGATGGCGTTCAGCGTCACCCGGCCGGCGAGGCCGGGGTGGATGTCGATGTTCTGCCGGGTGTCGCGCGCGAGCGCGAGCAGGAGTTCACGCACTGGTACGTCGCTGACCACGACGCTGTAGGTGGCGACCTTCTCGGCCGGTTTCGGAGGCGGTACCAGGCCCGAAATGCGGACCGGTGCCGGCATGTCCGCGACCGGCGCCGTCTCGCGCGCGGCGGTCAGGTGCCCTTCGGACTGGGGCAGGGCGGGCGCGACCTTGATCGGCGTGCTGCAGCCGGCCAGCAGCATCGCCGCCGTGAACGTGGCCAGCAGGCACGGCGCGACCCTCGCGGCGGCGATCGATTGCCGTTGGGGGTAGGTCGGCGCGTTCATCGGCGGGTCCTCTGGAGTGACGGTATCCGGTCGGTGGGCGTCCGGATGGCGGGTGGCGAGCCAGGACGTGCAGAGGCGACGCCCCTGCGTTCCAGACTACAAGCAATGCTGCTATTTCTCAATGATTTGCGTCGGTTAACCAGAAAGCTTGTCAAGAGCCCGTCGCGGCGATCTCATCGCGGATGCCCTGTACCCTGCGCAGACGGGGCGAGAACGTGCGGAGCGCTGCGGGCAGGGTTGCCAGCGCGGCCTGAGCCTCGCTCCGGCTGGCGAAATCGCCGTAGAACACCGTTAGCAGTGTCCGTTCTCCGGCGCGCGTGCGGATCACGAACAGTCGATCGGGCTCGACCTGTCGCGGCAGGTTTCGCAACTGCCAGTCGAGCTGTTCTTCGCTGCGCGAGCCCATCAGCTGGATCGTCACCCGGTCCGGGTCGGACGACTTCAGCCATTCGTCCGTCGCCGATAGCCGCGCTGCAAGTACGCTGCCCGTCGCCTCGGCCGGCGCAGGCGCAGTCGGCGTGTTGGGCGAGGCCGGCGCATCCTGCGCTTTCGCCGTCGACGCAGTGCTGCGTTCAGGCGCGGGCGCGATGGCCAGCGCAGGCGGCTGCCTCGCCGACAACAGCCAGGCAGCCCCTGCCAGCACCAGTGCCAGCGTCATTGCAAGGCCCGCCGCGACCATGGCCCATCCCCGGCCGGTACCGCGCCTGTCGCTGCCCTGCGCGAATTCGCTGTCGCGGATCGCAGCCTTCACATGCCGCGGCGCGAGGGAATGGGTGGATTCTGAAAACGCCGCCAGCAATGTCTTGTCGCCGAGCAGGTTCACGCGCCGCGTCAGCCCGGCCGAAGCGCGAGCGATCTGCGCCACGACGGCTGGGCCGAACATGTCCGGCCCCTTGTAGCCCGCGGCACGCAGGCGGAAGTCGAGATACAGCCCGATGTCGGCGGTCGACAGTGGCGCCAGCGTGAAGCTGTGGCTGATGCGCTCGCGCAGCTGCCGGATCTCCGGCTTTCGCAGCAGGGTATCGAGCTCCGGCTGGCCGAAGAGCACGATCTGCAGCAGCTTGTGCCGGTCGGTTTCCAGGTTCGACAGCAGCCGGATCTCCTCGAGCGTGGCGATCGGCATGCCCTGCGACTCCTCCACGAACAGCACCACCTGTCGGTTCGCTGCATGGCATTCGAGCAGGAAGGCGGTCAGCCGCTGCATTGCCTCGAGCCGTCCGGAACCGGCGGGCATCGACAGTTCGACCTCATGGGCGATCGCGTGCAGGATCTCGTCGGGGGAAACACTCGGGTTGGCGAGGTAGATGCCGAGCACGTCATCGGGCAGGCGCGCCTGCAGCATCCGGCAGAGCATGGTCTTGCCACTGCCGACTTCACCGGTCACCTTGACGATGCCTTCGCCCTGGCAGATCGCGTACATCAGCGCGTCGAGCACGGCGCCGCGGTTGCCGCCAGCGAAGAAGAAATCGGTGTTCGGCGTGATGCGGAACGGCGCTTCGCGCAGCCCGAAGAAATCGTGGTACATCAGTCGGACTCGCGCTCGTTCGCCTGCATGCGGCTGTACAGCGTGGTGCGGCGCAGCCCGAGCAGGCGCGCGGCCTGCGCAAGGTTGCCATGCGTCATGAACAATGCCGCCTGTATGTAGCTCTGCTCCCATTCGCGCAGCAACTGGTCGAGATCGACCTGCCGTGCGCCTGCGAGGTGCCGCCGGGCCGCCTCGACCGATCCGGCCTCGCCTGGCGTGCCGGGCATGCCGGACAGCGATGGCGTGCCGGGCGAGTCGCCAGCGATCGCCTCGACGTCCATCTCGGCGAGCAGTTGCGCCGCGGTCACGCGCTGTCCGGGGTACTTGGTCGACAGCCGGATCACGATATTGCGCAACTCGCGTACGTTGCCGGGGAAGCCGTACTCGAGCCAGAGGCGCCGGCTGTCATCGTCGAGCGAGAACGGTGCGCGGGCGGCGGCGCCCCCGGTCGGGGCATGGCGGGACTGGAAATGCTCCAGCAGCCGGAACCTGTCTTCGTCAAGGTCGCGCAGGGGCGGCACGGTGATGGCGAATACCGACAGTCGGTGGTAGAGGTCGCCGCGGAAGCGTCCGGCGCGGACCTCCTGGCGCAGGTCGCGGTTGGTCGCCGCGATTACCCGCGCATTGGAATGGCGGCTGGTGGTTTCGCCGACGCGCTGGTATTCGCCGTTCTCGAGCACACGCAGGAGTTTCGACTGCAGTTCTATCGGCAGTTCGCCGATCTCGTCGAGGAACAGCGTCGAATCGGCAGCTTCCTCGAAGTAGCCGGCATGGGCGCCGGTGGCGCCAGTGAAGGCCCCGCGCGCGTGGCCGAACAGGGTCGGCTCGACCAGCGTCGGCGCGATCGCCGCG
>CAIQON010000378.1 GCA_903873475.1 uncultured bacterium
GATGCGCTCGACCTCGTCTGCATCGTCGGACACCTGCGCGTTCAGCATCGCGCCGAGCGTATCGAGCCGCGCGAGGTAGTGGTCGATGTCGAGATCCGGGTAGTGCTCCCTGGCGATGAGCAGCGCGCCTTCGGCCAGGCTGCCGGCTGCGGCATTGCGCTCGACCAGCCGGCGCAGGCGTTCCGCCGACGCGGTGTCGCGCACCGCGGTCGGTGACACGCTCATTGCAGCCTGCCTTTCATGGATTCGTCCTTGAAGTTTCGCCTGCCGACATCGAGCACCTTAGCCAGTGGCCACCGGCGATCGCGGGAAACCAGTGCCGGTCCTCGTCGGTCGGTGCCGGCCGTTGCCGGCGCTGCCGCCACCCCGGGACATCGGCTCGCAGGGATCGCGCGTGCAGTCGTGGCGCATGCGGTCGTGGGGCATTCACTGGTCGGGATGCCTCGGGTGCAGTCCTGCCGTTGGAACCAGCATACACACGGGGGCCGGCGCCATCAATAACGAGACGGACGACACGACCGAACGGACGATTCCCCGTCCGACACGCCCTGGCGCGGGCCGGCCGCAACGCGGATCGGGCGGCCGTTAGGAATTCGTCCGGCACGCGGCGGATCATTCGGTTATAGTTTTCGCTGGAGCGGCCTTGATCCAGAGGCGGCCCGGGAAGCCTCGAGCCAGCCCGTTTCTTGCTTGACCGAGGATCGGCGACAACACACAGCACAGGCGAGTCGGCAGTCGATGCACTCCAAGAACATGCAGCAGCGGGCGCCCCGGCGCCAGGGCCCCACAGTGCACTCGGCATCCGGCACCTCGATCTTCGTCACCCTCTGCCTCGGGTTGTCATCGGCGACAGCCATGTCCGGCAGCGTCCTTGCCGCAGACGGCTGGTGGCGCGATCCGCGCAACCTCGAGAGCCTGATCACCCAGCATCCGAACACGCCCTGGGTCGGCGACCGGCTGCCAGCCAGTGCGAAACCGGCCATAGAGATCCCGAACGCGGAGCGGCCGCTGACGCTGGCCGAGCTGAGCGACCTCGCCCTGCGCAACAATCCCCAGACCCGCTCGGCCTGGGCGGCGGCGCGCGCAGCGGCCTCCCAGGTCGGCATCGAACTCGCCGACTATTCCGTGCAGGCTTCCGGTGCGCTCAGCTACCTGCGCGCACGGCAGATCAGCCAGACCGGCGTGCGCCAGCCGATCATCGAGCGCTATACGCCGAGCGTGACGCTGTCATACGCGCTGTTCGATTTCGGTACCCGGGCGAGCCAGGTCGAAGCGGCCCGCTTCAACCTGCTCGCCGCCAACCTGTCTCAGAACAGGACGCTGCAGGCGGTGGCCTTCGCCGTCGAGCAGGCCTACTACGCCCTGCTCGGTTCCGAGCAGCTGGTGCGTTCAGGGCAGATCTCGCTGCGCAACGCGCAGACCACGTTCGAGGCCACCGAGCGCCGCCGCCAGAGTGGCCTGGCGACCATCGGCGACGTGTTCCGCGCCGAGACGGCCGTCGCGCAGGCCCGCCTCTCGGTCCAGCAGGCCGAAGGCCTGGTCGCGC
>CAIQON010000379.1 GCA_903873475.1 uncultured bacterium
AAGGAACAGCTCGCGGCGCGTCTTCTTCCGCTTGCCCGCCTGCTCCGCATCGCTGAAACTCATCTGGCTCATCGGCTCGCCTCATCGCCCGCTGATGCTTCGATGAAATCACATTTCGGATGGCTTGTTCAGACCTTCCCTTGCGGCCCACTCCATTGGATGAAGGCAGCGGCAGCTCGTAGTACCAGATGGTGTCGGTCGGCCCCCCACGCTCGAAGAACAGCAGGTTGGCCGGGATGTCCGTGTAGGGCGCGAACACACCCTGCGGCAGCCGCACGATGGTGTGCAGCCGGAACTCCTTGAGCAACGCCTCCTTGATGACGGCGCTGATGCCGTCGCCGAACAGCGTGCCGTTCGGCACCACCACAGCCGCCCGGCCGCCGCGGGCTGCAGGCTTGCCGCCGGGCACCGGCGCGCCGGCGACGCGCAGCTTGCGCATGATATACTGCAGGAACAGCAGTGCCGTCTCGGCGGTCTGCATGTTGGGCGGAAAGTTGGCCTTGATGCCCACCTCCTCCTCGCCGCCGAAGGGCGGGTTGGTGAGGATCACGTCCACGCGCTCGCTGTGGCCGATCTCGTTGATCCGGCGCTCCAGCGTATTGCCGTACGCGATGCGCGGCGCCTCCAGGCCATGCAGCAGCAGGTTCATCTGCGCCAGCATGTACGGCAAGGGCTTGGCCTCCTGGCCCAACAACGTCTCGCGCTGCAGCGCGTGGCGCTGATCGGGCGAAGTCACTTTCGGTGCGATGTGATCGTAGGCCTCGACCAGGAAGCCGCCGGTGCCGCAGGCCGGGTCGAGCACGGTCTCGCCCAGGCACGGATCCATCACCTGCACCATGAAGCGCACCACCGGGCGCGGGGTGTAGAACTCGCCGGCATCGCCCGCCGCGTCGCGCATCTCGCGCAGCATCGACTCGTACAGGTGCGACAGCGTGTGCATCTCTTCGCTCGCGCTGAAGTGGATGCCGTTTATCTTGTTGACGATGTCGCGCAGCAGATAGCCGCTGACCATGCGGTTCTGGATACCCTTGAAGACGTTGGCTACCACCTCGCGCTGGCTGCCCTTCTCGCCCTGGCCACCCAGGCCCCGCAGGTAGGCGAACAGACCCTTGCCCTTGCTGCCATCGGCCCGCACGGCGGTGTCTTGCCCGATGAAGGCGAGCAACTCGTCGCCGGTGATGCCGTCCTCGCGGGCGGCCCAGTCGCGCCAGCGGTACGGCGCTTCGATGATGGGCTGATAAGGCTTGCCGTCGAGGTCGGACTCTTCTTCGTGCACGACCTCCAGGTCATCGAGGAACTTCAGGAACATCACCCACGTGAGCAAGGGCAGGCGGTCCACGTCGCCGTTGAGCCCCTTGTCCTTGCGCAGGATCTGGCGGGCGGTGCCGATCAGCGCCGACAGGTTCTCGCGCGTGGTCAACGCGGCCTTGGGTTTGCGGGGCGCCTTGGTCTTCTTTTCGGCGCTGGCAGCGCTAGCAGTGCTGGCTTTGCGAGCGGGCATTCAGTGGAGTCTCGAGGTCATTGGTAGATCGCCGTCTGAAGCAGTGATACGGCTTCCTTCAGCCCCTTCACGCCGCCGAAGTGGCGGCTGGCGATCTCGGAGGGTGAGCCGAAGCGGTCGAAGGGCTGGACCTTCATGAGATCGGACAGCGCGTTGAACTGGACGATCCCCCGCTCGATGTATTTGTCGAGCAGCAGCGACAGCACTTCGCGGGCCGTATCGCCGTACTGTGCAAACAGGTCCTGCGTGGCCTTGCGTGCGCGCTCGGCGCGCTGGCGCCGCGTCAGCAAGGGGGCGTTCCACGCGAGGTGGCACAGCAGGTCGAAGGGGTCGGCATCGGGTTGGTCGCTGCTGGCCGTCAGCTCGTCGAAACTGATGCCGCGTTCGGTCAGCTCGCGCAGCACGTCTGCCCTGGCGTCTGGGTCGGCCCAGGCAGATTGCAGCGCGGCCCGCGTGGGATACATTGACCGCACGGCGCGGCCCGAGTATTCGGTGTAGCGGACGACCTGCAGCTTCTTCCCCTCAGTGTCGAGGTCATAGACCAGATGGCCGATGACCTCGACTTGGCCGCCGTCGATGTAGTATTTGCGTGGCTCCGCCGGCGGGTCGGTCAGAATCTTTGCCACACCCGGCTCGGCCTGCTCCGGCTGTACGAGGTAGTCGGCCTCCGGTTCGGCCACGACCGGGACTTCGACGATCGTCGTGTCGATCACTTCGCCGGCTTCATCGACCATCACTTCTTCGATCCGTGCCGGATCACCGTCGAAGTCAGGGTCCGCGAAGTGGCGAGTCGCGGTGCCTGTGAAGTCGATGATGTTGAAGTATTCCTTGCCGTAGTCGACCTTGAGGCGCGTACCGCGGCCGACGATCTGCTTGAACTCAGATCGCGAGCCCACGATGCGGGCCAGCACGACGTTCTTCACCATCTCGGCGTCCACGCCGGTGGTCAGCAACTGCGACGTGGTAAGGATGACCGGCGCCGGCTTGTCCACGTCCTGGAAGTGCGACAGGTGGGTGAGGCCGATGGCGCCCTCGTCCGCGGTGACACGACACACGTAGTCGGGGTACTGCTTGACCAGATCGCTGTTCAGGTTGACCAGCTCTTGCCGCATCTCGGCGGCGTGCTCCTGGTCGACGCAGAAGACGATGGTCTTGGCGAAGCGATCGGTGCCCTTCAGAAAGTCCGTGAGGTGTCGGGCCATGGCCCGGGTGCGGGCGCGCAGGGCCACGACACGCTCGAAGTCCTTGGTCTGGTACTCGTCGTCCGGCACTTCGCGCCCGAAGCGGTCCAACTCGTCCCTGCTCGGACGCCACCCCACGGCGTCCACGGTGGTGATGACACGGTGCACACGGTACGGTGCGAGGAAGCCGTCCTCGATGCCCTGGCGCAGGCTGTAGGTGTAGACCGGGTTGCCGAAGTACTCGTAGGAGTCGCGCGACTCTTCACGCAGCGGCGTTGCTGTCATGCCGAACTGGATAGCTGGCTCGAAGTACTCGAGCACCGCGCGCCAGCTGCTTTCGTCGCGGCTGGAACCGCGATGACACTCGTCTATGATGATGAGGTCGAAAAAGTCGGGACGGTACTTCCGGAAGACATCTTCCGTGCTGGTCGACAGCGCCTGATAGATGCCAAAGTACATGTCGCGGCTTTGGCTGATATCGCCACCTGCAATCTTGTGGCGCGCGTCGCCGAACGGCGAAAACATCTTGGCCATCGGATCGTCGACCAGGATGTTGCGATCCGCGAGGAACAGAATCTTTGGGCGCCGGTACTCGCCCGTGCGGTTCCAGCGGCTGTTCCACAGCTTCCAGCAGATCTGAAACGCAATGCAGGTTTTGCCTGTGCCCGTCGCGAGCGTGGCAAGGATGCGCCGTTGCCCGAGCAGGATGGATTCGATGACGCGCTGGATGGCGATCTGCTGGTAGTACCGGGGCACCTTGCCCGACACGAGATTGAACGGCTCCAGCAGGTGGGCCGCTGCAGGCTCGGCCAAGTGAGCCGAAGCCGTCAGCCGCTGCCAAAGCTCTTCAGGCGTGGCGTAGCGATCGACTTCGCGTTTGGTTCCGGCGGTGTAGTCGATTTCGATGATGCGATGGCCGTTGGTTGCGTAGGCGAATTTCAGGCCGAGCATCTCCGCGTACTCGCGGGCTTGCTGCACCCCGGTCTCGGCAGGCAAGCCGAGTTCCTTCGCTTCGACGACGGCCAGAGGGAAGTCGCGCCGGTAGTACAGCAGGTAGTCGGCCCGGCGTTGCTTGCCCCGGCGTACCTTGCCGCCCGCCACGATGATCCGGCCGTTCGTGAAGCTGTGCTGCTCACCGATGACCGATTCGGCCGTACCCCAACCGGCCTCGACCAGCCTGGGTGTCACGAACTCGCGGCAGGTGTCGGCTTCGGTCATCGCGATTCAGGGCACAAGTTGACGGTCGATACGGCGCAAACGCACCTCCGCGTCGGCAGGGAGATTCCACGAACCGACGTGAAAACGTGGCAGTCGTGTGGACTCAAGCGTCCAGCTCGAATGCTTCCTTCAGCTCTTGGCGAGCAGGGCAGCCATGCCGAAGCATATGCGAAACAAGGGTCAACGTGATCGATATCAGCCGGTGGATACAACCAGCGGATGCAGCGCGCGCCAGTGTGCTGCGATCTCGCCCCGGGTCGCCAGCCAGACATCGCCGCGCAGCGCTGCGAGGTGATCGAGCACCCGCGACAGTGCCGCGATGCGTGCCGGTCGCCCGGCGATGCGCAGGTGGTAGCTGATCGTGAGCATCTTCGGTGCGCCGCGGTTGCCCTCGTCGACCAGCGCATCGATCGCGCCGGTCACGTACTCGACGAACTCGCCCACCGTCACGAAGCCGTTCGGATGGGTGTACTTCATGTCGTTGGTGTCGTAGCAGTAGGGCACGGCGAGGATGCGCCGGCCGGTCGGGCTCTCGGCCCAGTAGGGCAGGTCGTCGTCGAGTGCGTTGCTGTCGTAGCCGAAGCCCAGGTCGATCAGCAGGTCGCGCGTCCAGGCGCTCTGCGAGCCGCGGCAGAAGAAGCCGGTCGGCCGCTGGCCGGTGGCCGCTTCGATGGTCTCCACCGTGCGCACGATCGACGCACGCTCGGTGTCGGGATCGGTGAAGTCGGAATGCGGCCGCCAGCGCCACCCGTGCACGGCCGGTTCATGCCCGGCGGCCACGACGGCCCGCGCGATCGCCGGTACCCGTTCGACCGCATGGCCGCACATCCACCAGGTGGACGGGACCGCATGCCGCTCGAGTGCATCGAGGATGCGCCAGACGCCGGCGCGCATGCCGTAGGCGAACAGCTGCTCCTGGCCGATGTCGCGCACCCCGGGCCTGATCACCGTGGTGACCTCGCCGATGGCCTCGCCGGCCGGGTCGCCGGATTCGAGCGAGTTCTCGGCGCCTTCCTCGAAGTTCACGCAGACGGAGACGGCCAGCTTTGCGCCGCCGGGCCAGGCGGCGAACGGTGGCCGGCCGCCATAGCCGACCAGGTCGCGGGCGCCCGGCTGGCGGGTGGGATTGGACACGGTCATCGTACGAGCTCCTCGAGCATCCCGGTGGCGAGGCGGCAGGCCTCGGCGAAATCGTCGATCTCCATCGCCTCGTCCGCGTTGTGGCTGCCATGGTCGTTGCGGATGAACACCATCGCGCAGGGCACGCCTTCGGCGGCGAAGATCATGCAGTCGTGGCCGGCACCGCTCGCCATGTCGGGCGCATCGATGCCCAGCTCCGTGGCCTTGCGCCGGGCGAGCGCGACCAGCGCGGGATCCATCACTGCGGCGGCGGCCTTCGTGTACGGTCCGAGTTCCAGCGCGACGCCGCGCTCCTGCGAGATGCGGCGTGCATCGGCCGACAGTGCCGCGTGCAGGTCGGCCAGCACCGCATCGTCGTAGCTGCGGATGTCGAGCGAGAAGCGGACCTCGCCCGGGATCTTGGTCATCGTGTGGTGCGCAGCGTCGGTATGGAACTGTCCGATCGTGCAGACCAGGTCGCGTCCCGCAGCCTCGAATGCCTTCCAGCGTGCTTCGACGCCATGGGCCCACTCGACTGCCGCCAGCAGCGCATCGCGCCGCGCCAGCCGGGGCACGCCGCCGGCATGCCCGTACTGCCCCAGCGCGCGGCCGTGCTTGTAGCGATGGTTGCCGCGGATGCCGGTGACCACGGCGCAGCGCCGCCCTATGTCGACCAGCCACGGTCCCTGTTCGATGTGCACTTCGATGTAGGCGGCGATGCGCGCCGGGTCCAGCTGGCGCCGGCCCGCCTTCACCGCCTCCGGGTCGAAGCCGCCTTCGCGCATGTGCTCGGCCAGCGTGCGGCCGGAGTCGAAGCGGACCACGGTGTCGACGACCTCGGGCTCGACCCGGCCGAAGGCCATGCGGCTGCCGAGGTAGGGCGCCGGGAACCACGACAGCTCTTCGCCGCGGATCGCCATCACGGTCACGTCCATGCGCGGCGCGATGCCGGCGCGCCGCAGCCATGCCAGCGACACCAGGCCGGCCACCACGCCGGCTGCGCCGTCGAAGTTGCCGCCATGCGGCACCGCGTCCATGTGCGATCCGAACATCACGCAGGGCGCGCTGCGGTCGCGCCCGGGCAGCGTCATGTACAGGTTGCCTGCGAAGTCGACGCTGCATTCGAGGTCGATCTCCCCGGCCCATGCGCGGGCGAGATCGTGGGCCATCTGCTCGCCGGGGCCCCACGAAGCGCGCGACACCCCGGGCGGATCGGCGCTGCGCGCGCGCATCTCGTCGAACAGGCGGGCGGCACGCGCGATCTCGGCGGACAGTTCCACCGGCATCGCTTCGGTGGACGACGAAGGCTTCATCGATGCTCCGGAGACGGGACAATGCTCGACCGAGTCTAGCGCCTCGCTGCCATGCAGGGAATTGCGAACCCCCTCGGGACGGCGCGCCGGCTTAGTCTTCGAGGTGCGCCAGCAGCACCTTCGCCGACGCTTCCGACACCACCATCACCAGTTTCATGGTGGCCCGCGTGGCACCGACGAAGATGCGCCGCACCGCGCGCTCGTCGAGCGTGTCGAAGTCGATCTCGGTCAGCACTACGCACGGCGCGGCCTGGCCCTTGAAGCGGTGCACCGAATCGATCAGCACGTCGCCTTCGGTGACCGTCGGGTTGCCGAGCAGGTCGTAGCGGCCGGTCGGTGCGCGCAGCGGGTAGGGACCCAGCCGGTCGAACGGTGCCAGCCGCGAACTCTCGCGCCCGCGGTAGGTAACCACGGCCACATGCGATCGGCGAAAGCCCAGCCCGATGCATCGGGTGACTGCGGTGATCGTCTTCGCGATCAGTTCGGCGGTGTCGGCATAGGTGAGGATCTCGACCTCGTAGCCGTCGACCGGGCTGCCGGCTTCCATCGGGTGCGGCAGCGGCAGCATCCGGTTCAGCGTGTCGACGATCCCGCGCGGCGTACGGTAGTTGATCTCCGAGCGCAGGCTGGTCCAGCCGGGCAGCGGCACTTCCGGCCGGCCGTACAGGTTCTGCATCGGATCCTCGAGCCACCAGGCGCGGCCCCCGGGACGCAGCAGCCGCAGCAGGTTCGTCGCCCAGCCGGGCTGGAAATCCTGGCCTTCGTCGATGATCAGCACGTCGATGCGGGACGCCTCGTCCGGCTGCCATGCATCCAGTGTCTCTTCCAGCCGGGCGAAGGCGCCAGGCTGGCTGAAGTCGGGACGCTGGCCGAGCGAGCGGGCGACGCGGTCGCCGAGCTGGTGGTAGGTGACGACGTCGCCGCCCTGCGGCGCGATGCGCGCGACATGGTCGGCCAGCGGCCGGTTGTAGCAGACGAACAGCGGCTTCAGCCCGGCGGCCACCGAATCGCGGAACACCGCGAGCGCAAGCTGGGTCTTGCCCGAGCCGGCAGTGCCGATGACGCGCAGCCGGAACGGATCGCAGTCGATGCGGCGTGCCCAGTGCGCGAGCCCGCCGGAGAGCCGGGTGTAGAGCGTCTCGGCCTCGCTCACGAAGGCATTCACTTCCGGCACCAGTTGCAGGATGTCGCCGAGGAACCGATGCACCTTGTCGCGCGAGGGCAGTACCTCGTTGCCGGGGCCGGCGGGCGGCAGCAGTTCGAGGATGGTCGACACCAGCCGGTCCTTGCGCTTCGCATCGATGATGCGTGAAGGATCGATGCCCGCCGTGCCGGGATCCTTCACCGTGTAGTCGGGGCAGTACAGGACCGAGTCGACGTACGTGGTCTCGCCCTTGCAGAACTGGCGCAGCCTCGCATGCAGTGCGTCGGTCGAGCGTGCCATCTGGAAGGCGACGTGCTTCTCGCCGCTGGCATAGCGCTTCACCAGCCCGTCAGCGGACTCTTGCAGGAAGCCGGTCTTCTGCTCGACCAGCAGCAGCTTGCCGGTCGGGCCAACGATGGCGAAGTCGATCTCGCCGAAGATTGCACGGCCCTTCTGCTCGATGCGCGTCCAGTGCACGCCATGGTAGACGGTGTAGTCGCCGGGCAGCCCGCCGGCCAGCTGGCCGAGCGTCTGCAGTTCCCGCTCGGCAGCCCCGGCGTTCGCCAGTTCGCGCCAGCCCTCCGGATGTACGCGTGCCATCGGCTCAGCTCCGCCGCAGCGCCGCGGTCGCGGAGAAGGTCCACGGGCGACAGACCAGCGCGATGCCCACGCTCAGGCGTTCGCGCCGGGGCAGGGTTGTTTCCAGTTCCGCGGTCTCGTTGAACTCGGCGGCGAGCCGGTCGAGCTTGCGCTGCATCAGCGCGAGCGATGCGCGCGACACCTCGCGTACCTCGAAGCGCAGGTGCATGTCGGACGCGCCCAGGCCGTTGAGCAGGAATTCCTGCAGCACCTTCGCCTCGTACGCATGCCGCACCGGGCCGTTGCGCCGCCATTGCAGGTTGCGCGCGACCTTCAGCCTGACGCGGTCGCCCGGCCCGAGGTCGATCAGGTCGATGCGTGCCAGCCGGGCGAGCAGGCGCACCAGCTCCGGGCCGGCGAGCGCGAACCGCCCGGAGATCTCGGCGGCGGTCCATTCGTTCAGCAGCAGGTGGAACACGGTGAGCAGCCGTGCGTCTTTCGCCAGCGCCTCTTCCTGCTGCAGGGTGAGTTCACGTGGCAGCGTACGCTCGCGCTGTGCGAGGCGTGCGAGCTCGAACAGGTCGGTGCCCAGCACCTCGAGGATGCGGTTGAGCCGTGCCAGCGTCATCGTGTGCCCGGACAGCATCCGCTTGATGCTCGGCTCGGACAGGCCGAGCTCGGCGCCGAGCGCCTTGTAGGTGATGCCGCGCGCCTTGAGCAGCGGCTTCAGCGCGGCGAGGATCGGATCGGTGCTGGCCATGGCGTGACGGCGGCGAAGGTGTGGGGAAGGATCGAGGCGATGTCCGGACGGTATCGCATTGTGATCCTTTTTGCGAAGCGGTTGGATCGTGGCCTTTCTGCACCGAGCATCGCGGCTCCTTCCACCCGCGAGAGGCCCTCGATGGACAGCCTGCCCGTCCTGAATCCCTGCAGTACCGCCTTCCCCCACTGTCACCGGGTCAACGACCGGCACTCGGGGTTGAATCCGGCAGCGGTGCTGCGCACCTTCCATCCGCGCAACCTGTTCGAAGTGGCGGCCACGGTGGCGCGCGCAAGGCGCATCGGCGTCCCGGTCTCGGTCTGCGGCGGGCGCCATGCGATGGGCGGGCAGCAGTTCGGGGAGGCTGGCTGGCTGGTCGACCTGTCCGGCTGCAACCGCGTGCTGCAGTTCGACGCGCAGCGCGGGTTGATCGAGGTCGAGGCGGGCATGCAATGGCCGGAGCTGCTGCAGGCGCTCGATCGCCTGCAGCCCGAGGCGGCTGGCGGCACAGCGGCGCCGTGGACGTTCCGCCAGAAGCAGACCGGTGCCGACCGGATGTCGATCGGTGGTGCCCTGTCGGCCAACATCCACGGCCGCGGCCTGGACTTCGCGCCGTTCGTGTCCGACATCGAATCGTTCACGCTGGTGACCGCCGACGGCCGCCTGCGCCGCGCCAGCCGCAGCGAGCAGCCGGATCTGTTCCGGCTGGCCATCGGCGGCTACGGCCTGTTCGGCATCGTCGGCTCGGTCACGCTGCGGCTGGTACGCCGCTGCCGCCTGCAGCGCGACGTGGAGATCGTCGAGGCAGACGCACTGATGGAGGCCTTCGACGCGCGTCGGGCGCAGGGCTACCTGTATGGCGACTGGCAGTTCGCGATCGACCCGGCCAGCGACGGCTTTCTCACCCGCGGCGTGTTCTCCTGCTACCGGCCGCTGTCGGCGGCCGAGCTCGGATCGACAGCCGCGGCCCGTGCGCAGCGCGAGCTGTCCGAGGCCGACTGGAAGCGCCTGCTGCTGCTCGCGCATGTCGACCCGGCGAAGGCGTTCGACGAGTACGCCGGGTTCTACCTCGGGACGTCCGGGCAGCACTACGACTCCGACCGGCACCAGATGGGCCGCTATGTCGACGGCTACCACCGCGAGATCGACCACCATGCCGGTTGCCGGGGTTCGGAGATGATCACCGAGCTGTACGTGCCGCGGTCCAGGCTGGCCGACTTCATGCGTGCCTGCGCGTTCGAGTTCCGCGCGCATGGCACGCAGGTCGTGTACGGGACGGTGCGCCTGATTCGCAGCGACACCGAGTCGTTCCTCGCCTGGGCGAAGCAGGACCATGCGTGCGTGATCTTCAACCTGCATGTCGACCACGCGCCCGACGGAATCGAGGCCGCCGCGGCTGCATTCCGCCGGCTGATCGATCGTGCGATCGAACGCGGCGGCAGCTACTACCTGACCTATCACCGGTTCGCGACGCGTGCGCAGGTGGAGGCCTGCTACCCGCAGTTCCGTGCATTCCTCCGGCTGAAGGAGGCCTGGGACCCGGATGGCGTGTTCCAGAGCGACTGGTACCGGCACTGCCGCGCGCTGTTCGGCCGCGCGGCGGACAGCGCCTGCACGGTGGAGCGACGCATCGCCACCGCGGCCGGGAGCCATGCGCGATGAACCGCTTCCTGCTCCTGAAGGCGGCCACCATCGGCCTGCTGGTACTCCTGCTGCTGGTGCCGCTGTCGCTGATCGAGGCCACGATCGCCGGCCGCGCGGCCTGGCGCATGCACGTCCAGGATGACATCGCCGCGACCCATGCCGGGCCGCAGGTGGTCGCCGGGCCGGTGCTCGTGCTGCCATACGTCGAGACGACGACCATCGTCTCGCCCGCGGGGCGCGAGGCCGCCCCTGCGTTGGCCACCCGCAGGGTCGAGCGCTTCGTGCTCGCGTTCCCGGCCGAACTGGTCGTCGACGGCGAGGTCGAGGTGGAGCTGCGCCGGCGCGGCATCCACCAGGTGCCGGTGTGGCGCGCGAAGGCGCTGGAGCTTGCCGGACGCTTCGAGCCCGTGGCCCTGCCGGAGCCGCCGCCGGCGGCAGCAGGCACGACCGTGGCGATCGTGCCGGGCGAACCCTATGTCGCCTTCTCGGTGTCCGACCTGCGCGGCTTCGTGTCGACGCCCTCGATCGACCTCGCCGGCGAACGCCATGCGTTCGAGCCGCGCGCTGCGCCCCCGTTCGACGGGCCAGCCGTGCGCGCCCGCGTCGACCCGAAGCTGCTCGCGACCGGTGCACCGATCGAGTTCAGGGTGCGCAGCGACCTCGCTGGCATGCGCGAACTCTCGATCGTGCCGCTGGGCGGCGAGACCCGGGTCGCCTTGCGTTCGAACTGGCCGCATCCGAGCTTCGGCGGCCGCTTCCTGCCGATCGACCGCGAGGTCGGCCAGGCGGGTTTCAGCGCGCGCTGGAGCGTTCCGGCCATCGCGACCCGGGCTCGCAGCGTACTGGTCCCGACCGAGCCGACGATGGGCAATGCCACACGGGTGCCTGCAGCGCCGGGCGACGCGTTCGGCGTGCGCCTGGTCGACCCGGTGGATATCTATGCCCAGGCGACCCGTGCGACCAAGTACGGCGTGCTGTTCGTGTTGCTTACCTTCGGTGCGTTCTGGCTGTTCGAGGCGCTGCGCGGGGTGCCCATCCATCCGATGCAGTACGGCTTCGTCGGCGCGGCGCTGGCGATCTTCTTCCTGCTGCTGCTCGCGCTGTCCGAGCATCTGCCGTTCGCAGTGGCCTATGGCACCGCAGCGGTCGCCTGCGTGCTGCTGGTGACGGCCTACCTGTCGCCGGTGCTGGGCGGACGGCGTGCTGCGGCCGGCTTCGGGGCGGGACTCGCCGTCCTGCACGGCGTGCTGTACTCCGTGCTGCAGTTGGAGGACACCGCCCTGCTGTGCGGTACCCTGCTGATGTTCTCCGCGCTGGCCGCGGCGATGCTCGCTTCGCGCCGGATCGACTGGACCCGCTTCGGCCTGCCGGCCCCGCCCGTGCGCGATCCGGGACGTCCGGCGTGCTGACAATGGCGACGACCGGGGCTGCGCCTTTATCATCCCTGCGCGCCGTCACGGTCGCAAACCGCCGTCGTTGAAAACATCCAGGAGGATCGAACATGAGTGCTGTGGACAAGGCTGCCCAGATGGCCGCGCTGCCGGTGCGTGGGGACGAGGACCCGTTCGTGGTGGCCACCGGCGGGTTCTATCGCCGCTGGTTCAACCTCGTGGACGACATCGGGCCCATGCTGGAAACGGTCAAGGTGCTGAAGAGCACCGAGGACGAGGACTGGGTGCCGACCTGGAGCGCGGTGGCCGCGCGCTACGAAGCCGAAGCGGAAGCGGCACTGGCGCGTGGTGACCGCGCGGCGGCGCGCAGCGGTTTCCTGCATGCCAAGACCTACTACAGCATCGCGCGCTTCCCGTCGCCGTACTGGTCCGGTTCGACCATCTGCCCGCCGACGATGAGCGCGATCAAGACGAAATCCTACGAGGACTACCTGCGCTGCTTCGAACGTGCGGCCGCGCTCGGCGAGCATCCGCCCGAGGTGGTGCGCGTGTCGCGCGACGGCATGCATGCCACCGGCCACCTGCGCATCCCGAAGCACGCATCGGCGACGAACAAGGTGCCGGCGGTGCTCGTCATGTGCGGCGGCGACATGTACAAGGAAGACCGCGAAAAGTACGCCGATGGTGCGATGGCCGAAGGCATCGCTTCGCTGGTGGTCGATGCCCCGGGGACCGGGCAGACCAGCTTCCCGCATGCGCCCGAGTCGGTGGTGGCCTGGCAGGCGGCGCTCGACCTGCTGCAGTCGCGGCCCGAAATCGACGGCAGTCGGCTGGGTGCATTCGGCGTGAGTCGTGGCGGGCTGTGGGTGATCCGCCTGGCCGCGCACGATGCGCGCATCAAGGCACTGATCTCGTGTGCGCCGGGCGGCGCCGGTTACTGGGGCACCGACGAAGAACGGGCCGAGGCGCGGCGCGCAGCCGAAGAACGCGCACGTACCAACTGGTTCGGCCCGCGCGGCACGCGGCCGCCGGTGAAGCCGATGACCGAGGCGGCCCAGCGCGAGGAGTTCCTGCGCTGGTCGCTCAAGGACCAGGGCCTGCTCGACCAGCTGACCATGCCGATGTACCTGGTCAACGGCAAGGTCGACCACCTCACCCCGATCGGCAACATCTACCTGCTGCTCGAGAGTGGCCCGGCGACCGGGCGCGTGGCCCGCATCTACGCCAACGACGGCCACATCGCGGCCCGCAACGAACGTGAATGGGGGCCTGCGGCCTGGCGTTGGCTGCGCCAGCAGCTGGCGGGCTGAGCGCACCAGGGGCGAGGCAAGGGGCGGGAAGAGGGGCGGCGAACCGTCCCGCCATCCCTGCCCTGTGGGGGTTCGCCCGCGCCCTGACCTGCAGGGTCAGTCGAGCTGCAGCTTGCGCGTGCGGATCAGCGTCGCCCACTTCTCATTCTCGGCGCGGACGAACGCACCGAACGCGTCCGCACCGAGCGGGCTCACCTCGGCGCCGACGCCGGCGAACTTCGCGCGCACATCTGGCGTGTCGAGCGCCCGCGCCAGCGCAGTCGACAGCACGGCCACCACATCCTTCGGTATGCCCGCCGGACCGACCAGCCCCTGGAACCCGACCGATTCCATCGCGCCCAGCCCGAGTTCACGCACCGACGGTACGTCGGGCAGCTGCGGGTCGCGCCTGGCGCCGGTGACTGCGAGCGCGCGCAGCTTTCCGGCCCGGATCATCGGCAGCAGCGCGCTGCCGGCATCGATCATGACCTGGGTCTGGCCGCCCAGCAGTTCGGCGATCGCCGGGGCGCTGCCCTTGTAGGGCACATGGGTCAGCGCAAGCCCGGTCGCGGCATTCATCAGTTCGCCGTTGAGGTGGGTGGACGTACCGGCGCCGCCCGAGGCGAAGTTCGCCTTGCCGGCATTGGCCTTCGCCCATCCGATGAAGTCACGCAGGTCCCTCGCCGGATGGTCGGCGCGCGTGACGGCGATGTAGCTGCCCTGGCTGATCTGCCCGATGTAGGTGAACTGCTTCACCGGATCGTAGGGCATCTTCGCCTGCAGGTAGGGCGCGATCGCGAACGGACCGGTATTGGCGACCAGCAGCGTGTAGCCGTCGGCATTCGCGCGGGTCAGCTCCGCCGCTGCGATCGTGCCGCCCGCGCCCGGCCTGTAGTCGATGACCAGGGACTGTTTCAGCGCGTCCTGCAGCGGTGCCTGCACGACGCGTGCGGCGAAGTCGATGCCGCCACCGGGCGGATAGCCGACGATCAACCGGATCGGCTTGGACGGAAATGCCTGGGCCAGCGCCGGGCCGCCGGCAAGCGCAGCCACCAGCAGCAGGCCGTGCAGGATGGTGTTCAGTCGCTTCATGGCGATGCCTCCGTCGTTGCGGGCCTTCGAATGCGCGCGTTCGAAGGCACATGCTAACCCGGCTGTCAGGGCGAGGGGTGTTCACGCGGGCCATGGGCGAGGCATCGCTCCGGACCTGCGGGAAATGATTGACGACCGGCCGACGCGGCTTGGACAATCGGTGTATATCGATTCCATCGCATCGCAAATGATCCGACCGCGCCGCGCGCGCAGGCGAAGGGTCGGTGGGCTTTCGTATCCGGGGGGCGGATGGACGGGCAGTCGAACAGGGGCGACGGCGTGGGCTGCGAGGTCACCCGCGACGTCGAGTACTCGCGTGCAGGCGTGGGCTTCACCAGCACCGAACCGGGCCAGCGGCCGCTTCGGCTCGACATCTACCATCCACCGGCCGCGCTGCGGGCCGCAGGCGCCCGGCCAGCGCTGATCCTCGCCTTCGGCGGCGCCTTCCATCGGGGTTCGAAGGAAGACGACACGGTGCAGGAGGACGGTCCGAAGAACACTCCGGTCGCCGAATACTGCCGCCGGTTCGCCAGGCGTGGCTATGTCTGCTTCTCGATCGACTACCGGCTGATTCCGGAAGATCCCGATCCGGGCACGATCCCGGTGCTGGTGAACCCTGACAACGTTCCCCGCTCGCGGCTCGACGTGGTGCGCCGGCAGATGAACCTGCCCCCGGCGACGAGCGAAATGGTCGCCAATGGCATCGAGGCGGCTGCAGTCGACTTCACCGCCGCGATCGGCTGGGTCCGGGCCAATGCCGTACGGCTGGCGGTGGATGCGTCGCGGATCGCGGTCGGCGGTTTCTCGGCGGGTGGCCGCTCTGCAATGCATGCAGTCTTCGCGCGCCAGGCTGAAGCTGCTGCGGTGGTCTGCCTGTCCGGTTACCTGGGCCTCGATGAACTCAAGCGCCATGTCAGAGGCCTGCCGGGCGAGCCGCCAGTGCTTGCGCTGTGGGGCGAGAACGACCTCGACTACGTGCTCGAGCAGGCGCCGGCACTGGTCGAGCATGCAAGCGCGGTCGGGCTGCCGGTCACCGCGCACCGCATCCCGGGTGTCGGCCATTTCTATCCCGCATCGACCGCACTGGCCGCTGCCGCTGCCTCGGATGCGCCGGCGACGGTCGAGCAGGCCATCGAGGCATTCCTGGCGTCGACGCTGCAACGCGCCCGGGCCTGATGCGACCGATCCCTTGAGCATCATCGCGGTCTTCAACCAGAAGGGCGGCGTCGGCAAGACCACGACGACGCTCAACCTGTCGACGGCGGTGGCGCAGCGGGGCCTTGCGACGGTGGCGATCGACCTCGATCCGCAGGCCCACCTGACCCTTGCGTTCGGGCAGCGCGCATTCGCCAAGGGCGACAGCTGCTACTCCTTCTTCGCCGAGAACAAGCCGCTGGCCGGCATGCTGCGCCCGACGGCGCAGGGCGTGCAGCTGCTGCCGGGGGCGCCCGACCTGTCCAAGGTGGATGCGCTGCATGCCTCCGACGCTGGCATCTCGGGCAAGCTGCGCCAGGGCATTGCCGCGATGGTCGAGCAGACGCAGCATCGCGGCCCGGTGTTCATCGATTGCTGCCCGATGCTGGGGGTGCTCACGCTCAACGCACTGATCGCGGCCGACAGCGTGCTGATCCCGGTGTCGGCCGATTACCTGTCACTGCAGGGCGTGCACCGGCTCGATTCCGCGCTCAACGTGCTCGAGCAGCGGCTCAACCGCAAGTTCGTGCGCCGGGTCGTGATCACCCGTTACGATGCGCGGCGCAGGCTGGCCGCAGGCGTGCAGGACGAACTCGCGCGGCGCTACGGCGCCAGCCTGTGCAAGACGCGCATCGCCGAGAACGTCGCGCTCGCCGAGAGCCCGATGTACGGCAAGGACGTGTTCAGCCACTCGCCGTCCAGCCCGGGTGCGCGTGACTACCGGACGCTGACCGAGGAACTGCTCGCAGCCGGTTTCTTCGGCTGAGCCGGTGCCCGGCGCGCGGTGCGCTCAGCCGCGGCCTGGCGGCGGGCTCGCGCGGCGCGGCTTGCGGCCCTTGCCGGCAAGTGTGCGGTCCCACAGCCAGTCGGGCATGAGCTTCATCACGCGCCCGACGATGGCCATCTGCCACGGTACGATGGCGAAGGACCGGCCCCGGGCCGCGACGCGGGCGATGCGCCGGGCGGCGTCGCCCGCGGTGAGCAGGAACGGCATCGGGTAGGGGTTGCGCTCGGTCATGCCGGTGGCGATGTAGCCCGGGCAGACCGTCACCACGCGGATGCCGGTGGTCCGGCACTCGATGCGCAGCGACTCGAGGTAGGCGATGGCGGCGGCCTTGGAGGCGGCATAGGCGCCCGCCCCGGGCAGGCCGCGCAGGCCTGCCACGCTGGCGATCCCGACCAGCGTGCCACCGCCCGCGGCCTGCATCGGCGCGATGAACGGCGCGAACGCATGCACGACCCCGAGCACGTTGGTGTCCATGATTTCGCGGAACACGTCGGCGTCGCAGGCATGCTCGGTCAGGGTGCCGATGCTGATGCCGGCGTTGGCATAGACCAGCGACGGACAGCCGCAGCGTTCGATGAACCATGCCGCCTGCGCCTGCATCGCGGATGCGTCTCGGACATCGACCGTCATCGGGACGATGCGGCCGGGCCAGGCCGCCGCCAGCGAGGCCAGGGGCTCGGCGCGACGGCCGGTGACGCCGACGGTCGCGCCCTGCGAGGCATGGTATTCGGCCAGTGCACGGCCGATGCCAGCCGAACCGCCGGTGATGAAGACCGGGCCGGCTCCAGCCGGCTTCAAACGGTCACCTGGCCGTCCTGTCAAAGGCTGCACGCGTCGTGCATCGGCGCGGCAACGGCCCGAACGCGGGGCATCGCCGCCCCGTGATCATTTCGCCGGCAGCGCGCCGCTGCGGATCTGTGCCGCGATCTGCTCGATCACCTGGAACGTACGCTCCTGGCCCTGGGTCATCGAGGGAGAGGTGAGGTAGCGGCCGTTGACCACCAGCGAAGGCGTGCCCGACAGCTGGTAGGCCTTGCTCATCTGGATCGCGCGCTGCACGCGGCTGTCGACGCCGAACGAACCGTAGACTTCGGCGAACTGCTTCGGGTCAATGCCATTCTTGCCGACCCAGGCCTGCATCCTGCCGAGATCGCCGAGGTCGGTCTTCTGTTCATGGATCGCCTTGAATACGTCGTCATGCAGGCGGTCGAGCTGTCCCATCGCCTCGAGCGTATAGAACAGCCGGGTGTGCGGGAGCCAGCTCTCGCGGAACACGGCGGGCACGCGGCGTACTTCGATGTCCGGCGATTTCTTCCTGAGCCAGGCCTTCATCGCCGGCTGCAGGTCGAAGCAGTGGGGGCAGCCGTACCAGAAGAACTCGATGACCTCGATCCGCTTCGGATTGTCGACAGGCTGGACCGGCTGCAGCACGCGGTAGTCCTTGCCCGCGACCAATGGCTGGGCAGCGGCGGGAGCACCGAGGCCGACGAAGGCCGCCAGCAGCAAGGCGTGGATCAGGGTCTTGAACATGTTGGATCTCCGGTGGGGCACGCGGGGTGCCGGCAACGTCGTTACGGTTTCTTCTCGCGGACCTTGATGGACGCCGCTTCGATTCCGTTGGCGGCGAGCTGGCCGCGTACCCGGCCAAGGGCGTCGGCATCATCATAAGGCCCGAGGCGGACGCGATGCCAGATACCCTTTTCGCCGAGACTGGCTGTCTGGATCGTGGCTTCGAGCCCCATGAGCGCGAGCCGCGCCTTCAGGTTGTCTGCGTCCTGTGCGTTCTGGAAGGCGCCGACCTGCAGGAAGAAGCGCTCCTGCGTGGCGGCCTTCGTATCGGCGCCGCGGTTGCGCAGGTCCTGGTCGGTCGCCGGTTGCTCGACGCCGGGCAGGATCGTGTAGAAATCGAAACGCGGCTTCGGGTCTGCAGCTGCCTTGCCTGCCTCCGGTGCAGCGGCGTCTTCCCTGGCAGTGGCCTTGCCGGGCTCCGCCGGCGCAGCCTTGCCCGGTGCCTGCACTGCCGCCGGCGGCTTGTCGCGGGCGGCGAACGGATTGGCCGCGCGGTTGAGGTAGAAGGCGATCGCCAGCGCAGCCACCAGGCCGAGCACGAGGCCGATGAAGACACCCACGGCCATCGTGCCGGTCCGGCCTCGGGGTTCGGGTTTCTTGTAGTCGCGGCTCATCGTGGCACCGTGTGCAAGGTCGACATGCTCCGGGCTACATGCGCGCCGGCGCGGACACGCCGAGCAGTGCAAGGGCCGCGGCGATCACGGTGCGCACGGCATCGAGCAGGGCCAGCCGTGCCAGCCGCAGGGCCTCGTCGTCGACCAGGACCTTCTCGGCGTTGTAGTAGCTGTGGAAGTCGCCCGCGAGGTCTTTCAGGTAGAACGCGATGCCATGCACCGCGAGCTCGCCGGCCGCCCCTTCGAGCACCTCGGGCCAGGCGGAGAGGCGGTCGATCAGGGCCAGTTCGTGTGGATGGTCGAGAGGCGAGAGATCGACCGCGTCGAGTGCATGCAGGCCTGCCTGCTCTGTCTCGCCTGTCCACGCATCGAATACGCTGCAGATGCGCGCATGTGCATACTGGATGTAATAGACAGGGTTCTCGTTCGAGCGCGACTTGGCGAGGTCGAGGTCGAAGTCGAGGTGCTGGTCGCTCTTGCGCAGCACGTAGAAGAATCGCGCCGCATCGTTGCCCACCTCGCCGCGCAGTTCGCGCAGCGTGACGAACTGGCCGGAGCGGGTCGACATCGAGACCTTCTCGCCGCTGCGGTAGAGCACGGCGAACTGCACCAGCGCGACGGTCAGCCGGTCGGCATCGGCACCGCTCGCGCGCAGCGCGCCCATCACGCGCGGTATGTAGCCGTGGTGGTCGGCACCCCAGACGTCGATCACGCGTTCGAAGCCACGCTCGAACTTGTCGAGGTGGTAGGCGATGTCGGAGGCGAAGTAGGTGAACGCACCGTTGTCGCGCTGGACCACTCGATCCTTCTCGTCGCCGAAGGCGGTCGAGCGGAACCACAGCGCACCGTTCTCGCGATAGAGGTGGCCGGCTGCCTGCAGGCGTTCGACCGCGCGTGCGACCGCACCGCCATCGAACAGCGACCGCTCCGAGTACCAGCGGTCGAAGGTGACGCCGAAGCCGTCCAGGTCATCGCGGCAGTCGCCGAGCTGGGTGTCGAGCGCATGGCTGTGCACCACCGCATAGCCGTCGCCGAGCAGCCGTTTCGCGGCGTCGATCAGCGCATCGAGATGGGTCTCGCGGCGGGCCTTCGAGGCGGGATCGTCGTCGCCTGCCGGCGGCAGGCCGGGCGTGCCTTCCACCACCGAGGCAGCGGGCCGCACGAAGGTGTCGCCATGGGTGGCCGCCAGCGATCGCGCCATGTCGCGTACGTACTCGCCCTGGTAGCCATTGGGCGGGAACGCGACCGGCTGCCCCGCATGGTCGAGATAACGCAACCATGTGGACAGCGCGAGGATGTCCATCTGCCGGCCCGCATCGTTCACGTAGTACTCGCGGCTCACTTCGCAGCCCGCGGCCTCGAGCACGTTGGCAAGGCTCGCGCCGTACGCAGCGCCGCGGCCGTGGCCGACGTGCAGCGGCCCGGTGGGGTTTGCCGACACGAATTCGACCTGCACGCGCTGCCGCCGCGAGGGTGCGCGGCGGCCATAGGCGGCGCCTTCGCTTCGCACCACGTGCACGACGGCCCGCCGCGCCGCGCGCGACACGGTGAGGTTGATGAACCCCGGACCGGCGATCTCTGCCTTCTCGAGGGTGCCGGACGAGGGCAGCGCGGCGATCAGCTGCGCGGCGATCTCGCGTGGCGGGCGGCCGAGCGGCTTTGCCAGCTGCATCGCCAGGTTGCAGGCGTAGTCGCCATGGCTGCGCTGCTTCGGCCGTTCGAGTTGCACCGTCACGCCGCTGCCGGGCGCGACCGCGGCGAGCGCCTGCTCGAGCAGCGCGATGCAGGTGGATTTAAGGTCGGACGGGGCCATCGTTGGTATCGCCAGTGTCGTGCGGCATCAGGGGCAGTAGTTTACTTTGCGCCGCGACCGTTCAGGGGCCTGTTTCGCGGCGCGTACCGCGCCCGTCACAGCTCGAGCGGGTCGACGTCCAGGATCCAGTGCACCTTCGACACGCGCCGGGCCGAGATCGCTTCCCGCCAGGCCGCGAGGAAGCGCTGGAAACGGCCGCGGTGGGTCGATTGCACCAGCAGCTGCGCCCGCTCCCGTCCGGCGCGGCGTACCAGCAGCGCCGGCACCGGGTCGTACACGATGACGGCCGGGTCGATGCCAGTGGCCAGCGACGCGGCCTCGGCCAGGAAGCCGATCGCATCGGCGATGGCCGCCGCGTCGGCGCGCAGGATCGCCTGCGACGAGAACGGCGGCAGCCGCATCTGCCGGCGCTCCTCCAGCAGCTGGCTGGCGAATCGCGCGTAGTCGTGGCGGGCGAGTGCCTCGAACAGCGGATGCTGCGGGAGCGATGTCTCTATCAGTACCCGTCCCGGCAGGTCGGCGCGCCCGGCGCGGCCGGCGACCTGGGTGAGCAGCGCGAACAGCCGCTCGGGTGCGCGGAAATCGCTGCTGTAGAGCGCCTGGTCGCTGTCGATCACCCCGACCAGCGTGAGACGCGGGAAATCGTGCCCCTTGGCCAGCATCTGCGTGCCGACCAGCAGGTCCACTTCGCGCCGCCGGATGCGTTCGCGCGCTTCCTCCCAGGCCGCGGCGCTGCGCACCGTATCGCGATCGACACGCATCAGCCGGGCCCCCGGAAGCAACCGGGCGAGCGTTTCCTCGAGCCGCTCGGTACCGAGGCCGAGCGCGGTCAGGTCGGGATTGCCGCAGGCAGGACAGAACTGCGGTGGCCGCTGCGACTGCCCACAGTGATGGCAGCGCAGCGTGCGTTGCCGCTGGTGCAGCACGAGGCGGGCACTGCAGCGGTCGCAGCCAGCGGCCCAGCCGCATCCGTTGCATCTGAGCACTGGCGAGTAGCCGCGCCGGTTGATCAGCACCAGCCCCTGCTCGCCGCGGTCGATCTGCGCGGCCAGCGCCTTAAGCAGTGGCTCGGACGGCTCCGGTTTGTGCGCGGCCATCTTCGGGTAGCGGCGCAGGTCGATGATTTCGATCGATGGCATCGGACCGGTCGGCCGCTCGTCCAGGCGCAACAGCCGGTAGCGCCCGGACTGCGCGTTGTGCAGCGTCTCGAGCACCGGGGTGGCGCTGCCGAGCACTACCGGGATGCCGCGCGAGCGGGCGCGCCAGACCAGCACGTCGCGTGCGTGGTAGCGCAGCCCTTCCTCCTGCTTGAACGATGCGTCGTGTTCTTCGTCGACGACCACCAGCCCGAGCCGGGGCATGGGCGTGAACGCGGCCAGGCGGGTGCCGACCACCACGTCGGCGCTGCCATCGGCCGCCGCCAGCCAGCGCCGCGCGCGCTCGGCTGCATGCAAACCGCTGTGCAGCACCACGATACGGGCGCCCGGGAGGTCGTCGGCCAGCACGGCACCCAGTTGCGGGGTCAGGTTGATCTCGGGGACCAGCATCAGTACCTGCCGCCCCCGTGCCAGGACCCGTTCCATCGTGCGCGCGTAGACCGTAGTCTTGCCGCTGCCGGTGACGCCGAACAGCAGATGTACGCTGAATACGCCGAGGCTGTCGTGCAGCGCGTCGATGGCGGCTGCCTGTTCGAGGCTCAGCGAGAACCCCGCATCCCGCTGTGCCGGCGCAGCGCCCGCGCCCGGCGTACGCTGCGCCGGCTCGACGGCCGGTGCGATCCATCCGGTTTCGGCGAATCGGCGCAGCAGTCCCGCGAGGGCTGGATCTCGGCCATCCGCAGGATGCAGCGACGCCTCCGCCACGACTGGCGCCGCGGCGAGCCGGTCGAGCAGGGCCTGCTGCTTCGGTGCTGGACGGCCCGTCGGGACGGCCTGCCGCGCGCGTCCCTGCGCGGTCAGCGTCCACGCCTGCGGCCGGGGCACGCGCGCCAGCACGGCTGCGGGCACGGCTGGCGGGAGGGCGGAGAACAGCGCGGCACCGAAGGGGTGCTGGTAGTAGATGCCGGCGAAGCGAACGGTGTCGATCACGTCCGCCGGGATTGGCGGCAGCGTACGGTCCACCGGGCCGATCGGCTTCACCTGCGCGTCTGGTACGTCGGATGCCTCCGTGAACCCGGTGATGATCCCGGTGGCCCGGGTGCGTCCGAACGGTACCTGCACCCGCCGACCGATATCGTCCGCGGACGCGTCCACGTTCCGGTAGTCGAACAGGCGGTCGAGGGGCACGTCCAGCGCGACGCGCACATAGCGCAGGCCAGAGTCAGGCGGAGGCTGGCGGACGGAGCCGGAGCTGTGGATAACTTTGTCGATAATTTTCGCCAAAGCCGTCTGTCAACGGTCGTCCGCCAGCAGAATTCGACGGATCGATCGCCAACGCGCAGCATACACCTTTGTAATCAGGCGCTTGCAGAAGCCTTTTCACGAGCTGTCGAGAATTGCCCTGGCATCGAGGTTTGCGGCGATCTGTGCATAAGCCATGTACCGCGGGTCTTGTCCAGCACGACCCGCGGGCGGCTCCGATCAATCGGCTGCGTGGAAGCGCCGGCTGCGCTGGTGCACGGCATCGACCAGGAAGCCGACATTCTCGGGCGGCGTGAACCGCGTGATGCCATGCCCCAGATTGAACACATGGCCTGGCCCGCTGCCGTAGCTCGCGAGGATCTTTTCGACTTCGTCCTCGATCGTCTCGCGGTTGGTCAGCATCACCAGGGGGTCGAGATTGCCCTGGATCGCCACCGTGTCGCCGACGCGGCGGCGGGCTTCGCCGATGTCGATCGTCCAGTCGACACCGACTGCATCCGCACCGATGGCCGCGATCGATTCCAGCCAGACGGCGCCGCCCTTGGTGAACACGATGACCGGTACCTGGCGACCCTCGGCCTCGCGCCGGATCGAGCCGACGATCTGCTGCAGGTAGCGCAGCGAGAACTCGCGGTAGCGTTCGGCCGACAGCGTGCCACCCCAGGTGTCGAACAACATGACAGCCTGCGCGCCAGCCGCGATCTGCGCGTCCAGGTAGATGCTGATCGCACGGGCATTGGTGTCGAGCAGCTGGTGCATCAGCTTCGGGTCGGTGTACATCAGCTGCTTGACCCGGGCAAAGTCGTCGCTGCCGCCGCCTTCGATCATGTAGCAGGCCAGCGTGAACGGGCTGCCGGAAAAGCCGATCAACGGTACCTTGCCGTCGATGCCGCGGCGGCATTCCGAGATCGCGTCCATCACGTATCGCAGGTCGGTATCCGGGTCGGGCAGCCGCAGCGATTCGATCGACTTCGCGTCGCGCAGCGGGCGCTCGAAGCGCGGCCCCTCGCCTTCGGCGAAATACAGGCCGAGGCCCATGGCGTCGGGGACGGTCAGGATGTCTGAAAAGACGATCGCGGCATCGAGGTCGAACCGCTCGAGCGGCTGCAGCGTGACTTCGGCGGCCATCGCGGGCGACTTCATCAGCGCGACGAAGCTGCCGGCGCGGGCGCGCGTCTGGTTGTATTCGGGCAGGTAGCGGCCAGCCTGGCGCATCACCCAGACCGGCGTCTGGTCGACCGGCTGGCGCATCAGCGCACGCAGCAGCCTGTCGTTACGAAGTGGGGACATGTAGGGTTCCTGTCGTGTCTGGGCAGGTGGAGCCTGGCCCGGGCGATGCCGAGTATAGGCGGAGTGTCGCGTGCGCCGTCAGCGTGGCAGCTCCGAGCTCCCGACCAGGAACTCGTCGACCGCCCGCGCGCACTGCCGACCCTCGCGAATCGCCCACACCACGAGCGACTGTCCGCGACGCATGTCGCCTGCCGCGAACACCTTCGGCGAGCTGGTTGCGTAGCTGCCGGCGCCCTCGGTGGAAGCCCTCGCGTTGCCGCGCGCATCGCGCTCGACACCGAAGGTTTCGAGCACGCTCGCTACCGGCCCGGTAAAGCCCATGGCGAACAGCACCAGGTCTGCCTTCACTTCGAACTCGGAGCCGGGCACTTCGCGCATCTTCATCTGGCCGCTGGCTTCGTCCTTCGCCCACTCGACCCGGGCGCCGATCAGTGCCGCGACGTTGCCTTGCCCGTCATCCTTGAACGACTTGGTGGTCACGGCCCAGTCGCGCTCGCAGCCTTCCTCGTGCGACGACGAGGTGCGCAGGCGGATCGGCCAGTACGGCCACACCAGTGGTTTTTCTTCTTCTTCGGGTGGTTGCGGCAGCAGTTCGAACTGGGTGACCGCGGCGGCACCGTGCCGGTTCGAGGTGCCGACGCAGTCGGAGCCGGTATCGCCGCCACCGATCACCACCACGTGCTTGCCGGTCGCCATCAGTTGCCCGGACACCTGGTCGCCCGCGACGACCTTGTTCTGCTGGGGCAGGAACTCCATCGCGTAATGTATGCCGCGCAGGGTGCGGCCCGGCACCGGCAGGTCGCGCGGCACTTCCGCGCCCCCGGCCAGCACGACGGCATCGAATTCCGAGGTCAGCTGTTCCGGGGAGATCGTCTGCGCCGGGGCCGCGCTCACGCCGGGCGCTTCGACCTTGCCCACCAGCACGCCGGTGCGGAACTCGACGCCTTCGGCCGTCATCTGCTCGACGCGGCGGTCGATGTGCGACTTTTCCATCTTGAAGTCGGGGATGCCGTAGCGCAGCAGCCCGCCGATGCGGTCGCTCTTCTCGAACACCGTGACGGCATGGCCAGCGCGGGCAAGCTGCTGCGCGCAGGCCAGCCCCGCCGGGCCGGAGCCGACGACCGCGACCTTGCGGCCCGTGCGGTGCGCCGGCGGCAGCGGCACGACCCAGCCGTTCTCCCAGCCCTTGTCGATGATCGCGTGCTCGATCGACTTGATGCCGACCGGGTCATCGTTGATGTTCAGCGTGCAGGCGGCCTCGCACGGCGCCGGGCAGATGCGGCCGGTGAACTCGGGAAAGTTGTTCGTCGAGTGCAGTGTGTCGAGTGCCTGCTTCCAGTCCTGGTTGAAGACCAGGTCGTTCCAGTCGGGGATGATGTTGTTGACCGGGCAGCCGTTCATGCAGAACGGGGTGCCGCAATCCATGCAGCGCGCACCCTGCGTCTTGGCTGCGTCGTCGGTCAGGCGCAGCACGAACTCGCGGTAGTGCTTCACGCGCGACTGCGGTGCCTCGTATGCCTCGTCGACCCGCTGGAACTCCATGAACCCGGTGATCTTGCCCATTGCCGTCCTTGCTGTTCAGGTGGTGCAGGGGGGTGTCAAGCCGCCATCCGGCTGCCGCTGGCCGCCATCTCGCCCAGGGCCCGCCGATATTCGCCGGGGAACACCTTGACGAAGCGTCCGCGCCAGTTTGCCCAGTCGGCGAGGATCGCCTTCGCGCGTGCGCTGCCCGAGAGCTGTGCATGGCGGGCCAGCATGCCGAGTACGATCGACTCGTCGGATTGTCCGCGATGCCACAGCCCGCGTGCCAGCTTCGCCTCCTGTTCCGGTTCCGGCAACAGCGGCTCCAGCGCGACCATCGACAGGTTGCAGCGGTCGGCGAACTGGCCGTCCTCGTCGAGCACATAGGCGAGGCCGCCGCTCATGCCGGCGCCGAAGTTGCGGCCCGTCTTGCCGAGCACCAGCACCGTGCCGCCGGTCATGTACTCGCAGCCATGGTCACCGACGCCTTCGACTACCGTGTCGGCACCCGAGTTGCGCACCGCGAAGCGCTCGCCCGCGACGCCGCGGAAGTAGGCTTCACCGGCGATCGCCCCGTACAGCACCGTATTGCCGATGATGATGTTCTCGTGCGGCTCGCCGGTGAACTTCGGCGACGGCTGCACGATGATGCGCCCGCCCGACAGGCCCTTGCCGACGTAGTCGTTGCCTTCGCCGATCAGGTCGATCGTGACGCCACGGGCCAGGAATGCGCCCAGGCTCTGGCCAGCCGATCCGGCGAAGCGGATGTGGATGGTGTCGTCGTCCAGCCCTTCGTGGCCATAGCGGCGCGCGACCTCGCCCGACAGCATGGTGCCCGCAGTACGGTTGCCGTTGCGGATGGGCATCTCGATCGTGACCTTTTCGCGCCGCTCGAGTGCCGGCAGCGCCAGCTCTATCAGGCGATGGTCGAGTGCACCGTCGATGCCGTGGTCCTGCGTCTCGCGCTGGCAGCGCGCGATCGATTCGGCGACGGCCGGCTGGTGGAAGATGCGCGAGAAGTCGAGCCCCTTGGCCTTCCAGTGCTCGATGCCCTTCTTCATGTCGAGCAGGTCGGCGCGGCCGATCAGCTCGCTGAACTGGCGCACGCCCAGTTGCGCCATCAGCTCGCGGATCTCCTCCGCGATGTAGAAAAAGAAGTTGATGACGTGTTCCGGCTTGCCCTGGAACTTCTTGCGCAGCTCCGGATCCTGGGTGGCGACGCCGACCGGACAGGTGTTCAGGTGGCACTTGCGCATCATGATGCAGCCTTCGGCCACCAGCGGTGCGGTGGCGAAGCCGAACTCGTCGGCGCCGAGCATCGCGCCGATGACGACGTCGCGGCCGGTCTTCATCTGGCCGTCGACCTGCACCGCGATGCGGCCGCGCAGGTCGTTCAGCACGAGGGTCTGCTGCGTCTCGGCCAGGCCGAGCTCCCAGGGCGTACCGGCGTGCTTGATCGACGACCACGGGCTCGCGCCGGTACCGCCGTCATGGCCGGCGATCGTCACATGGTCGGCCTTGGCTTTCGCCACGCCTGCGGCGACGGTGCCCACCCCCAGTTCGGAGACCAGCTTGACGCTGATCGAGGCGCGCGGGTTGGCGTTCTTCAGGTCGTGGATCAGCTGCGCGAGATCTTCGATCGAGTAGATATCGTGGTGCGGCGGCGGCGAGATGAGCCCGACGCCAGGCACCGAGAAGCGCAGTTCGGCGATGTACTCGGACACCTTGTGCCCGGGCAACTGGCCACCTTCGCCGGGCTTGGCGCCCTGCGCCATCTTGATCTGGATCTGGTCGGCCGAGGACAGGTATTCGGCCGTGACGCCGAAGCGGCCGGAGGCGACCTGCTTGATCTTCGAGCGCAGGCTGTCCCCGGCCTGCAGCGGCAGGTCGATCGCCACGCGGTCGGCGCCCAGCCGGCTGGCCAGGGTGTCGCCCTCGACGACCGCCTGGTAGCGGCGGCGGTCCTCGCCGCCCTCGCCGGTGTTCG